>NZ_DASSWP010000063.1:0-7998 GCF_035704785.1 Gracilimonas sp. | reverse complement strand
GCTTTTTTTATGTCTTTTAATCAATAAAAACTACTAATGAAGCATTTCTATATATCCCTCATATTACTGTTAATATTAATTTCAGGCTGTGAACCTGTTCAGCAACAATCAGAAAAAGGAGCTTTAATGATCATCGGAGGTGGAAGTCGTCCTGATGTGATCATTGAACGTATTTTGGAGGAATCAGACCTGAGTGATCCCAATGCTTTTGGGCTGGTGTTGACGATGTCAGGTTTCGATCCGGATACTTCCGGTTTTTATGGTGAGAAACCGTTTCGGGATAATGGCTTCGAAAATATGCACTCGTTCGATCTTGGAAGAAGAGACAGTGTAACTGCTACTGCTTTGGATTCCGTGAGGAATGCTGCCTTTATGTACATAGCGGGAGGAAACCAAAGCCGGTTTATGAAACGAGTTGAGGAGCATCCAGAGATCGAAGAAGCCATATTTGAGGCGTATGCAAATGGGGCTGTGATATCAGGTTCAAGTGCAGGAGCAGCCATCATGAGTAGGATTATGATAACCGGAGATCAGGTGAAACACCCGGAGTATACATCTACCTTTTATCATCTTGAAAAGGATAATCTAGTAACTGTTGAGGGATTAGGCTTAATAACTGATGTTATAATTGATCAGCATTTCGTAAAACGAGCCAGAAATAATCGATTGCTCACGGCCATTATGGAATATCCAGATCATATAGGAATAGGTATTGATGAAGCAACGGCTATTTTAGTTAAAAGGGACACTGTGGAAGTTGTGGGACTTTCACAAGTGATGGTATACAGGAATACAACCGGCACCGTGAAAATTGAAAATGGTAAGATCGGCACAAAGAATATCCAACTGGATATATATCTGCCAGGTGAAAAATTTAATTTATAAAATTGATTTTATGAAAGTTGCTAAATGAGGTAGTCTTAACCGGCAGGAATTTCATGTAAAATCCTCATTTTAAACTTTTTACACTCTTAATTTACGATATGACTTGATAAGCTGGTAAACTAGCCTCACCTTATAACCCTATTCTCTCAATTATAATTAATCAAATAATTTATGAACTACGGAAAATTTAACTTGATGAAGCTATCTGTGCTTTTTCTGAGTTTTGCCTTTGTAATTACAGGATGCAAATCATCAGAAACAGTATCAAGCTCGGAGCAAACTACACGCGGTGGATCTGGAGGTCCTGATAGCAACGATGAAATGAAAAAATTTAGTGATGTTATCACTGAAGAAGCTGAAACTGATGAAGGGCTATTCAATGTCCATAAAGTGGAAGACAAATATTATTATGAAATTCCGAATGAGCATTTAGAAAAAGAAATGCTTTTAGTGACTCGCCAGGCAAAAACAGCTGATAACCTTGGGTATGGCGGTGAAAAAGTAAATACTCAAATCGTACGCTGGCAAAAGAAAGATAAAAACATCTTATTGCGCCACGTTTCTTTTGAAAACGTTGCGACAGAAGGGAAGCCTATTTATGAAGCGGTACGAAACTCTAATTTTGAGCCCATCATTGCTTCCTTTGATATAGAGGCGCTCAATGAAGATTCCACAGGTTCTGTAATTGAAGTTACAAGTTTATTCACCTCAGATATTCCATCACTTGGATTGCCTAGTGGACAACGACAGGCTTATCAGGTGCGCCGACTGGATGGAGATCGTACTTTTATCGAGCACATCAATAGTTATCCTGAAAATATTGAAGTGCGAAATGTACTTACTTATGATGCAAACGAGCCCCCTTCCAATTCATCTACAGGCACTATCTCTATGGAAGTTAATCATAGCATGATCGTGCTTCCTGCTGAGAAAATGAGACCCCGTTCTCATGATGAAAGAGTCGGATTTTTCAGTGTGAACAAAACTAAGTATAGTGACGAGGCTCAAAAAGCCAAACAAATTCGACACATTACACGATGGAAGCTAATTCCCAAAGACAAAGAAGCTTACAAAGCATGGTTAGATGGTGAAAGTGATGAGTTAGTGGAGCCTGTAAATCCTATTGTTTATTATGTAGATCCTGCAACTCCTGTAAAATGGAGAGAATACCTTATTCAAGGTATAAATGATTGGCAAGTTGCTTTTGAAGCGGCAGGTTTTAAAAATGCGATCATAGGTAAACTTCCGCCAACAGAAGAGGAAGATCCTGAATTCAGCCCGGAAGATGTACGTTATTCTGTAATTCGTTATTTCGCATCCCCTGTACAAAATGCATATGGACCTCACGTTCATGACCCACGCACAGGACAGATCCTGGAAAGTGATATCGGTTGGTATCACAACGTTATGAACTTGCTTCGTAACTGGTTCTTCATTCAAACTGCTGCTGCAAACCCGGATGCCCGTGGCATTGAGTTTGATGATGATGTTATGGGCGAATTGATCCGCTTTGTATCAGCTCACGAAGTTGGGCATACGCTTGGATTTCCTCATAACATGGGATCGAGTTTTGCTTATTCAGTAGATGATCTGCGATCACCAAGCTTTACAAATACACATGGAACTGCTCCATCAATTATGGATTACGCACGTTTCAACTACGTAGCTCAACCCGGTGATGGAGTTACCAATTTTTATCCTGCAGTAGGTACCTACGATAAATGGGCTACTAAATGGGGATATACTTGGTTTCCCGATGATATGAGTGATGAGGAAATCGAAGCTATTCTTAATGAATGGACACGGGAACGTGCCGGTGACCCTGAATATTTCTTTGGAAGCGGTGGCAGTGACCCTCGTGTACAAACTGAAGATCTTACGAATGATGCCATGAGAGCCAGCGAACTTGGAATTGCAAATCTCCAGGTTATAACTGAAAATCTCATTGACTGGATTGAAGAAGAGGGCGAAGACTTTTCTGAACTATCTGAACTCTATAACAATATTATCGGCCAGTGGAACAGATATATGGGGCACGTGCTAAATAATGTTGGCGGAGTTTACGAAGATCAAAAAACATTTGAACAGGAAGGCGTTGTTTACAGTCCGGTTGAAAAAGAAAGACAACAGCGTGCTATGGAATTCCTTCAAACACATGCCTTTAGTACTCCTACATGGGCCATCAATGATGCAATTCTTGATCGTATAAATGAAGCTTCGGTTATTGACACCTTCAGAGGTGCTCAGGCCAGTGTACTTTCAAGACTGACAAGTGCACAGCGTATAGCCAGATTAATTGAGTACACAAAAAGGTCTGACGAAGAAACCTACACCGCGTTCGAAATGATGGACGATGTTAGAAACGGTATTTTCAGTGAAGTTCGAGCCGGTGAGAATATTGATGTTTACCGAAGAAACTTGCAGCGTGCTTACATCGATCAAATGAGAAGCCTGATGGAACAAGAAGAAGCAGGCGGCGGCTGGTTTGGACCATCAATTAATGTAGATCAATCTGATATTCATCCAATTGTCAGAAATCAATTAAATATTCTAAACAGGGATATTGATCGCGCATTAGGAAATGGTGGTTTTGACCGTGCTACACGCATTCATCTGGAAGACGCCCAAGCTCGGGTAACAGATATTCTTGACGGAAACGATTAAGAAATACTGAATTAACATTTTGAGCCCTCGTACATTATTTTTTGTGCGAGGGCTTTTTTATTGCGGTCAGTTTTGAACCTGACCTTCGATTTTAGCATCTTTATATATGCAATAAACACAGATGTGAGTTCAATTAAATGGAATCGTTTATAGAATTTTTTGAGAATTTACCCACTGTATTCAGAGCGGGTATCCTGATCGGTGGAATTTTTCTTTTTTGGGTAATAGAAGGTGTTTTCCCTCTCTTTGAATTTGGATATAAGAAAGCGCGACATGCCGCTCTTAACTTAGTACTGAACGGATTCTTTGTGGTGATCGGTCTTGGTTTTGCAGGTATTTTAATATGGTCTTCAAATTATGTGACCACTAATGAATTTGGAGTTCTGCAATGGATAGAAATGCCTGTGTGGGTACAGGCAATTGTGGGGGTGATGCTTCTCGATTTTTTCGGTGCTTATCTCATCCACTGGATAGAACATAAGGTGAAATGGATGTGGAAGTTTCATCTTGTACATCACAGTGACACCACTGTTGATGTTACGACAGGTCTTAGGCATCATCCCGGAGAAGCAGTCTTTAGAATGGTGTTTACGATCATTGGAGTGATCTTAGTGGGTGTGCCGATCTGGATCATATTTCTATATCAAAGTATTTCCGCTCTTTTTGCGCATTTATCGCATGCCAACATCAATATGCCAAAAAAGATCGATCGGGCATTATCATGGGTTCTCATCACTCCGCTGATGCATAAAGTTCATCACCACTATACACAGCCGTACACGGATACCAACTATGGAAATATCTTTGCGATATGGGATCGAATGTTCGGCACATTTGCTGAAGTAAATGATGTCTCAGAACTGAAATATGGGATTGATACTCATATGGATCCGAAGGAAAATGATAACCTGGGAAATTTGTTGAAGATCCCTTTTCAGCCATACCGACCACCTACAAGTTCTAAGTTTGGGGAAGAAGGAAAGCTAGAAAAGCCTGGAAACTAAATTATTTCGATTTCGGCCAGATCAGGCTGATCGAAATTCCAACGATAACTACAACGAATGTTCCAACAGGGTTCAGCCATAAGAACTCAACAGCCTTGGCATATCCTTCCGGAACAGTACTCCATGGAAAGATGAACGAATAATCGCCGGTAATTGAATTAAAGAAAAGCCGGTCGAAGGCGAATACCGAAAACATTCCTGAAATCAATCCGGTCAAAGCCCCGGTTCCTGTAGCTCTTTTTACCCAAAGAAGAAGTATGAAGACTCCGAGAATGGAACCATAAAAATAACTCCCGATCTGATTGACCAGCTCTATAATAGACTTTGTCTCTCCCATTAACAAAGCAGAAACGGTGGCAATTGCTCCCCAGAAAAAAGTAACACCCCGGGATGATTTTACATAATGAGCCTCTGTGTGTAAATTGCCTTGTAAGCGCTGATACCAGTCTATAATAGATACAGTGGTTAATGCATTCAATTCACTGTCGATTGAGCTGAGTGCTGCTGCAAAAATTCCTCCTACGACCAAGCCAATGATCCCAATAGGGACGTAATTAAGGATGAAGTATGGGAAAATATAGTTGGTATCATTTACATCGGCCTGTCGAATTTCGGCCTGCAATGCCAGTTCAGCATCCCGGGCATCATTCATTTGAGCATCTGTTTCCACGAAGAGTTTCTGTGATTGATCATCACGGTTTTGAACGGCTTCAAGAGCGGCTTCTTTTCTGTTTAAATGGGCTACTTGATACTCTTTTAGGATTTTCTGTTCGGCTATTTGTTGCTGCTCAGTTTGCGCAACAGGTTCTGTGGCTCGGAAAGAAGCCGGAGCAGAATTGAAGATGAAGAACACGTATAACATCACCCCAAGTAACAGAATAAAAAATTGCATTGGGATCTTTGCATATGCAGTTAGCAACAGAGATTTACGTGCATTTTTCACGGAATCTGTAGTTAGATATCGCTGTACTTGAGATTGGTCGGTACCGAAATAGGAAGCCATCAAAAAGAAGGCAGCTATCACTCCGCTCCATACATTATATTTTTCGGTGAGGTCAAAACTGACATCAAGAACTGTGAGCTTGTCCAGGCTTCCCGCCAGATAAAGCGCTCCCTCAAACCCAACTTCTTCCGGCAGGTTTAGCCAAATGAGAATGAAACAGAAGACGAGGCCAAACATCATGATAGCCATTTGCTTTACGTCGGTGGTGATCACCCCGGCAATACCGCCCACTGTTGTGTAAAGGGTGGCAATCACTCCAATGATAAGGATGGTGATATAAAGCGGAAGCCCAAGTAAAAGGGCAAGAACGTATGAAGGAGCGGCGATCAAAACCCCAAGAGCGAGTCCACGGGAAATAAGAAAAAGTCCGGAGGTGGTAAGTCTCGTCTTAAGCCCAAAACGTTCTTCTAAAACCTCATAGGCTGTAAAGTTCTGCATCTTGCTGAAAAAGGGAACCAGAAACATACATATGAAGATCATAGCAAAAGGGATGGCCAGATAAACCTGTACAAACCTCATATCTTCTACATAAGCAATTCCGGTAGTGCCTATAAAAGTGATGGCCGAAGCCTGGGTAGCCATTACGGAAAGCCCCGCAGCCCACCAGGGCATAGAGCGATTAGCAAGCAAGTAACCCTCTATAGTGGAGGCCTCTTTACCCCTGCGCGTACCATCCCATATGGTATAGCCTAAAAATGCAATCAAAACCGTCCAGTCAATCCAGCTCATTTACGGGAGGTTGAATGTTGAGGTGAACCAAAAGAAAAGCAAAATGAAAATAACACCTAAAATAGCGACTACGGTATAGTCTTTGAGCCATTCAGGTTTTATGTCATCTATGGGTTTTTTTTCCATGGCAGATAATAGATAATGTGTGATTCTTTTGAAAATGAAATATGGAAAGCGATGGAAGTGTTTAAACATTTTTTGTACTCTGTCGAAGCATTTTTATGATCCGGGAATTCCAAACATCGAGATATGACCACTGCTTTTACAGATTTAAGAAAATATGTCGGACTGATCTTTGGTCTGCTGGTTTTTGTGATCATGCTGATAAGTCCCATCCCTGATGGTTTAACAGACGCTGCCTGGAAAACTGCAGCGGTTACCATGCTGATGGCAGTTTGGTGGATCACAGAAGCACTGCCCATATCTGTGACTGCTTTGTTACCCATTGTGTTGTTCCCTGTTTTAGAAGTCAGCAGTATCAGTGAAGCTACCACACCATACGCCAATCCACTCATTTTTTTATTTCTGGGAGGATTCATCATTGCATTGGCAATGGAGAAATGGAATTTACACCGTCGTATTGCCATCAATATTGTCAGTTTTGTGGGGGTGAAACCTTCCTCCATTATTATAGGATTCATTATCTCAGCTGCTTTCTTGAGTATGTGGGTGAGCAATACAGCCACGGCCATCATGATGTTACCCATAGCGATGTCAATTCTTGTATTGGTAGAGAGTGAAGACTCATCAGATAAAATAAACTTCGAAATAGTTTTGATTTTGAGTATTGCTTATGCCTGTAATATTGGGGGAATGGGAACATTGATTGGAACTCCTCCAAACGCTTTACTAGCCGGGTTTGTCTTGGAGAATTATGGTATAGAGATCAGCTTTTTTGACTGGATGCTGGTGGGAGTGCCCATAGTATTGATCTCATTACCAATGTTATATGTGGTACTCACTAAGTTTATCTATCCCATAAAAATTGACACTTTACCGGGAGGAAAGGAATTGATACAACAGCAACTCTATGATCTGGGAAAGATAACTTCAGAAGAGATAAAAGTAGGTTTTATATTTGTGGGAACAGCGGTAATGTGGATGTGCCGTCCAATTATTGATAATTATATCCCGGGTATTTCGGATGCAGGTATTGCCATTGGAGCTGCAGTTTTATTCTTTCTGATCCCTTCCGACCTGAAAGAAAATGTTTTTTTACTCAAGTGGTCAGATACCAAGCAACTTCCATGGGGAGTGCTCATCCTATTTGGTGGGGGATTAAGTATGGCATCAGCGATCAGCGAGACCGGTCTGGCAACGTGGATAGGGGGTGGAATTGGAAGCCTGAATACATGGCCTGTATTGTTACTAATCTTGGTTGTTGTTTCATTGATTGTATTCTTAACTGAGATGACAAGTAATACAGCATCTACGGCAGCATTTCTGCCTATTCTGGCATCTGTAGCCATAGGTCTGGGAGAAAACCCTTTGTTATTGGCTGTACCAACTGTTTTGGGCGCCAGTTGTGCTTTTATGTTGCCTGTAGCTACCCCTCCGAATGCCATTGTTTATGGGAGTGGAAAAATCACTATTCCGGAAATGTCTAAAGCAGGATTTTGGCTGAATTTATTATTTATCGCCCTTCTAACGTTTGCTTCCATGACAATAATAAGCTGGGTTTTTGGAATTGAGGTTGGAGTTCTACCCGATTGG
>NZ_DASSWP010000028.1:0-16074 GCF_035704785.1 Gracilimonas sp. | reverse complement strand
TCGACCTCCAGTCCGGTGTCATCAGAAAGCGAAGGGAGCCGAGTTTCCTTTGATACATATTGAGCTTTTTTGAGGGCATTCCCTTTTAGCGTAGGGCGATCTTCAATAACCTCTCTCAGATTTGGAAAATCTTTTGCAGATAGCACCTCAATTCCCAGCGGACTTAGGATCTGCTGCATTTCCTCAATTTTGTGGGGATTCTGAGAAGCTAAAACCAGCTTGTCTAGTTTCATCATTCTGTCCTTGGAAAGAATTTATAATACATGTTTATACCGCTGCCTAATGTCAATAATGCATTCAATGCAATAAAAATCACATCATCAATCATCACAGAGTAAACGGTTAGCATTAAACTTGAAGAAAAGTACATAATAATAAAAGCTACATTGATCGACGTACTCCCTGCTTTTATGGTATCAATGGTTTGAGGGATCCAGGCTGCTACCAATATTCCAAATCCTGCCCATCCCAGTAATTCTATTCCTGTCATATTCTATCGTCTGTTTATTTTAGCTTGTGTAATAATTCCTGAACTTCGTGCCAATTTAAACGAGGGCCGTATTGAGACACAATTCTGGAACCGGCCAAACTGGCAAGTTTTCCTGAATTAGCGAAACCAAGTTCATTGGTGATGCCATATAGAAAAGCTCCGGCAAACATATCACCGGCCCCGTTTGTATCCACTGCTTTCACTTCGTACGGTTCAATATCGATGAAGGTATCTCCATCATAGATCATAGCTCCGTTCTTGCCCTGGGTGATCACAAAGCGTTTGGCTTCTTGTTTTAATGCTTCCCTTGCTTCAAGCAGATCGCTTTTTCCGGTGAAGGTCTTGGCTTCTTCTTCATTACAGAACAACAGATCTACCGAAGCTCCGATGACATCACGAAACTGATCTTTGAATGCATTTACAATGGAAGGATCAGATAGGGTGATGGCTGTTTTAACTCCATTTTCTTCCGCAATTTTTTTGGTGTGTTTGATGGCATCCAGTCCCGGTTCTGATGCCACTAAATAACCCTCAAGATATACGTACTCCGAATCTTTGATGGCTCGTTCATCCACTTCATTCACCGAAAGCCCGGATGAAATTCCGAGATAGGTGTTCATGGTTCGGTCGGCATCATCGGTGATCATCACCAAACATTTTCCCGTGACTCCCTCTTCTCTTTTTTGCCGGTTAAAGTTGGTTAGGATACCGGCATCTTCCATATCCTTCAGATAAAAATCGCCGAATTCATCATCAGCTACTTTGCAGGAATAGAAAGCTTTTCCGCCAAATTGGGAAACCGCAATTACGGTATTAGCTGCGGAACCTCCTGATTTTTTCTCTGTATCGTTGTGGTCAATGGCATTAATTAAAGTATGCTGAGTGTCTTCATCAACCAACGTCATGAGCCCTTTTTGGACCTCATACTTTTCAAGAAAGTTAGATGTTACTTTGAATTCCAGATCTACCAAGGCATTTCCAATGCCATAAACATTATACTTTTTCTTCATTAATTGCGTGTGGGGCTTTTTAAAATAATTATAGTATCTAAAAATACGGACATGTATTCAGCTTTGAAAACCATTACCCTATTCATTGTATTTCTTTTAACATCATAAAAAAAGCCCTCCTGCCTATTGGAAAGAGGGCTTAAAGTAGCTTTCTAAATCAATTCACTAATTAGTGAACAATAATAGGATCAGCATTTCCGTCGGGATCTCCGTTCACAGTACCATCAGTAGTTGCATTTCCTAATAACAGTACGCCTGCGGCATGTGGAGCAGCCATTGAAGTTCCACTTATTGATCGGTAGCTTCCGTCCTTCCAGGTAGAATTAACACTAACACCAGGTGCAGCATAATCAACAGGGGGATTTCCATAGTTTGAAAAACTAGCCCAGTTATCGTTGCTGTCCATTGCAGAAATGGTGAAAATGTTAGACCCATTTACACGAGCCGGAGAAGAGTTGTTTGCATCAGTGCTGCTGTTTCCGGCTGCCAGTACAAACTTGACACCGTTTGAAGAAGCTCCTAACACCGCATCGTCCAATGCCTGAGAAGTTGGACCTCCCAAACTCATATTGGCGACATCACCATTGGAACCATTTGCCCCAACATGATCAACACCGGCAATAACGCCTGAATATGATCCGCTTCCACGGCTATCCAAAACTTTAACCGGAATCACGGTAGCACCTGCGGCAACACCGATCACACCAAAATTATTATCGATTGCAGCAACAGTACCGGCTACGTGAGTTCCGTGCCCGTTTCCGTCATCCATGCTTTTACCGTCACGTCCAGAGGTAAATGCATTAAAACCACGAGAAGCATCTACATTTAGGTCAGGATGATCTAAATCGATTCCTGAATCAATGATCCACGCTACGTTACTTCCGCTATAGGTAGCACCGCCATTCACTCGGGTAATTCCGTATGGTGTTTCCTGTGTGGAATCACCGCCATCTCCGCCGTCACCATCACCGGGATCGTCACAAGGACCACCGCGCGGGGTTCCGCAAGGAGGAGCAAAAGTATAGATTCTGTCTTTCTCAATGTATTCCACATTTTTATTGCCACGCAGTTTTTCGAGTTGCGAGTCATCTAATTGTGCAGCAAATCCTGCTAATACATTATTGTATTTCGCGACCACATTTGTTTCTGAGAGTTCAACTGACGAAAAAACCTTAGTTCTGACAGCTTCTATTCGCTCAGTTTCTCCGAGCTTGAACTGTCCATCAGTTGATGATTTCATCACTACGATATACTGCCCTTCAATGATATTGTTTTCTGAAAGATCATTGGTATTCGAGACCTCAGTAACATTTTGACATCCTACAACTGCCAACATAAGTACCAATGCCCCGGCAGTTAACTTTCTAATTATGCTAGTATTCATATTTACTACTCTTATTTAGTTAGTGTTTTATTTATACCCGTGTGAATGAGTAACTTATATCATGCCTCACAAATTCTTTTCTTTTAATCGTAAAATTATTAGATACGAATTTATGTTGCACGGATGTATATACATTAAACAGTAGTAGATTTCCACTTTGTTACAAAAAAAATTTCACAATTATTTACAAATGAAGCTAGGTTCTTCACTTCCCGGGAAGAATGCACAGCATAAAATGGCTCCCAATCCGGTTAATGGGACAAATAATCCCAAGAACTACAAACCTGCGAATGATGATTTCAGGAACAGCAGCGTACTGGTTCCTCTGGTCAGCTGGAAGGAAGAACTTGAGATCATACTGACACTCAGAACACAAACCATCAATCACGGCGGGCAGCTTAGTTTCCCGGGCGGCGGAAAAGAGGGTGATGAAACGATCATTGAAACCGCACTAAGGGAAGCTCAGGAAGAGATCGGGTTACAAAGTGAGGGAGTCCATATTGTCGGGCAACTGACTCCGTTATATGTGGGACACTCAGACAATATGGTAACTCCCGTCGTGGCTTTTCTGGAGCAGGAGCAGGTATTCACCCCCAATCCAAATGAGGTGGATGAGATCATATCCGTACCCATTTCTAAACTTGTAGAGGAGCAAAACTTAGTAGAAGAAAATTGGGAGCTTCGCGGTACTCCCTATCGTGTTCCATTTTGGAATATTCACCGGGTTCCGCTCTGGGGAGCTACTGCAATGATGATGAACGAATTGATAGAATTATATAAAGAGTTTTTGGAGACAAATTAGCATTCATAATTTCTCAGAAGTTGTTGTGAATGCCTATCTTCTCATCCTGAAAAACCAAAGGAATATATGTCGCTTTTACTGATCGCAAAAAAACGAGACTTCGACTCGCTGAAAAAAGCCCTCCTCGAGAAAGATCCAAATCTGGATGTAGAGATCTGGCCCCGGGTTGAGAATAAAGAAAGGGTGAATTTTGCTGTGTGCTGGAATCATCCTGAAAAAGTGTTGGGTAATTATCCCAACTTAAGAGCAGTGTCTTCTTTGGGTGCCGGAGTAAATCATTTACTGGATGATGAAAGCCTGTCTGAGGATATCCCTATTTGCCGACTGGTCACTGATTCACTTCAAGATCAAATGGCTGAGTATGTATTGAATGCTATTGTCAATTATCGGCTTCAAATTGATGATTATTTCGAAAACAAAAGGAAAGGAATATGGGAGCAAAAAAGTACGATACCTAAAAAACATACCCCGGTTGGTATTATGGGATTGGGCGAAATGGGAAAAAGTGTTGCAACATTGTTGGTTAAACATGGATATGTTGTTTCCGGCTGGAGTCGCTCTAAGAAGGATATTGAAGGTGTGACTTCTTTTGCCGGGAAATCTGAATTGAACGATTTTCTATCTGATACCAAGATCCTGGTAAACCTCCTCCCTCTAACCGAAGAAACTGAAGGGTTCCTGGATCTCGATCTTTTCAAAAAAATGAAAAAGCCCGGATATTTGATCAATGTCGGGCGTGGTAACCACCTGGTTGAAGAAGACCTGATCTATGCTTTTGACATGGGATACCTTGAAGGCGCTTGCCTGGATGTATTTGAAGAAGAGCCGCTGCCTAAGAACCATTCCTTTTGGAATCGTAAACAGATCATGATCACTCCCCACATTGCGGCAATCACCCCTGCCAACGAAGCCGCTGAAGTGATAGTAGAAAATTATAAGCGTGCGATGTCGGGGATGGAGTTGTTGTTTGAGGTGGATCGGGAGAAGGGGTATTAAGGGAAGCTATCAGCTAAACAATCTTACTGATTGATATCCTACCCAAACAAACGCCAATCCAAAAATCACTTGCACACCAAGATTGGCAAGACTCATCAGTAGTTTCCCATTCTCCCATAGCAAAAAGGTTTCGTGGGAGAAGGTTGAGAAAGTCGTAAATCCGCCTAAAATTCCCACAAATATAAAAAGGCGAAATTCGGGACTACCCCAAGATTTGAGTTCGAATAATCCGGCTAGTAAACCGATCAACAAGCAGCCAATGAGATTAGCAGCTACGGTTCCATAAGGAAATTTGCTATCGGGAAATTGGGATTGAGTGAAAATGGAGATCAGATAACGAAAAACGGCTCCGAGAAAACCACCGGAGCCGACTGCTACTATTTTAAGCAGATCAAGATTCATGCTCAGATGCTCACCTTATGCACCCAGCCAAATTTATCTTCTGCACGACCATATTGGATATCAGTGATCTTGTCGAAGCATTTTTGAGCAAACTCACCGGGCTTCTCACGATCGAGTTTGATATTCTTTCCTTTATGATGGATCAATCCTACCGGTGAAACTACAGCGGCTGTTCCGGAGCCGAATACTTCCTTCAATTCGCCTTTCTCATACGCTTCAAAAACCTCGTCAATAGTAATCCGCCGTTCTTCTACATTCAGTCCCCATTCTTTGGCGAGAGCAATTACAGATCTGCGAGTCACTCCCGGAAGTATCGAACCGGTCAATGCAGGAGTTATCAATGTATCGCCAATGAGAAAATGAATATTCATTGTTCCTACCTCTTCAATGTATTTGTGCTCTTTCGCATCCAGCCAAAGCACCTGGGTATACCCGTTGGCTTTTGCTTTTTTAGCAGGAAGAAAACTTCCGGCGTAGTTTCCGGCCGCTTTAGCCTCACCTGTTCCACCTTTTACTGCACGGACATATTCATCGGTTGTAGTAAGAGATACAGGATTAAATCCTTCAGAGTAATAGGCGCCTACAGGAGAAGTTATGATCTGATAAGTGAATGTATCCGATGAGCGGGCAGCAAGAAGGTCATCAGAGGCAAAAATAAAGGGGCGAATGTATAAAGCTGTACCGGATCTCTTAGGTATCCACTGGTGATCTAGTTTTATCAGTGTCTCCAACGCTTCAATAAAAATTTCATATTCCGTTTCGGGAATACACATCCGACGACATGAGTTATTAAATCGTTCATGATGGGCTTTTGGCCTGAAAATATGTACAGTGTTTTCGTCCGCATAATAAGCCTTCATACCTTCAAACACAGCCTGGCCGTAATGCAGCACATTAGTTGCGGGCGTCATTTTGAATGGAGCGTAGGGCTTGATCAAAGGCTTCCCCCATTTATCATCCTCAAACTCCATTTCAAACATGTGATCAGAGAATTTGCGACCAAACACAAGATTATTAAAATCAACCTCATGAATACGGCTTTGTTCAACCGGTTCTATCGTAATGTTGGTATTTGTAATTATCTCATTCATCATGGTTTTAAAATAACATGTTTCGGATTAAATAACAGTGATCATACCGTTAATAATTGTTCAGCGCTTCCTTTTACCCCGTACTTTGCATTGCCGCTGCTATACCGTTAATATTTAAAAATAAAGCTTCAGTGAGCTTCTCTTTCTCATCCTCGCCTTTTGTATTTTTCCATCTTTCAAGTAACTCTGCCTGAATAAAATTCATGGGATAGGTAAACGGATTTCTAAATAAGATCGAGTTCTGTATTACTTTATTGTGATCTAAAATGTGTTGATAACCGGTGATGGATGTGATCCATTTTTCAGCCTCCCCATATTTCTTGATCAACTTCTCATGGAATTTTGATGACTCAGAATTATAGAGTCCCGAAGTTGGCAAATGAGTACGTGCCATCTCCCGCTGAGAGTTATTCAGTACAGTTCGGAAGAAGGTCCATTCTTTATGCCATTTTTGAAGTACTTCCAATGCATTCTCATTTTTTTGTTGAGCCGCTTCCAATCCTTCTGAAATTCCATACCAACCCGGGGTATTGTATCTAACTTGTGTCCATGCAAAAACCCATGGAATGGCCCGCAAAGTATCAAAGGACATATCATCAGATGAACCGCGCGAGACCGGTCGGGACGCGATCGGTAACTTCCCAATATGTTCGATCGGGGTAATTCCCGAATACCAATCCCAGAATTCAGGATCATCGATCAGTTCACGATATGCTTTCATGGAAGTTTCGGCTAATATTTCGATGATCTCACGCTCTTTTTCCTTACCGGTCAAATACCCACCGGATTCAGAATACTGAGCCATCGTTACCGTAGCCATTGCGTTGACAATCTGCTCAAGATGGCGGTGCGTGATAGATGAAAGCATGTAACGGAATGAGATCACTTCCCCCTGCTCCGTAAATCGAATCCGCCCATTGTTGGCTACCGCAGGCATGGCCACGATCGCCTGATTCGACTGCCCGCCACCACGGCCAACCGTTCCTCCCCTGCCGTGAAATAACCTGAAATCTACCTTATGTTTTCGGCATACGATTCCGAGTTCGTATTGGGCTTTGTCGAGTGCCCAGTTAGCCATCCAATAGCCCCCGTCTTTGTTGGAATCGGAATAACCCAGCATGATCTCCTGAAAGTTATCACGTGAGCTCAAATGCTTGGAATACAGGTCATGCTCATACATCTGCCCCATTAATTCGGCACTGTTTTCAAGGTCTTCAATGGTTTCGAATAATGGAACCACATCCAATTGACTGTCTATTTTTCCTTTAGCATAGCTCCACAGCCCGACTTCTTTGGCGATCAACATAACTTCCATCATATCGCTTATGCCATGTGTCATACTAATGATATAACTCCCAAATATATCAGGGTTTAGTGCCAGCATATCACGGATCTCTTCAAAAACCGTCATCACTTTGTTCGAAATCTCAGAACGCTCACTTTTAACCGGACTCAATGGCCGTGGATTCGAAAGCTCTTTCACCAATACATTGATCTTTTCATCTTCACTCAGCCCACCGTAATTATCTGTGACATTGGCTTGAGTAAACAATTCTTCTACGGTTTCTTCATGCAGCCCGCTGTGTTGACGGATATCCAACCCGCTCAAATGGAATCCGAATGTTTTGGCGCGGATGATGAGATCCTCCAACCTACCCTGCTCCGATAAACCAGAAAGTCCATTTTCAACCAAACTCTGCTTTATCAATTCCAGATCTTCAATAAAGTCCTTTGTCTCGTACTTTTTTGAACCGTTTAGGATCTCAGCCTTATCTCCCGAAAGAAGATCCAGCAGATATTGAATTTTATGCATGATGTGCGTCACCTTCCGCCGATAGATCTCATGCTTATACCTTCTTTGATACCGTTCGGAAAGAGGATATTCCTTCTCATCTTTTCTCACAGACTTTTCCAGCTCCCCTGAAACCGCAGCCTGCTTATCAGAGACACTTAAGTAACGACGGAGTTCATTCAGCTCATTCAGATATAAATTCAAAACCGTACGACGCTGTTCAAGTACCGTTTGCCAGGTCACGTCCGAGGTTACATTTGGATTTCCATCACGATCACTCCCGATCCACGAGCGATACTTCAATATTATGGGGACCTCAGGCCGTTGCCCGTAATAGGTATCAAAAGCCTGACGAATATCACGATACAGAACAGGAATAGAATCCCAAATGGAATGAGTAAAATAGAATAAACCGTTTTCCACCTCATCTTCTACTGAAAGACGCTCTGAACGAACTTCATCGGTTAATAAAAGCAGATTCAGCTGATTCAAAATTTCGCGCCTCAAATCAATTTTTTCATCCGGGGTAATGTCGCTGTCACCCAGACGGGAGATCATGGAAGCCAACTCCTGCTGCTTCAGTAACACACTCCGCCGCCGGGCTTCGGTGGGGTGAGCCGTGATGGTAGGCTGAATATCCATCTGCCGGAAAATATCCATGGCTTCTTCAAAACTGTATCCGTCTTCCTTCATTCTATACACCGATTCTGCAATGCTTTCTTTACGGGGAGATTCCGGGGTTTCGTCAAATTCCCGGCTGCGGTTCACCCTACTGATCTCATGCTGCTCGAGTGAGTTCACCAAGTGAAAGAACATGGTGTACATGCGAAGGACCTCCTTGATCTCATTCAGGGAAAGTCCTTCCATTTCCTTTTGAAGCTTTTTCAAACTTACTTCATCCCCTTCATCCAACGCCTTCGCACTCTCTATGGGGAGACGCCCAAGCTTCTGCACGAAATCATCCCCATGTTTTTCGGCGGCTAGTTCCTCTAAGATCTCCGTAAGCTTCGCAATCCGTCTTGAAAGACTTTGACTGATTCCACTTTTTTCAGCAAGATCGTTAACGGTTTGTTTCCAGTTCATAAATATATTTATTTGAATGAGTGTAAGGGAGTGAATTTATAAGGTAGAAATAATTAAACTCTTTTATACTTTCAGTGATCCCAATTATCACCCATAATTACATAAAATGAGCAAAAAACGTTGCGGATGGGTTGAAGATACCTTTCCCGAATACATTAAATATCACGATGAAGAATGGGGCGTTCCCGTTCATGACGACCGGACACATTTTGAGTTTTTGATGCTTGAAGGTGCTCAGGCCGGACTCAGTTGGTCCACCATCCTGAAGCGTCGCGAAGGTTACCGAAAAGCCTTTGCTAATTTTGATCCCAAAAAAGTCGCAAAGTTTAATGAGGCCAAAATACAGGAACTTCTGAAGGATGAGGGGATCATCCGCAACAAGTTAAAAGTACGATCTGCCGTAACCAACGCTCAGCTATTTCTGGATATTCAGGAAGAATTCGGCAGTTTCGATACCTACATCTGGGAGTTTGTCGGGGGTAAACCGATCATTAATCACTGGAAGAGTATGAAGGGATTACCGGCCACCAGTAAAGAGTCAGATGCCCTCAGCAAAGACCTGAAAAAGCGCGGGTTCAAATTCGTGGGAAGCACCATCATGTACGCACACATGCAAGCCTGTGGGCTGGTGATGGATCATATGGTAGACTGCTTCCGCTACGCAGAATTGAACACCGAACATTGAACATCCGACGTCGAACATCGAGCGATTAACTTCTGCCTTGAATGTTCCTTGTTCAATGTTCGATGTTCTTCTCCAGCCACTCCTCGATCAGATCATCCACATACTTTACCACAAAATCCTCTCTCTCAAGCAATGCAGATGCAACCGCAGAACGTGCTCCGGTACGGCATGAAACCATTACGGGCTTGTCTTTTGGAACTTCATCGATCCGATCTAACAATCGGGTGTGAGCGATATTGAACGCACCGGGAATGTGGCCTTCCTCAAACTCGGATTGCTTGCGGACATCCAGCAGATAAGCTTCCCCCGCATTCAGATACTCTTCTGTTTTCTTAAAGTCGATGGTTTCGGTAGTAAAGAGCTCCCCTCCTTTCTCCCCAAATTCTTTGAGCTGATCAGGTGTTACATAACCGGCGATGTTATCCAACCCAATTCGAATCAGATCCAACGCGGCCTCTCCAACTTTTTCTTCCTCTATGATCAAAAAGATCTGTTCATTTTCTTTGATATATGAACCTGCTACCGTATTGAAGGCTTTATTTAAGGGCGAAAGCAGAGAGCCCTCAATATGGCCATCCATAAATTCATATCGATTACGGGTATCCAGGATCACAGACTGCGAAATCCGAACCTGTCCGATAATCTGTTCCACAGTAGTGTTTTTTGGCTGTGGAATTTCACCAAGAACTTCCGGGCCTTTTTTATTATCCCGTTTCATTCGGGCAAAATATAATGGCGGTTCGGGCTGGCCGTCTAAAATATAATCCACAAATTCTTGTTCAGAGATCGCTGCTTTTATCGAATTGTTAAACCGCTTTTCGTACCCTACCGTTGATTCCGGAATTGTACCTAATGCTTTACCGCAAGCACTACCCGCTCCATGACCCGGCCAGACCTGCCAATAACCCGGCATTTCCTTGAATTTTTGAATAGATTGATACATTACTTTAGCAGAATCAACCATCACACCTTCTTGTCCGGCAGCCGTTTCCAGTAGATCAGGTCGGCCTACATCTCCAACAAAAATAAAATCTCCGGAAAGGATTCCCATGGGTTCATCCGTAGCTGCACCATCTGCTACCAAAAAGCTGAGGTGTTCGGGGGTATGTCCCGGTGTATGTTTTGCGATGAACTTGATGTTCCCGATCGCAAACTCATCGCCATCTTTCAGCAACTGATGCTCATAATCACTCCCCATCACCCACTCGTATTTCCAGTCGGCATCGCCTTCATCCGAAACCAACACTTTCACTCCTTCTTCAGCAAATTCCCGAAGCCCGGAAAGATAATCGGCATGGATGTGCGTCTCGGTTGCAGCGGTGATCCTTAAATTATTTTTTTGAGCGATCTCTTTATAGCGGTCAATATCCCGCATCGGATCTACAACAATAGCCTCACCGGTAGCCTGGCACCCGATCAAATATGCATACTGCGCCAGTTTCTCTTCAAAAATTTGCTGAAAAAACATGAATTGCTTTGGGTTATTTTCCGTTAAACTTCACATCAGAAAATACTACATCTTGAACCCATGAAAAACCATAATGAAAGATTTTTGAGATACGGATTCTATTCCGTCTCAAATCCGGCTTTGGCCAGATCGCTAAATCCGCCTACGTTATATACTTTTCCAAAACCGGCATTCTTCATGATGCGGGCAGCCTGTCCGCTTCGGTTTCCTGTTCGGCAGTAAAGGTAATAGGTTTCATCCTTATTCAAATTATTGAGCTGCGCCTGAAAATCACCATTTGTTAAGTCATATTGATGGTCGGTTTCTGCCAGGTGCCCATCTTCATATTCCGCTTTGGTGCGCACATCAATGATCACGCCTTCGGTCTCGGCTCTCTTTTCTTTGAATTCCTCGGTACTAATGTCAATGCCCATAGTTTTCTCTTTTTTGTCAGATGATCTATTAAATAAATTAAACATGATGATTCCTATAATTGAAAGTATCGCTATTGTTAAAATTGTTTTCTTCATCAGTATTGAACCTTTTCTTTAGTAAAATAAACAAGGTGAATTATATATTAGTTTGAACCGGGGAGAATTCTCTTTCAAGTCCACCTTCTGATTTATAGGCATCAATCGAGTCGGCTACATCGAAGTAGAAGTTTCCGATCGTTAGTCCTTCCGTAATTCCACAAACTTTCAGCTTATCGCGAACCGGACCAATCGTGCCGGCAAAATACAGTTCAATCCCTCGTTCCTTAAGATCCTTGATCAATTCCTTCAGTGCATGCACTCCGGTAGAATCAATGCTATTCATCGCAGATGCATCCAGCACCACCAACTTGAGTTTTTCTCCCTTTCTTTCAATTAACCTGTCAACAGTATTCCGAAAGTGTTCTACGTTGGCAAAATAAAGTTGGGAATCAAAACGATAAATAAGAATTTCCTCTTCCGTTCTGGCTTCCTTATATCGATTCACATTTCTGAAATTTTTGGTTTCTCCCAATCGGCCTAACTCCGTGCTGTGGGGTTTTGTACTGCTGTAGATCACCATTCCCAGAGATATCAATACCCCTATCGCAATTCCTTCTTCAATGCCTAAGGCAAGTGTAGCAATAAAGGTAATCACTAACATAGCCAGGTCCCTTTTATCAGTTCTCCAAAGGTGCTTCATCTCATGTGTATCAAACAATCCGGCCACGGCTACCATAATGATGGCAGCAAGCACAGCACTTGGCAGATAGTAAAACAGCGGGGTTAAAAAGAGCACTGTTAATGCGATAATTACCGCGGAAATGATAGAGGCCATTCCTGTTCTGGAACCGGCTTGATCGTTCACCGCCGTTCTGGAAAACCCACCGGTGGTAGGGTAACTCTGAAATAACGCCCCACCTATATTTGCTGCGCCCAATCCGATCAACTCCTGATTTGGGTCCACTTTGTAGCCATGCTTGTTGGCAATGGCTTTGGCCACCGCAATGGATTCCATGTATCCAACCAATGAGATCACTAAAATGGTTGGGAAGATGAGTTCAAGATCAGCCCAGTTCATGGAGGTGAGTTCAAAACCCGGTAGTCCTTCGGGTATGTTTCCTACAATGGCCACACCGTGTCCATTCAACCCAAATGCATACGTCACGATGGTTCCCAATCCAACCACAACCAAAGCAGATGGGAATGTCTTCTTCCACTTCCTCAGTAAAATAATCGTAGCTATAGATCCAATCCCAATTGCGGCCGTAAACGAATCGATCTCACCAATTTTCTGGAACGTGTTGATCAGGATCTCATGCACGTAATTGGTTCGTGGAATGTCGATGCCCAATAAATTCTTAAGCTGACTCCCACCAATGATCAACGCGGCTGCCGAGGTAAATCCGCTTAAAACAGGATGTGACAAAAAGTTCACTAAAAAACCCATCCGAAAAACGCCCATGAATAATTGGAAAAGCCCCACACCCATGGCGGTCATGATGGCGAGTTGTATAAATCGGTCACTTCCCACTTCGGCTACCTCTCCCACACCGGCTAAAACAAGCAGCGAAACCATCGCCACCGGACCAACGGCTAACTGCCTTGATGTTCCAAAAATAGCGTACAAGATAAGTGGTACGATGGAGGCGTATAATCCGTAAATGGGCGGCAAGCCGGCCAGCATCGCGTATGCCATTCCCTGCGGAATGAGCATGATTCCCACCGTGATACCGGCGTTCAGGTCACCCTTGGCATCCTCACCGGAGTAGGATCTGACCCAGTCTAGTATGGGAATAAATTTGGTTATGGATGATTTGGATTTCATGGTCTGTTTGTTTTCATAATTATCCATGTAGGGACGTTTCATGAAACGTCCCTACATGGATTGGATTCAATATTTCAATTTTTGATTCAAATTTCACCGGCCTTTAAAACCTTTGACCCACCCCTTCCCGATTATCGGGACCCGAGCGGGGAAGCTCCTTGGGATGATAATAAATGAAATCAACTGTTTTGCCACCAAGGAGCCTTCCTCTCCTGGGAGAGGAAACAAAGATGAGGATGTTGCCCGACTAGGCCGAAGCCCCTACTTTGGATTTGTAATTCACCCACTCGTCATCGATAAGTATTACGTCATAACCATTGCGCTTAAGCAGGGCTGTTGCTACTGCAGAACGACCACCGGCCTGGCAATGAACTACAATCTTGCGTTCACTTGGCACTTCTTCCATTCTTGGCAACAGTCGAGTGTGCGCGATGTTTTGTGCTCCTTCAACCTTACCTTCTTCTTCAAACTCAGAAGCTTTGCGTACGTCAAGAATGTGATAATCATCATTGCCGACATAATGATCGATCTCATCGAATTTTTTTACGGTGATGGTCGCCAGCTCACCGCCTTGCTTTTTGTAATGGTCAAGATCGGTTGGGGTTACAAATCCGATGACGTTATCAAGGCCAATTCGGTATAAGTCGCGAACGGCTTCTTTCACTCGGTGCTCTTCTACGATCAGGTAAATGTCTTCATCTTCCGTTATGTAAGAACCGGCTACCGTATTGAATTGCTTGTTCAGCGGAGAAAGCAGTGATCCGGGAACGTGCCCTTCTGAAAACTCATCCCGCTCGCGGGTATCAAGCAATGCTACATCTGTTTTTCCGGCTAATTTTTTCAACTCATTCATGTTGAGGTGTTTGGGCTGAGGAAATCCTTTCAGGATCTTGGGGCCGATCTTATTGTCGCGCTTCATGCGTGCGAAATACAATGGCGGTTCAGGCTGACCTTCCAAAATGAATTGCACAAAGTCATCTTCTGAAGTCGCTGATTTGATCGAGTTGTTGTAACGAAGTTCGTATCCAACCGTTGATTCGGGAACAGCACCCAGGGCCTTTCCGCATGCACTTCCGGCTCCGTGACCGGGCCAGATCTGTATGAATTCAGGTACATTTTTGAACTCTTCTACAGATTTGAATAGTGTTCGGGCTGAAGGCTCCATCACATTGGCTTGTCCGGCCGCAGATTCCAGCAAGTCCGGGCGACCCACATCACCTACAAAAATAAAGTCTCCGGTAGCAATACCGATCGGTTGGTCAGCAGCAGCACCGTCCGTAATGTAGTAACTCAGGTGTTCCGGAGTATGACCCGGTGTATGCCACGCTTTAAACTTAATATTTCCGATACTGAACTCATCGCCATCATTAAGTAACTGATAATCGTACTCACTGTTCTTCAGCCATTCGTATTTCCAGTCTTTATCGCCTTCATCTGAGGCATACACTTTCACACCACGCTCGGCAAATTCCCGAAGACCGGAAATATAGTCGGCATGGATGTGGGTATCTGCCGCACCAACAACAGTTAAATTCTGGCCAGCTGCGTGTTCTATGTACTGATCAATATCACGCATTGGGTCAATTACGATGGCGGTGCCATTTGCCATACAACCGATCATATATGCGTATTGTGCTAGTCGTTCGTCAAAGAATTGTTTGAAATACATAGTGTTTCTCCTCTGTTGTGTTGTTTATAAAATCTTGGAACTCAGATTCAGTAGTCAGAACTCAGTTTCTTCTGAATCCTGTGTTCTGAGTTCTTCTTCATTAATGAGGTAAAGAATTTCTAAGCATACCATAGACGTAGGTTCCTGCAATAGCTGACAATATTGGGATGATCATCACCGTGATACCGCTTCCAAGCAAGGTAAACATCGGTGCGGGACAAGCACCTAACAGCGCCCAACCGAGTCCAAATATGCTTCCGCCGATGACATACCGCTTCCATTGTGAAGCATCTTTAGGAGGAATGGTAATGGGATTCCCTTTTGTGTCTTTGATGTTATTTTGTTTGATGATCTGTATGGAAATGATCCCCACCACGATGGCAAGACCAATGATTCCGTACATGTGGATAGAATCGAACCGGAACATTTCCTGAATTCGAAACCAGGACACTACTTCGGATTTCACCAGAATGAGTCCAAAAGCCGTTCCGATCAATAAGTATTTGAGGTATTCTAATAATTTCATTCAGCTGCTTTTTCCAATTAAAGAATGAGTGGGTAAATGAAGTGGGTCATAAGTAAGCCTCCAATAAAGAAGCCGATCACGGCCATCAGTGAGGCGAGCTGTAAGTCTGACATTCCGGAAATGGCGTGACCTGAAGTACAACCGCCTGCATATCGGGCACCAAAACCTACCAAGAATCCACCCAGCACCAATACAATAAGTCCGGTTGGTGTGCCTAAAGCTTCCCAGGAGATCAGATCAGCTGGAACCAGTCCGCTAAAATCCTGAATCCCAAGTGCCTGAAGATCAGTTATAGTTGATGCTGCCAGATCTATAGGTTCGGGATTCGCGAAAACATACCCGCCTAAAAATCCACCTAAAACAGAACCTACCAAAAAGGTGATGTTCCACCAACCG
>NZ_DASSWP010000237.1:0-14517 GCF_035704785.1 Gracilimonas sp. | reverse complement strand
GTCCTTATTGTGAATGGGCCTATTTCTTAACCGATGAAACATTTCTTCTCTTGGATATCTGTATAAATGTTCCTCTTCCAAATCATCCAAGTAAAGCTCAAATGGTTCTTCTTTGTGATTTTGTTGGACTCGAAAAAGTATATTTTGATATGGTGTTTTTGTATTTTCCTCTTTAATAACTTCGATATAAGGTTTCTTTCTTTTGTCTTCCTTATTTCTCAGATGTAAAGTTAATTTATCGAATTGAAATCGGTCAAGTGTGTAGAAATCTGCTTCTAGCGTTGCTGCGATCAAATTAATTATTGTAGTTTTTCCAGATCCATTAACCCCGATTAAAAAATTTTCTTGTTCTTTAAAGGATATTGTTACTGTCTTATCTCCCCAAAATCCTAAAATTTCGACCTTTTCGATATAATTCATAAATATTTAACTAAGAGGTATAATTATTCAATTCAGACATTATAAATTTTTTTGAAGTAATGAAACCATATTATTTGAACTAAGACCACTAACGGCCCAGCGCATAACGGGCGCGGAGATTATGAGTTAATAAACGACTAAAAAGTTAAAACAAGCAACCCCGGAAACCGAAGCTTTGTCCGCGTCCCAGTTAATGCGCTTGTTAGGCGTTGACTATGTGATTAATGAAATGAAAACACCTGCTATAATTAAGAATACACCAAAAGTAATGTAGTTCTTATTATTCGAATGGAACTTTTCATAGTCCCAGTTTTTCATCCCATTTCTAAAGAAAATGAGTAACCACTTAATGCAATAGAACAACAGAAACCCAAACCCAGCACTGAATATGACTAATTCTAATACTTCCATTGTTTCTTTATCCATTTTCGGAGACGCCTAACATATAATTATGTGGAATGAAGAAAGGTGCGAAAATTCCTTATAAAAATGCAAATGAATTAATTACAAGTCCCTGATATGTATTGAAATATGTTATCGGGAATTTTTATAAAAATAATTCCTGATAATATTTCCTGATAAAATCTGCACCTAGTATTAGACAATCCCCTCACTTCCCATGAATGGCATTATAATCCTTGATCACTGTTTCCAGGAATTCATCTCCCCGCAGGTCATGATCTTGTACCCCTAAACGGTCTTCAATTTTCTTGCGGGTTTTCTGGAGCATGAGGAACCAGTTGTCAAAGTCATACTGGGAGCGGGAATCGAGTACTTCTCTGATGATGCGAATGTCTTTGTCGGTCAGCTCGGCCACCTGCGGGAATATCGGCTCATAGGAATCTGCAACTTCCGCAAACAAGGTGTTATCCAGCTTCACATTCTTGCGCTCTTTGATCACGCAGGTCTTCCCTAAGATATCCCCGATCCGCTGACCTTTTCCATTCATGATCACGGTAACAAAAGCCAAGACTCCGCTTGTCATTGTAATTTCAACCAACCGAAACATCCAGCGAACCAAATATCCGCTCAAAGTGGCGCGGGTCCCATCCACTTTCACAACCCGTATACCAACGATCTTTTTACCAATACTGTATCCGTTTGAGATCACTTCAGAGATCAGGTGATACAACATCATAGGAAGTGCAAGTACGATGTATAGTGTCCACACCGAGTCCTGTATGTTACTCTCAGCATTGGGGCCAATGTCATTCACATATCCCCAGATCCATATCACCACCAAATAGTAGATCCCGATAAAAAACCCGTCCAGGAAAAATGCGAGGATACGCTCTCCCACTCCTGCCGGTTCGTAGCTTAGTTTTACATGCTGAGTGGTTTCAATTCCTACCATATGGATCACGGATTTCGCAGATTACACTGATCTGATTTATGATTAACTATTTCCGGGATTATCGGTTTGACGTTTCCAAATCCGTCAGATTGAAAAACCGGAAATCTGTTCGTGTCGATTACTGTGGATTTACTATCTTCTTTGCGAACAAAACGAGCGTGAAGTTATGTTCATGCTCGGTAAAACGAAAGCGGATTAATCCATCTAAATGAGAGAAGTTGCCTTCTTAAGGAAAAATGCAGACAAGTGGAAGAAGTTCGAGGAGCTTCTCAAGGATAAGTCGAATAATGATCCCGACCGGCTGGCTGATCTCTACACAGAACTCAGTGCCGACCTGGCGTATGCACAGGCCAATTATCCCGGTAGTAAGACAGAAAAATACCTGAATCAGCTTTCCGTGGCCGTTCATAACGAGATCTACCGCTCCAAAAAAGAAGAATCCGGCCGGATCATTACGTTCTGGACACAGGAGATTCCAACTCTTTTTGCCGGCAAGCAGAAAGAAATGCTTTACAGTTTCATTGTTTTCAGCCTTGCCATTGGCATTGGTATCCTCTCTTCGATGAATGACCCTTCCTTTGTGCGCTTCATAATGGGAGATGCCTACGTGAACATGACCATCAGTAATATTGATGAAGGCGATCCGCTGGCAGTTTATAAAAAAGCGGAAGAGATGGATATGTTCTTCGCCATTACCATTAATAATGTCCGCGTTTCCTTTTATGCTTTTGTCAGCGGGCTATTGACTTCTATCGGCGTTGGGGTGGTTTTACTAAATAACGGAGTGATGGTGGGTGCCTTCCTGCACTTTTTTGCCCAATATGATCTGATCGGGGAAGCCCTGCGGGTGATCTTTATTCACGGCACCCTCGAACTTTCTGCTATTGTGATAGCCGGAGCAGCCGGGTTTGTGGTCGGAAACGGAATTCTTTTTCCCGGAACCTACTCCCGCAAAGACTCCTTCATGAAGGCCGGGCGACAAGGATTAAAAATGATCGTGGGATTGGTCCCTGTTTTCATCGCTGCCGGTTTTCTTGAATCCTTTGTGACACGATACACGAATATGCCGCTATGGTTGAGCTTATTGATAATTTTAGGTTCCTTAGCTTTTATTCTCTATTACTTTGTGATACTTCCAATGAAAATTAAAATGAAAAAATGAACGACTTCAAGCTTCAAAAATACCGGGATCTGGGTGCCATTTTAACCGATTCCTTCGTCTATATAAAAGTTCATTACAAAAGCCTTGGCAAAGCGCTTTTGTTTTTTGTGCTTCCTTTTTACCTGATCTCCGGGGTACTGGTGGGCAGCGCCTATACCTCATTTTTTTCAGCTTTGATGAATAATCCGGATGTAAGCGAAGAATCACTTCTCAGCGGCGGTTTTATTCTGGGATTCTTACTTCTTGCTTTGTCCTCAGGTGCTTTGCTCACCGTGGCTATGACCCATGTACAGCTCGCTAGAAATAACGGAGAAGTCATTCTTTCGGAGCTTATTGATGAGTTCGGGAGAAATTTCATCACCTTGGTTGCACTCTATATTCTGATCATTCTCGCAGTGATTCCCGGCTTCTTGTTTTTCATTATTCCCGGAATCTACATTGCCATCAAGTTTTTTGTAGCCCCTGCCGTTGCCATCCTCGAAAAGAAAAATCCTATCGAATCCCTTAAACGTTCCTGGGATCTTGTTCAGGGACACTGGTGGTTTACTTTCGCCACTTATCTTGTAATGAACATGATAACCACGTTTATGTCGTACGTACTCATTATTCCGATGAGTATTTTTATAGGCTTTATGAGCGCAACCGGAGTCGATTCAAATGAGGCCATCGGAATGGGTGTTGGTGTTTTTTACGGACTGATGGTCGTGGTGGCTTCACTGTTTTCTGTATTGATGCTGATCGCAATGTGCCTGCACTATTTTAATCTTATCGAACGAAAAGAAGGCGTTGGATTACGTCAGCAAATTGAGGAGCTGGGTTGATCAGATCCATTAACCGGCATACCCCTTCAGCCAAGTAATATGAATGTTAGTCACATCACATATTTTCTTTTCGGTTTCTGCCTGATCCTGATGACCCCCGGTTCAGCTTTTGCGCAAAATTCAGGTTTGGCTGAGATCCCCTCGGATAGCAGTGAAGTGAATGTGCGAACAGTGGATTCTGATACTTTAAAAGACGTAACCTCAGAACAGGTTTTTGAATACAATGAAATAGCCCAAAACCCTGACTCTCTGATGAGCCGTGTCTATCGCTGGCTGTTTCAGGTTATCCGAAATATCATGGATAATCCATGGGCTTCGGTTGTCATCAGGTTCATCTTTTTTGTGATCTTTGCGTTGGTATTGCTCGCACTCATCAATCAGATCCTTGGAGGAAATTTGACCACTGCCTTTTCCAAAAAGAAAGCCAATGATCCGCTCTCTCTGAATATTAAAAACACCACCCTTAAGCAAACCAATTATGATGAGCTGCTGAACGAGGCTCTCGCTGAAAGCCGTTATCGGGATGCTGTCCGGCTTCTATACCTGAAAGCACTGCAACAGCTTAATGAAGCCGAACTTATTGCGTGGAAAGCCGACAAAACCAATCACGATTATCTGCGAGAACTGGGCACACACCCTTCAAAACCTGCTTTCTCGCGCCTTACTTCTTATTACGAATATATTGAGTATGGAGATTTCAGAATCGAGAAAGCCGGATTCCAAAACGTGCAGGATATTTACCGGGAATTTCATAAAACGGCGAACCGGTCATGATAAAGAAAGAACGCACATATTATATCATTCTTGGGGTTCTGGTCTTTGTTTTTATCCTTTTTCAGATCCTAAAACCCAAACCTCTGGATTGGACCGAAAGTTTTTCCGGAGAGGATAAAATTCCTTACGGCGGATATATCCTTCATGAATTACTGCCCTATACTTTTTCCGAAGATGAAGATATCACTATCAATCAGGCTCCTATTTTTGAATACGCTGATACCACTAATCCTGAGAAAAACTGGATCTTCATCAATACAAGCTTTGCTATCGATCAGTTCGAAACAGAGATCTTGCTTTCACAAATTGAAGAAGGAGCAGACGTTTTTATAGCTGCCCGAAATTTTTCCCAGGCCTTACCTGATACTCTGGAATTGACCACCTCACTCAATAATCCATTTTTAGGCGGAGGTTTTATTTTGGATGATGACACCTCCCACGTCAATTTCACCAATCCTTCTCTCAAAAGAGAAAACGGTTTCCCTTACCTTCAAAGTACCACAGAGACCTTTTTCTCGAACATAGATTCCACACTGCAGGTTACAAAACTTGGAACCAACGAACAGGGCAACACCAACTTTTTAAGGATCAGGTGGGGAGAAGGAAATATTTACCTGCACTCAAATCCCACTTTGTTTACCAATTATTTTGTCCGGGAAGAAACGGGGGCAGATTATGCC
Source organism: Gracilimonas sp. (assembly GCF_035704785.1). GTDB lineage: Bacteria > Bacteroidota > Rhodothermia > Balneolales > Balneolaceae > Gracilimonas. The sequence continues at coordinate 9,306 of NZ_DASSWP010000237.1, read as the reverse complement.
CTCACCGCTCTTTCCTATCTTCCCAATCGGACTACCGTTTGGGATGAATACTACAAGGATGTACGATCTGCAGGAGGCAGTGTGGTCAGATATGTGGTTTCTGACAAACATCTGAGCTGGGCATGGTTTCTGAGTTTAAGTGGAGTTGTCTTATTTATGATCTTTAGGGCAAAACGGAAACAGCGGATCATTCCTGTGATAGAAAAGCCAAAGAACTCCAGTATCGAATTTACAAAGACCATCGGAAGCCTGTACCTCGAAAAGGGTAACCACAAACTTATTGCCGACAAAAAGATCCGGTTCTTCTTTGATTATATTCGAACTAATCTCGGACTGAATACCCAGGAAATTGATGATCAATTGAAGAAAGATGTCTCACTCCGTTCAGGAATTGATCAAACGGAGGTCTATAGTCTGTTCGATCTGATCGATATGGCATCAGGCAAGGAAAAGATCAGCCAGCAAGAACTGAAATTATTAACCGAAAGAATTGACCAATTCTATAACCAAAGCCAACGATGAGCACTGAAGAGAAAGACCCAACAAACATGCCTTCTGAAAACGAAACCGAAGAATCCGCTCCTTTTGAAAGCAGAACCGATCTTTCCGGAGTGGAAAGCCTGGTGAATAACATCCGCACAGAACTCGGGAAAATTATTGTGGGTCAGCACCGCATGGTTGACCTGCTTATCGCTGCCCTGCTCGCTGACGGACACGTGCTGATCGAAGGCGTTCCGGGTGTGGCTAAAACCCTTACTACCAAATTGCTGGCCCAGACCATCAGCGCCGATTTTTCACGCATTCAGTTCACTCCCGACCTGATGCCGGCTGATGTGATCGGAACCTCCGTCTTCAACCCAAAGACCACCGATTTTGAATTTAAGGAAGGACCCATATTCTCCAACATCGTACTTATTGATGAGATCAACCGCTCCCCTGCAAAAACCCAGGCGGCTTTATTTGAGGTAATGGAAGAGCGTCAGATCACCATAGATGGAAAAACGTATTTCATGGAAGCTCCTTTTATGGTGGTAGCCACTCAAAACCCGATCGAGCACGAAGGGACATATCGGCTACCGGAAGCCCAGCTCGACCGATTCCTGTTCCGCATTGATGTCCCCTATCCTTCTCTGGATGAAGAGGTGAAAATATTATCAGGCAGTTACGCCCGGAAAAATAAACTGGATATCAGTCAGCTGAATAAAGTGATCTCGGCTGAGGAAATTTCAAAGCAGCGGGATGTTGTGGCTTCTGTCCATGTAGAGCCGGAATTGATGAAATATATTGCCGAGGTCATTCAAAATACCCGAAACAGCAGTTCGGTTTCCATCGGGGCTTCCCCACGGGCATCCGTTTTTGTAATGAAAGCCGCGCAGGCCTGGGCTGCCATAAATGGCCGGGATTTCATTACTCCTGAAGATGTCAAAGAAGTGATCAACCCCGTATTGCGACACCGTATCACACTGACTCCCGAAAAAGAAATGGAAGGCATGAAGCCAGATCAGGTGATACAGATGATCCTGGAAAAAGTGGAGGTGCCGAGGTAATAGTTGCACAAAAGTTTCCCCTCCCGGGAGGGGATTAAGGGGAGGGTCGATGCTTGGGAAAGCGATTGGCTTGAATCATACATTACCCTCTCCTTTGTTTCCTCTCCCCGGAGAGGAAGACTCCTTAAATAAATTTTCTTTGAACATGAACCCAATCACCATCTTCAAACAAATACATCTCAGTAACCTGTTTTTTCAGGTATTGGCAGGGGTAGCTCTGACATTTCTGGTTGGGTATTTTGTACCTCCGGTGGGCGCAGTTGGTGAGATTTTCTTTTTCGGATTTGTAATTTTATTTGGAGTTGACCTCATCTTACTGTTCAGTAAAAAAGAACCCCTGTCAGGAAAACGAATGGTTCCAAAGCGACTTTCTAACGGGGACGAAAACACCATTCGTCTTCAGATCTCCAATAATTATGATCTTGGAATCGAAGCTGAGATCATAGATGAGATCCCGCATCAGTTTCAGCTACGTGATTTCAGTATCACCGATAAATTTGAGGCACGCGCAGAAAAGGAGTTTACGTATGACCTTCGCCCCACCGAACGCGGTGAATATGATTTTGGGAACATCAATGTATTCGTACATACCAAGATAGGTTTCGTTAGGAGAAAGATCAGTATACCTGCTCAGCAGATGGTTCCGGTTTACCCTTCCTTTATTCAAATGCGCAAATTTGAGATGTACGCCATTTCAAACCGGTTGACGGATGTTGGTATCAAAAAGATACGCCGGGTCGGACACACCATGGAATTCGACCAGATAAAGGAATATGTACGGGGCGATGATGTCCGCTCTATCAACTGGAAGGCCACTGCCCGGACCAACGACCTGATGGTAAATCAATACCAGGATGAACGTTCGCAAAATGTGATCAACGTGATCGATATGGGGCGCGTAATGAAGATGCCTTTTGAAGGGCTACACCTGCTTGATTATGCTATCAACACCAGCCTCGTGATATCCAATATCGCTCTTATAAAAGATGATAAAGCCGGATTGGTAACTTTCTCCAATAAGGATTCGGTAGTAGTAAAACCGGAGAAAAAACGGACCCATATTCAGCGCATTCAGGAAGCTCTATATAAGCTGAATACCAATTTTCTTGAATCGGATTATGAGCGCCTGGTTGTCTCTTTGAGAAAGCATGTGAATCAGCGCAGCCTGGTTTTGCTTTATACCAATTTTGAGACCTTCTCAGCGATGGAAAGACAACTGCCTTACCTCCAGCGCATTGCCAAAGATCATCTGTTGGTCACCATCTTTTTTGAAAATACTGAGATGACCAAGCTCCTCCACGAAGAGTCTGAAACGATCGGCCAGATTTACACCAAAACCATAGCCGAGAAATTCACTTTCGAGAAAAAGCAGATCGTGAAGGCTTTAAACCAACGGGGTATTCAAACTATCTTTACTCCACCTAAGGAACTATCCGTAAATGCGATTAATAAGTATTTGGAATTGAAGGCACGGGGGTTGATTTAGGAGCGGTCAGCTTTCAGGCTTTAGCTGTCAGCTTTTTAGTATTTTTGATTCAGAAGGAAGGATTATTAGTGCTTATCCGTAATTCAACAAGTGTTCAATAGTGAACACAGAATGTTTCATTTCGGACACTTTTTGAGAAAGAAAGAACTTTAAAGCTGTGTATAGTAGGTTTTTGCTATTTTGGTATAATTCTTGAACATAATTTACTGAGTCGTAAAATGAACTCAACTGTGAGCTCTTCAAATGAAATGAATTATCATGATCAATAACTCTTTCAAATCTACTTTTCGGCACTTCTTGAAAAACAAGCTCTATCTCGGGGTTAATGTATTGAGTCTTGCGGTGGGGCTGATTTGCTGCCTGTTCGCTTTTATCTACATTCAAGATGAATTCAGCTACGATAAATTTCATGACAAGGCTAATCAGGTTTACCGGGTCGAGTATCAAACTACAACCAACGACGGAGTAAGTAACCGATTTGCCAATTTGCATGGAGCCGTTCTTCCTGAAGGGTTGAATTCTATTCCTGAAATTGAACTCAACACTCGATTCGCTCCACACGCAGATCTGAATATTCAAGCAGCCGAAGAGCAATTTGGAGAATACGAGGTGCTTGCTGCCGACAGTAATTTCTTCAAGGTTTTTGATTTTCCTTTTTTAATCGGTGAGCCTTCTACTTCTTTACAAACCCCCAATGCTGTTGTTATTGACAAATCCACAGCTCTCAAGTATTTCAACTCCATTGATGTACTTAGTGAAACACTGATTATTCAATTTCAGGATAATGAAGTTCTGCTTACGATTACAGGTGTTATTGAAGATGTCCCCTCCAATTCCCACTTTCAATTTACTTTGGTTACAGCTTCTCCGGTGTATGAAAATCTATATGGTTTCAGCATGGATGAAGTTCAAATGGGGTACAATTATGTGCAGCTCTTTGACCATGCTGATCCCAATTTGGTTCAGACCAAAATTAATGAACTTTGGCTGTCTGATGATCCTTCATTCCAAGTTTCCTATTTCCTCGAAAAACTAACTGATATCCATCTTTATTCATCCGATCGCGGGGAACTTGAAGCAAACAGCGACATCAAGTACCTCTACTTCTTAGGAGGAATCACTTTTCTAATCCTGATAATTGCCTGCTTCAATTTTACCACACTTGCGATCGCCCGGTCCATAAAACGAACTACTGAAATTGGAGTTCGCAAGGTATATGGAGCATTACGAAATCACCTGATCGGCAGCTTTATAATCGAAGGCTTGGTTTTGGCTTTCCTTGCGTTGGTCATTGCCTACGCATGTTTTTGGGAGTTTCTACCTTTCATTAATTCTCTATCGGGTAAAAGCTTCGCAGCATCTCAATTGACAGACCCTTCTTTTTTAATTGCCACTACATTATTGACTTTATGCATTGGTGGAATTGCTGCTTTATATCCTGCATTCTTTTTGACCGGTAACAAACCATCAGCCCTGCTATTAAAACATTCATCTATTGGGTTTAGAGGGGATAATCTTTGGAGGAGTGTAGTCATAGTACAATTCACGGCCACTCTTATTCTCATTTCAGCAAGTTATATTATCCACCAACAAATTGATTTTATCCAAAACAAAGACCTTGGATTTGAAAAAGAACAGATCCTTACTCTTCCCAACTACTTTTTGGATACTCCGGATGCCTTTCTGCAGGAAATTGAACAACATCCTAATATTGTAAGTACCACCGCCTCATCGTATATCCCGGGAGTTAGCAAAACAAGTGGAACTGCGTTAGTTGAAACCGAGGATAAATCTAACGGTATTACCTTCGATTGGATTTCGGTTGACCCTGATTACCTTACCACCTACGATATTAACTTAATCTCAGGAAGAAATTTTTCTAAGGAAATAACCTCCGATACTACCCAAGCATTTATCATCAACGAGACAGCCGCAAATGTTTTAGGATGGGAAAACCCACTGGACAAATCACTAACTGCTTTTGGAAGTGATGGATATGTTATCGGGGTAATTAAAGATTTCAATTTCTTATCGCTTCACAATAAAATTTCCCCGCTCATCCTATTGTCAAATCCTGATTATTATTTTTCAGTTTCGGTCAAATTTCAATCTGATAAACAGATTTCAGAAACTATTTCATTCATAGAAACCACCTGGAACCAAATGCTTCCAGGAGTATTATTTTCATATGATTTTGTGGATGACCGATTTGCTAATGTTTATAAAACCGAACAGCGAACTCAAACATTATTCTTAATCTTTTCAGTACTGGCTGTCTTTATTGCCATTTTAGGTCTTTTCAGTTTCGCCACTTATTCCATTCAGCAAAAACAAAAAGAAATTGGAATCCGAAAAGTTTTGGGTGCAACCGTTCGAGACATGCTCGGTCATTTTTACCGCGGTTACCTGACGTTCTTAATAATCTCTTCAGTTATTGCCTTCCCCATCGTTTACTTTTGGGCGAAAAGCTGGCTACAAAATTTTTCTTACCATGCCCAATTTGGGCTCGATGCAATTCTTATTCCAGTTCTTCTAACATTTTTAGCCCTCTTGATTTCTGTTAGCTACCAGGTTATCAAAGGAGCTTTAGCGAATCCTGTAGATTCTATTCGGATGGATTAATAACTCACTTTCCCAATGATCTTTTCAGTCTTGAGCGAATGCGGAGACTGAAAAGCTGAGAGCTGAAGCCTGAAAGCTGACAGCTCTCTCTAATAAATCGCAGGAAATTTCTCAGGATCTGTTTCTCTCATTACTTCATAAATCGCTTCGAAAATATCCTCGGCGTTAGGCTTACTGAAATAATCTCCATCAGATGCATAAGCCGGTCTGTGATCGTGAGCGGTAATACATCTTGGCTCAGAATCCAGGTTGAAATAGCCGTCTTGTTCTTCGAGTACTTTTTGAGTGATATAGGCTGAGGCTCCACCGGGTACATCCTCATCTATTACCATCAAGCGGTTTGTTTTCTCCAATGATTTACCAATTACGTGATCCAGATCAAATGGAAGTAGCGTGCGGACGTCAATGAGTTCAATAGAGATCCCCGCTTCTTTCAGCTGTGGGATCAGGCTCTCTACGATGTTAAAAGTAGAACCATAAGAAACTACCGTGATATCCGTGCCTTCCTCAACTACCTCAGGCTTGCCAAGTGGCGTCGTAAACTCACCAAGATTCTCAGGCAGATCTTCTTTGAGCCTGTAACCGTTCAGGGGTTCTATCACAATTGCGGGGTCATCTCCCTGCAGTAAAGTGTTATAGAAACCGGCAGCTTCCGTAAGATTTCTTGGGACGCACAAATGTACCCCTCTTGCTCCATTTATGATCATTCCCATTGGGGAGCCTGAATGCCAGATTCCCTCCAGGCGGTGACCCCTTGTACGTATGATCAAAGGAGCAGCCTGACCGCCTTTCGTTCTATACCTCATCGTAGCCAGATCATCGGAAATACCCTGGAAACAGTATAGTAAATAATCAAGATATTGAATCTCAGTTATAGGACGTAAACCTCGCATCGACATCCCAATACCCTGGCCCAGGATCGTTGCTTCGCGAATTCCGGCATCACTTACACGAATTTCACCATACTTATCCTGTAAACCTTCAAGGCCTTTGTTTACACCGCCTAATTTTCCGGAATCTTCACCAAACACTAGCGTGTTAGGATATTTTTCAAAAATAAAATCAAAGTTATCACGGATTACCAGTCGGCCATCAACACGCTTTGGCTTTTCAGGATATTTCGGTTTTACTTCTTCTACTTTTAAAGGAGACTTATCTGTTTCACTGTACAAGTGAGAACTATATCGTTCTCTGTTCTCTTCCCGGGAGTTTTTAACCCATGCAGCGAGCTCTTGTCGAGCAGAACCGTTATTACCGGCAGTGGCTGCCAATGCATTTCGTGCAGCTGATAGTATATCCTTTCGGATCGCATTCGGATAGTTCTTTAATTTTTTAGCGTACTCACCTGCTTTTTCAACACCTGTCTCTTCTTTCAGCTTATTGATCAGATCAATTACTGTGGCTTTCTCCTGCTTAATGGGATCCATGAAAGCTTTCCATGCCGCCGTTTTAGCTTCCGTTACTTCATCCTGAGCTTCCTGTTCCAGCTCATCGAGTTTTTCTGATTTCGCAATACCATTGTCAATGATCCAGTGGCGGAGTTTATCTAAACAGCAAAATTCCTCTTCCCACTTCAGCCTTTCTTCTGATTTGTACCGCTCATGTGAACCGGAAGTAGAATGTCCCTGAGGCTGTGTAACTTCTACTACATGAACCAGTACGGGCACATGCTCTTCTCTGGCGATCTTGGCTGCCTTTTCATACGTTTCGATCAGCCCTTCATAATCCCAGGCTTTTACAGTCAGGATCTCATATCCGGGTTTGTCCTTGGTTCGCTGAAAGCCACTGAGTACTTCAGAAATACTTTCTTTTGTGGTCTGATATTTCTTTGCGACCGAGATCCCAAATCCATCATCCCATACTGAAACAACCATTGGCAGCTGTAACACACCGCCTGCATTAATTGATTCCCAGAAAACACCTTCCGAAGTACTTGCATCACCGATCGTACCAAAAGCGATCTCATTTCCTTTATTTGAGAATTTCTTCCATTCTTTTCCCTTTAGTGCCTTTTCATTTCTGTACACCTTGGAAGCTTGTGCAAGGCCTAACAAACGGGACATTTGTCCTGCAGTGGGAGAAATATCTGAAGCTGTATTCTTAGATTTGGTTTGATCGATCCAGTTGCCGTCTTTATCTATCAATCGGGTAGCAAAATGGGAATTCATTTGCCGGCCGGCCGAACTTGGATCTGCTTCCACATCGGCATGTGCATAAAGTTGAGCAAATAGCTGCTGTGGAGTAACCTGACCAAGAGCCAGCATCAGCGTTTGGTCACGGTAATAACCCGAACGAAAATCTCCATCCTTAAACTGCTTTGACAATGCTATTTGAGGGATCTCTTTTCCATCCCCAAAAATCCCGAACTTGGCTTTACCTGTAAGCACTTCTTTTCTGCCAATCAACGACATATGCCGGCTTACCCAACCTAATTTGAAATCTCCCAAAATTTCTTTCTTCTGAGCAGCGGTAAACTTCGATTTTGTCGTCTTTTCTTTTGCTTGAGCCATTATGTAATTTTTGTTCTGAAAATTTTAGGAAAGCGCCCTTCCAAACGGGGCGATATAATACGGAAAAGCGCTTTTTTATGAAACAGCCTCTTCCGCCCCTATCGTTCTTTTTGCTTTAAATTTAAGTTAATTTTGAGCTTAGTTTTCCAAATTCAAAATTGACCTTTCCAAGATTGAGTTCAGGCCGGTATATCAATTATTACTCAGTGAAACCGCCTTTGGTCATCTTGATCGGATCGAGGGCTTTTTCGAGTTCCTCATCCGAAAGATCAGTCATTTCTTTGGCCACTTCTTTTAGAGGTCGGCCTTCGGCAAATGCTTTCTTCGCAATTTTAGCTGCCAGATCATACCCGATGATCGGATTCAATGCGGTTACCAAAATCGGATTTCGCCCAACCATATCGGCAATAGCTTCTTTCTTCACTTTGAGTTTGGAAACGGAGCGGTCAGCCAGGTTTCGGGCTGAATTTGCTAAAATATCAATGGATTCCAATAGATTATGTGCCACAACGGGTAACATCACATTCAGTTCAAAATTCCCTGCCTGCCCGCCTATGGTTATCGCAGTGTCATTTCCAATAACCTGTGCACATACCATGGTTAGGGATTCTTCAATAACAGGATTTACCTTTCCGGGCATAATGGATGAGCCGGGCTGCAGTGCCGCAAGTTCTACTTCTCCAATTCCACTGTTCGGGCCTGAATTCATCCATCTAAGGTCATTCCCAACTTTCATCAAGCTTACTGCTATGGTTTTGAGCTGACCACTGAGTTCTACAGGTGCATCTACTGTTGCCTGCGCTTCGAAATGATTTTCTGCTTCGGTAAAAGATTCTCCTGTCAGTTCTGATACTTTGGCCGCGAATTTTTTCCCAAAATCTTTGTGCGTATTAATTCCTGTACCAACTGCAGTTCCACCCTGAGGCAGCTCGCTTACTCTTTCCAGTGCCGATTCTACCCGTTTGATCCCCAATTCAACTTGTCGGGCATATCCGCTGAATTCTTGTTCAATCGTAACCGGCATAGCATCCATCAGGTGTGTTCGACCGGTTTTCACTACGTCAGAATATTCCTTCCCTTTCTTAAGGAATGTCTCTTGAAGATGCTTCAGCGCCGGAATCAAATTATTATTTACTGCTTT
>NZ_DASSWP010000108.1:0-9823 GCF_035704785.1 Gracilimonas sp. | reverse complement strand
AAGATCCGGGTTCTGATGGTGTGTTTCACTTTGTTCATCTCTTCCAGAATTCGGTCGTCATATTCCTTATCCATATCAAGGACTACATAACCGATATGCTCATTGGTCTTTAGATATTGCCCCAGAATGTTGATGTTCATTTTGGAAAGGAGATTATTTATTTCAGAAAGCACACCGGGTTTATTCTCATGGATGTGCAAGATACGATGGGCATCTTTTTGCTTCGGAAGGTTCAGGGACGGCACAGTATGGGAGCCTACCGTAGTTCCGTCATCGATCAGGTTAATGAGCTTGGTTGAGACATCAACCCCAATATTGTATTGGGCTTCCAATGTAGAACCTCCGATATGCGGAGTCAGAATCACATTGGGTATGTTTTGAAGTTCAGTCTTGAACGGCTCTCCTTTAGATTCCGGCTCTTCAGGATACACATCAATGCCGGCTCCAGAGATATGTCCTGAAGCAAGAGCGTCTCTTAAAGAGGAAATATCGACTACCGACCCACGGGAAAGGTTTAAAAGAATACTGCCCCTTTTCATTTTCCCGATGTTTTCCGAGTCCATCAAATTGTTAGTTCCTGGAGTAGCAGGTACGTGTAGGGTTACAATATCAGAACGCTCCAGAAGTTCATCCAGTGATTCCATTCGGGTGGCATTTCCCATTGGAAGCTTCGGCTCAATGTCATAATAAATTACATCGAAGCCCATGTTTTCAGCCAGAACGGAAACCTGAGATCCAATATGACCATATCCAATAATGCCGATCTTTTTACCGCGAACTTCATAACTGTCTTTGGCATCCTTCAACCACACTCCCTCATGGGCTTTTTTGTCCCGAAGTGGAATCCGGCGCATAAGCATAATGGATTCCGCGATCACTAATTCCGCTACCGAACGCGTGTTGGAATAGGGGGAGTTGAATACGGTGACACCTGCCATCATTGCGGCATCAAGATCAACCTGATTGGTGCCGATACAAAAACAACCGATCGCCTTTAACCTTGAGGCTTTTTTGATCACTTTTTCGGTGATATGGGTTTTTGAGCGGATTCCAATGAGTTGAACATCTTCAATCTTTTCAAGGAGCTCTTCTTCACTCCAGGCCACATCACGTGTTTCAATATTTAAAAAATGATGTTTTTTGAAGTTTTCGACGGCTTTTGGATGAATACCCTCAAGCAGTAAAACTTTGATCTGCTCTTTGGGATAAGAAAGGTCGTTTTTAGCGTGATTCATAAAATGATTTGTAACGAGTAAATGAGTGGCAGATAAGGTAAAAAAACATTTACATTATTTATGACTCATCCTAAAAAGCTGAATAAGATTTTTTAGACAGATAAAAACATATATCTATCTTCCCTTGACTCTTTTTCTCAAATTCATACTAGTTTTGTATTGCTTATTGTCACGCACGAGATGAAGTTCCATTTTCTCACCCTCATTATATTCACGCATCAGGGCCCAGGCGTGCATTTCACTGGTAACACGTTCTTCTCCGATCTGCACGATCACATCACCGGGCATTATCCCGCATTCATAGGCGGGCCCGCTTTTATTGACTTCGGTTACAAATAAACCCAATACACGTGGAATATTTGGATATTGCATAATGAGCTGTCTGGTAACAGGTACAAACTTCATACCAGGATCATAGTCCAGCGAGACGGACCCTGATTCTTTAAGCTGTGAAATGATTTTTTGAACCCGGTTGCTTGGTATCGCAAAACCCAATCCCACAAATCCACTGCCGGTGCCCCCTGTAAAGATGAAGGTATTTACTCCCATCACCTCTCCATTACTATTCACCAAAGGGCCTCCGGAATTACCCCGGTTGATGGCCGCATCGGTTTGGATCATTTCTATATAAACTCTTGGATCTTGAGGATCAGGACGGAAATCTCTCTCTTTGGCACTCACAACGCCAACGGTAACAGAAGGCTGCCCGTCTGAGAAAAGCCCGAATGGATTTCCCATTGCAATGGTCCATTCCCCAACCATGATCTCATCAGAATCGGCAAAGGTTACATAGGGGAAAGTCTGATTATCGGTTTCTTTTTTAATCTTAAGAAGTGACAAGTCGGCAAGTTCGTCAGAACCGAGCAATTCGGCCTCATAAGTATTCCCATCTGAGAGGGCAACCATAATAGTTTTGGAATTTTTACTCGCAACATGCTCGTTGGTAACCACCAGTCCATCTTCACTGATGATAAATCCGGATCCTACGCTTTTAACTTCACGCTGAATTGGGACGTCAAAATAACGGAAAAAATACGTATCGAATTCACGCGTAAAACCTCGCTGCATTTCGGTAACTGTGATGCTGACTATTGCAGGCCCGGCTTTTTTAACAGCGTTTGTGATGGCATTTCTTCTGGTGTCATCAACCGAAACAGTTTGCGGATCAGCAGGCTTATCTTGAGTTTTCTCGGAAGATTGTGTACTCATTGGACCAATGGAAGCCATTGGGGCTTGTTCATGTTGATCAGAAGCCGGGTGTTCGGACCAACAGCCTGTAAGCGATAGAGACAGTATAAAAATAAGAGCGTATCTAACCATGTAATTTGGTCTGTATAAGGTTAATTATGGTAAGTGAACAATTAATCGTTAATGGGAATACTTCAACGGATTATTACAGTATCCATTGCATGCCGGGTACAAATAACTAAAGTTGACTATATAAACGCCATAGGATAGTTCCCATTTGCATCATAAGCATGGAAGTCATTTTGTATTCTTTACTGGTAAAGACCTTTTTCCTCTTTAGAACTATGTACCCAAAAAGAGGTGTTTCAGGAGGTATCTTCATTTTCTTTTCTACGAGTTCTTTATCCGTCAAGGCAAAAAGAGGGATCCCAATTTCTGCAGGAAGCCCCTCTTCCTCCGACATTTTTGGAAGAATACCTTTGTCTGAAGAAAATACATTATTGATCAAGTAAGGGCGTTTTTTTGCAAGGATCTCTTTAAAGGTTTCTTCTTCTTTTAAATCTTTTGGCCCATATTTTCGAGGGAGCTGAACTCCGTTTGCCAACAACATCTGAACATTATCATTATTAATGGTCCAAAATGAAAGATGATCGGTGCCCAGTTTTTGGCCTAAAATTTTACAGAGTTTTTGTGTGGTAGTCACAAAATCACCGGAAGAAACTTCAAATAGTAAACTCTTGGTTATTTGTTTTTTATCATAAACCAGTGCTTCAGGCAGATCCGGAATATTGATATTGGTAACCATTTTCATCCTGATACGGTGTAAAAGCTCCTCCTTATCAGTATTGAAAAGTGATTTATCAATAAAATCTGCCGCGCCCAGCCCTAATGCCTTTTGCTCTTTCTTAACGCTAGGCAGGCTGGTCATGATCAAAACAGGAATATTTCGGCCCTCAGCATCTACCGTAATAGCTTCCAGGAATTCCAGTCCCGACATTCCGGGCATGTGAATATCCGAAAGGATAAAATGAATGGGCTTCTCAGATAGCATGTCAATGCCTTGTTGCGCAGTCTTGGCATGTACTAACTTATATTCATCCTCCAGCATATCTTTAAGCACGAAATGCATTGCAGGGTCGTCATCGATGATCAATAATGTATAGTTCATGTCTGTCCTTCCTGGTATTATCAACTACCTTACAACTGTATAATAATAAAAACTGCTAAGTCGAACTATAATTGTTCAGTGCCTGCACCAATAACTTCTTTGATTGCTTTATCCAAAGGCCCTTCATGCCAGGCGCCCGCAGCTTTTTGATGTCCGCCGCCGTTGAATTTTCGTGCCCATTTATTTACGTCAATATCACTTTGAGAGCGTAAGCTAAGTTTGATCCGGTCTCCATCTTCACGGAATAACACACAAGCCTTTACGCCTTCTATACTTAATGGGTACTGAACAAACCCTTCCGTATCCTCATTAGTACAACCGGTTTTGTCAAACATCTCTTGAGTTATAGCAATTGTCGAAACTTGTCCATTGGCATGCAGCTGAATGGTTTCTAAAGCAAGGCTCAAAAGCTTTAACTGCCGCAATGGACGGGAAGCGTAGATCCGTTCAGTAATTTCATTTGGAGTGAAATTACCGCGTTCTAGCAGATCGGCTGCAGCATGCATGGTTGCGGGCTTAACGCTATCGAATTGAAATGATCCTGTATCTGTAACTAGGCCGAGGTACATAGCTTTTGCAGCTTCTTCATCAATTTGTTCAGCATCATGTTCTGCATACAACTTGTAAATGAGTTCACAAGTTGAGGAGGCTGAAACCACCGATACGAATTCTTCAAAAATATCGTCTGGGTCGGGGTGATGGTCGATCATGAAGATCGGTTTTCCGGCAGATTCCAGTGATTCTGCGAGTTCACCAAATCGATGCAGGGCATTTCCATCTACTACTGCAAAAGCATCAAAATTCTGTAATTGATCTTGAGAGGGTTTTGAGATTGGAAAGAACTTTTCCAGCCATTTCATATTTTCGGGGATATCGTGCTCATTAAAAGCAGTAACCTCAACCCCGTTTTTTTGCAGCCATAAACTGAGGGCAACTTGGGAACCGAGGCAGTCACCATCGGGCCTGAGATGCGAAAAAACGGCGACTTTTTTGTGCGTTAATATCTCTGAAATAAAATCTTTGAACATAAAATTTTCCATGGCATCAAAAATAGGCGAACATTGACAGAAATCCACTTATTTTAGAGCAGAAATAATATCAGCTTTAAAATGATCTATGCACGCAGTTATAGTTAGTAATGGTTTTCCGCCCACAAAGGAATTGTTGGAAGCAGAAATTGAATTTGCAGATCTTGTTATCGGAGCAGACGGTGGGGGAAATAAAATTCTCAGCTACGGAATAACACCGGATGCAGTGATAGGTGATTTGGACAGCTTTAAGAAGCCGGATACTATCAATTTTGAAATTATCCACGATAAAAGTCAGGAAACCAACGATCTGGAAAAAGCTCTTTCTTTAGTACTTAAGAAAAAAGCCAAAACATGTACGGTATTGGGAGCCTTCGGAAAACGAATGGACCATGCACTAAAAAACCTGTCAGTCTTAAAAAGGTTTAAGCCCGACTTTGATCAGCTGACCTACAAGGATGAACTCTTTGAGGCTTTTATCATTTCAGATCGGTATAGAACAGAAGCGCCTGTTGGCAGCATGGTGTCTCTATTTCCGCTTTCTGGGGAAGTTATCGGGATCACGACAAGCGGTCTTAAATATCCCTTAGAAAATGAAATATTGAAAAACGGTTTACGGGACGGTACCTCCAATGAAACCACAGAGCCGGAATTCTCTATCCAAATAGAAAGCGGAGACTTGGTGGTCTTTGTGGAAAGAAAAGGGAATTAAAAATGAAAAATTAAGCAGTACCCAATTTTTCATCTTTCATTTTTAATTTTGAATTATTCTCCTCCATTGACCTTTTCCAGGCAAAATAACCCGCAATGGCAATTCCAGTAAAAACAAGGAACTGAAAACTGGTTAAGACCAATTCTTTATAGAAATAGAGAGGAATAGAGATCAGGTCGGTGATGATCCATGCGATCCAGCTTTCCAGTTTTTTCCGTGCCATCAGAAACATTCCCAAAATAGCGAAGCAGGTAGTCAGCGAGTCCCAAAAAGCGACATCGCTGTCGGTAAAATTTACCAATATATAATAAATGATTCCAAAAGATCCCAGAGTGAGTGCCACTGAAATCAGGTTCTCATTTCGACTGTTCATGGTAACCGGAACCTGTTCGCGGGAATCATTTTTTGGGTGCAGCCAGTAATACCAGCCATACACACTCATTATGAAATAATAGAAATTGACTCCCATGTCTGCATAGAGCTTATACATAAAGGCGATGTACACATAGATCAATACGCTGACGATGCCGGTGGGATAAACCCAGATATTTTCCTTCATCGAAAACCATACGCTCATCAATCCTGTTCCCACGGCAACCCACTCAAGCAGAGTGGTGTTAAGGACTCCGTTGATAATACCGTCGATGATGTATTCCATGAGATATAAATTGGGGATTGCTGAAATTCAGGCGTGAAGATAAGCAAGGGAAAGGTGAACTGGTAAGTCAATTCAAAGGTATTCCGGAATTTTCTAAGCTTTAATGGCAATGCTGATGTGATGCTGACCAGCTTGTTCCTGCCGGGCAATTCTCTGTGTTCTCTTCGCCCGATATGGCAGTAACTAAAAACCAGGCACCGACAACGAATAGGAGTATAAGTCCGGCTATACCCATCTTTGAAGTAACGGTTGAACGATCTTTATCTATGCAGCAGTTCTTATATTTTTTCCCGCTTCCGCAATGGCAGGGGTCATTTCTTTCCGGTCTATCGCTCATGATCTCAGATTAATTTTTGGTCTTTCATGTAAATGTGATTCACTCTATAAACGGCTAAAATTTCAAAACAAGCAAGGCCGGAAACCAACGGCACTTCCTCACTTAATACGCTTTATACCTAAGGTTTAGATTCGAGACTCCCAGTACCCCGGTTTTCGCTTTAAATTCATGATAGCAAATATAGTAATAAGATCATCTTGAACTGAATAGATAATTCCATAGGGAAAGCGGGAAACTAAAAATCTTCGCTCTGTTTTTGTGATCTTAGTTCCGGATGAGGGTTGCTGTTCAATGACAATCAAGACTTTTTCTACCTCATTAATAAAATCATCACCGAGGCCAATAACCTGCTCTTCATAATATTCGGAAGCTTCAAAAAATTCTTTTCTGGCCTCTGAATGGAATGTAACAGTCACTTTTGAAGGCGTTTTCTCGCTTCCTTTAAGACATCAGCAGCTGAATGGAGGGATGCTTCCCCAGATTTAAGCGACTCTTTTCTATTTTGAACTTCATCAATCCAGGCCTTTTCTATTTCAGGATCAATTTTGCCATGAATACTTTGTAATAATTTATCTGCCAGACGAGCTTTGTTCTTTCGATCAAGATTTAAGGCCGAGTTTTCTATTTCTTTAAAGTCAGTAATCATAGAAAAGGTATTTGGTTAACTTGAATGTAATTATTACTGAAGAGAACTGGAAGCAAGAAACATTATTGTAGCCAATATCTCTCCCCATTTATTTACCTCTTCCATGCTAATATTCAGAACACAGTTTTTGAATCGTTGATTTAAATCCTCCTTTACCCATTTATTAAGCTCTTTTTGCTTTTTCGAGTCGGGTAACTTTTCAATTCCTTTTTTCAATTCGCCAAAAGTAATAACACTTAAATACATGGATATTTATCTCGTTCAAGGGCGACTTCAACCTTTGAAAGCGGGGATTTTTGAAAAAATTGAACTAAAGATGTTTTTGGTTGTTCTAATTCGCGATAATCTTCAACCGAAAGCACCACTACGCTGTCTTTTCCATGCTTCGTAACTGTTTGAGGCCCCTCTTCGGATGCCTTGCGGATAACTTCGCTAAATTTGTTTTTAGCCTCCTGTAATGGCCACTTTTTAGATTTTGTGATCATAAATACCTCCAATTTCATCTATTTAGTTTAGAGTCTACAAATTTATAACACATAATTATAGAAGTGAAAATTGCACGATATTAATCAAAAAGCGACAAGTCCGAGTTGAAACTGTTACCAATGGTCTTTTTTGATTTCTATCGAATTGCAATTAAAACCGAAGGGGGTCAGGTAATCTTAGTTGAGGTTGGGGACGGAAGGACATGCCGAAACCAAAGGTAAACACCGCCGAGTCATACATGCTGCTGTAACCACCATTGATATGGAATCGGAACCGGTTGTTTAAAAATTCGTCAGGTATTTGCCCGGAAATTCTGCCTCCATACCATTCAACAGGAAATGTGTGGGGTATTAGATCACGGAGTCGAACTTGTTCACCTTCCCTGAAAAAATTGAGATGATTATACCGGTAGAAAAGTCCTACAGAAACGCCTCCATTTGGCATCCTGTGTACCGGACGCTGAAGAATAAATTCCGTGTTGACCTTTACTAGCAGGGGAGATTGTACGCTTCCGGTTAGCCAGATATCCTCAAAAAGGTGAAGGGTAGCGTCCACACCCGGATACAACGGCATCATGCTAATGCCCATAGCTGCTTTGTAGGCTAATGGAATGGAAAAAGCAGGAATCGGAGGAGCAATTAAGAGTTGCTCCTTAAAAACAAGTTCAGCATCACCATATACCTCATTTTCATATTTCCGGCGAACTTCTTCCCGTAAGCTCTCGGGCAAAATCATATAGGAAATGGTTAATCCATTTTCGGCGTGTCCAAAAGGAGAGGCATCTTTTACATTGTATGGTTCCACATCCTGGTCATGGTAGATGATACCCTCACTCACCGGCATATAGGAGGCGCAACTAGACAGCAGAAGACCGATAGAAAGTAATATTAAAAGCTTACCATACATGCTTTTTGTTTAAATGTACAAAGGCTACTCCATAAATTCACTCGGCATACAAATAATACACCTTTAGGTGCCAATATTGACCATATACCCGCTGCCCACCCCAAGTGAAGAGATATAACTGCCATTATTTGCCGGGGGCCTGGAGTTAAAAAGAACACGTCCATCGGTGGTATCAATAACCCATATACCACCCCCTCCGGAATTATTGAAATACAGCTTACCGTTAATTACGGTAGGTATACTAGTATTACTGTACAAGATATTAACACTCCAGATCTCACCACCCGTCTCCCAGTCTAGTTTCCGGGCCGGTCCATCTAAAGTAACTAAATATATACCGGATTCATCAACGGTAAGACCAACATCAATTGCCCCAAAAGTATTTTCATGGCCTGGACTACCCAAAAATCGCCGATCTTTTATGGGCACGTGCCAAATAATCTCCCCAGTAAATCGATTAGTAAGCATAACGCTCGGCCCAACTCCCGCTACTAAGTAATCCCCAAACACATCGATATCATATATGGAAGACTCTATAAGCAATGAATCAGTAGTTTCAAACTCATCTGTTGGCTGAACCTTATTAGGACCTTTGCGTTCCCAAACCAGTTCCCCCGTGGTTCTGCTAAAGGCAAATATATTTCCTTTTACCATCACCGGTGCGTTTATCGTATCATAGTAAACAGTGGGAACATACAACATATTCCCATAGGGGATAGGGTCGGTTGCACTTTGATGTAACGATTCTGGAATCAATCGGTCCAAGATAAATTCCATCGTAATGCTACCTGAGCTTTTACTGACTTTTAGTACTGTAGTCCTTCTAGGCAAATACAATGACTTTTCATCTTGGGAAATGCGAGGCCCGCCCAATCCAGAGAACTCATGCCCGTCGTTTGTATAGTTGGTGTTCCAAACCAGGTGGCCGGTTTCTTTGTTATACGCCCTGAAAAAAAATCCCCGGTCCAGGTATATGTTCTCCTCAACACTGAGCAGATTCCGGAAGGAGCCCGCGCTGCCATTACTAGCCACCATGGTACTCCAGTTTAATTCCCCTGTAGACAGTTTGGCGGATTTCAGGTACCCGGCTTGGTAAAAAAAAATACATCTGAACCATCGATCAGAGGCTGGACGGACGTATTCGTCAAGTGTAGCGGGAAAAAGCACCGTTTGGTGGCGGGCAGCTCGTTGAATATAATCCATAAAAAGCGTTTAAAATTTTACTCTATAACAATAATAAACAATATGATATAAATCAATATATTGATGCCTCCATAAATATAGTTTTCACACAGGCTGTCCGCTCCGGAATGCAAAATTGAGGCTCTGCCTCATACTATTAAATGCCTGCGAATTTTTCTCTAAAACAATCCAAGCTGCTTATCCTGTCTGTTTGCGGGCCAGTCATGCAGCGGGGGCAGATCCATGAAATCAGATAGCAGCTTGTGGAAGTGTCGGC
>NZ_DASSWP010000100.1:0-3258 GCF_035704785.1 Gracilimonas sp. | reverse complement strand
GGGAGCGTAGGTGGCACTATTATCCAAAATGGGGACTGGTATATTCCAAGCGATAAAAAAGGGCCATTATTATATTTGAATGCAAATCCTGACTTAATTCATGTACTTGATCGTGTCGAAAAAGCAGGTGGCAAGATTACGATACCAAAACGCCAGATCACAGAGGAAAATGGTTATATGGCGGTGATCATAGATAGTGAAGGGAACCGGGTGGCGTTGCATTCTAACCGCTAGAATTACCGGTAAAATTCTTTATTCTTTAATTGAACGGAAGCGGCGTAGTAGGCAGCTCCTACAATACTGGCATTATTGAGAAGACTGGCGGCTTTAAATTTAGTTTTAATTTTTATGTAGGGGAATGTCTTTTCAGCTTTTTTACTTAGCTGCCCGCCAAGAATAAAGAGATCGGGATGGAATAAACGTTCATAATGTTCAAGAACTAATTGAAGACGTTTTCCCCAGGTTTTTTTGCGGATACCTTCTTCCTTACGCACTCGGTTTGAAGCTCTTTCCTCAATACTGATTCCTTTGATTTCAACTTGACCAAGTTCGGTATTTGGCACCAAAATGCCATCCACAAAAATTGAGGACCCAATTCCGGTTCCAACGGTTAAAACAATAACGGTTCCTCTCTGGCCTTTACCTACACCAAACGTCATTTCGGCAAGCCCCACTGCATCAGTGTCGTTGATAACACTGACATTGCATCCCGTTATTTCTGTAAATAAATGGTCGGCATCAGCATCTACCCATCCTTGATCCATACGAGTAGTTGAAAGGACAATACCTTTACTTGTAGCAGCAGGAAATGCACATCCGATCGGGCCATTCCAATCAAACTTTTTTACGAGTTTGTGGAGCTTGGATATGAGCTTATGTGGCCGGGTATCTTCAATTTTATCCGTGGTTTTTTTCTTAGATACAATCTCTCCTTTTTCTGTATCAACAATGGCTCCTTTAATGCCATAACTCCCAATGTCTATCCCTAAAACTTCCACGTATGCCTTTTTGTTTTAATGCGGCCATAAACATAGCGAAAAAATTAATAGGTACATAGCATGATGATGAATTTAAACCAATAAGGGTCCATAGCCATGCGCCCTTCTAGTTTGTCTCTAAGATTGAAATGGCGTACTGCTCCCAAAGTACAGTATTCAAAGCCTCGTAATACACCGTTCCCATAATTTCATAGCCACTTTCGTTTAAATGAACCCCATCACTCCCCACATGATCTTCAAGTTTCAGCTCTTTTTCTACATCAGCAAGGATGATGTTCTCTCCATTTTCTTTACGATTTGAGATATAAGATCGCAGCTTGGAATTGAACATTTTTGTCACTTCAGCACGGTCTCTTTCTTCCAATTCTTCCTCTCCAGATTCTCTTGATGTCACCGGTGGAATGGTTGCCGCAATGATATATGTGCCGGGTTCTGAGCTATCAAAAATTAACTGAACCAGGTCGTCCCACCGTTTCGCTATCTCTTCTGCTGTTTCATTTAAGTACCATGCTATATTGTTTGTGCCAAGCATCAACAAAATATACTGGGGCTTATGTGTATTCATCAGGCTTTCCGCTTTATCTGTAACTTCCTGGATGGTAACCCCACCAACACCTTCATGATCAGGATCCGGAATAAGGCCTGCTTGTTGTTGATCACCCACATAATCAAGTTCATGCCCATCGGCTATTAGAAGATTCCAAAGCGTTGCGCGCGAGCGTCCATCATTGGTTAAACTGTCGCCCAATGGCATAATCACCAACACTCCTTCCGAGGGAGGAGGACTCGACTTAATTATATAGCTAAGCTCCGAATTTAGTTGTTGATTGTCTTCATTCCTCAACTCTGCTTCTATAATAAATTCACCCGATATAGAATAATGTTGACTAATTCGGAATGAATCTTCCACGAGAGGTTCAATAGACAAGCTATCAGAACTAAAATCAACGAAAGTAATGGGTGATTCACTTTTAAAATAATCACCTAAATAAAAAGTAACGCTCTTACTCTGCTCTCCTTCAATTACTTCTGCTACTTGTTCTATTGTATTTGAACCCGGAGTTTCTTGACATGCAACGGTCATTAATATTAATAACCAAAATGAAATTATGGTACGTGTAAACATAGTTAATGAATTTTAATTACTCTCTGAATTCTTTAAGTGGCGGCTTAAAAATGCATCGCCGTTATATTTCTCTCTTCTCTTGAAGCTTAATTCAATAACTATCTTACATAACATTTGTTCCACTCAACATATTTATACAAAAAATTTACAACACTTTCGTCAACCACTTCTCTACTTTTTGAACCAGTGACCGATCTTTGATCAATTCAACAGACTTGCTGATGTCGTTATTGAAATAGTGACCTTCTGTTGCGAGTGGAATTATCGATCTGATGAATTTATGAGCAATTTCCACTCCTTTACCGGGTTTGAGGCTTTTTCTAAAATCGAGTGCTTAAGCTGCTGTAAAAAACTGAATCCCCAAAATGGTCTCCACATTTCCATAAATCTTAAGCAGGTGTATAGCACTGATACTACCCATACTCACATGACCTTACTGCCCTGTCGCAAGCCTGTGATTTTGAGCTACCGTTCCGAGGACCTTAGGAGGTTTTCTAATTCTTATTTCTCAACCAGGATCCAGCCTTCTTCTTCCACCATGCCTTTGGCGTACTTCCATTTAACTTCTTTGGTCTCACCGCTGTTCATATTTTGAACCGTCACGTAATCATTTCGTCCGGGTTCATCTGCTACTTCAACCGGTTGTCGTTTCTCATTTCCGCCTTGTGGTTTTTGCCCGCCTTGCTGAGGTGCAGGAGCCTTAAGTCCCATTCCGGTGGAGTCAGCGTGCTGGGTTTCCATAGCTGAAGTATCAAACCGTGATTTTTGTTTCTGAGCCTGTTGCAGTTTGGAATCTTCAGCCTGAACTTCAGGAATTGCTTTCCAGATGAGTGATATTGCTTCCTGGTTGATATCGTCCAATAACATTTTGAACATATCGAATGCTTCACGCTTGTATTCAAGCAGGGGATCTTTTTGGGCAAAAGATCGAAGCCCGATACCTTCTTTTACAGAATCAAGTTCACGCAAATGTTCCATCCACTTTTGATCGATGATGGATAGAATGGCACTTTTTTCGAGAGAACGGGCAACTTCCCGACCTTCATTTTCAAGAGCTGATTCCACATCCACTACAATACGCATGCGGCGGATTCCATCTGTGAATATCACTTGTACTTTATCGGGACGATTGTC
>NZ_DASSWP010000052.1:0-2684 GCF_035704785.1 Gracilimonas sp. | reverse complement strand
GTCATCGCTGGCCTTGGTATCGAGCAGGAAATAGTATGGGATTATAGATGGTTACCTAAGCCATGCTAGCCCCTTTCTGTGTCTCTTTTCTTGAACCTGATACCTCGAAAAAAGAAAGATCCGGCAAACAAATCTTTCATCTACCTTCTCTATACCCATTCAAAGTAAAACTTAAATCTGCATTTATTGGTCAATAAACGGTATTTAAGAGCATTGAAATGAAGACTTTTTCTTTCTTCCGGGGAAGCCCCGAACTGAGATCAAACCCGATCTCAGCCAAAAACCCTCCCCGTAAATTAAATTGGCGAACTTACCCTATTTTTACCTACATTATCTGTCCTTTCTCCAAGTGGGTTGGAGAAAAACCATTCTGCCTGGGGAGGTAAAATGAATATCATCAATACTATTGTTGCCGACGGCAACGAAATTTTCAGATATGGATTAAGTTCCATTTTGCGAGATCACGGTGCATTTAATATCTGCAGTGAGATCGATAATGGAGCTTTGGTTCTTACCGCTTATGAAAGCGTAAAACCTAAATTATGTATTCTCTCCTTTTCCATGCCCGAAATGGAAGGTATTATCATTGCCAAAAAGATCATTGATAAAAACCCGGAGGCCAATATCCTTCTGCTTGCTGATAACACCGACCAAAAAACACTCCACGAATTTTTAGACTCCGGTGCTTTTGGGTTGATACATAAATCAACTCACCATTTAGAACTGATCGATGCGGCTCAAAAAGTAGCTAAAGGTGAACGATTTCTCGGGAAACAGTTCTCAAAGATGATGACTGAAGAATACAAGAGGTTAGCCCGCAAAAAGAAACATCCCGACCCCATCAAATCCATCACCAAAAGAGAACGAGAAGTGCTTGGATTACTTACCGAAGGACTTACAAGCTCTGAAATTGCATCCAAATTGTTCATCAGTCCGCGCACAGTAGAAAAGCACAGAACCAACCTGCTTAAGAAACTTGATCTGAAGAACACAGCCTCACTTGTCCGTTTTGCCATGGAGAATGAACAGGCTCTGCTTTAAAAATCCATTCTTCCTTTATTATTTTTTTAAGTGCATAAGTTCTGATTTGTTATATATTCAGAAGGCCTTATGGTTCAAGATTCTACCTATCATACTCTTACTAAAACTTCCTAACTATGAAACTTAAGCACTTTTCCTTCTACCTCCTTCTTTTTTCAATAACCATTTTTATCCCAAAAAATTCAGTTGCACAAACGTCCAAAGCTGAATTTTCAATAGACGACTATTTTAAATTAAAGGATGTTGGAACTCCGGTCATCAGTCCCGACGGAAAATGGATCGCTTATACGGTAACTGAAACTGATTATGAGGATGACAGCAGGGAAACCCGCATATGGATGAGCCCTTCCGAAGGAGGTGAAGCATTACCAATGACCGCTGAAGGATATTCTGCAAGCAGTCCAAAATGGAGTCCGGACGGAAAATACCTTTCGTTCATGGCTTCAAGAGGTGATGTTGAAAAGACACAGGTTTGGACTTTAAACATGAAAGGCGGGGAAGCAGTACAACTCACGGATATTGAACAGGGAGTATCCTCTTATGAGTGGTCCCCAAAAAGTGACCGCTTATTATTGATGATAAAGGATAAGAAAGAAGAATCAGAGCGACCTGAGCCCTATGTAATTGACCGGCTCCAGTTCAAACGTGATTATGTAGGATACCTGGATCGACGCAGAACTCATGTTTACACATTTACTCCCGGTGATACTGCTGCTGTTCAACTCACTTTTGGTGATCATGATGATTCTCAGGCAACCTGGAGCCCCGACGGAGACAAGATCGCTTTTGTCAGTAACCGAACTTCAAATCCTGACGGGAATGTAAACAGTGATATTTGGGTGGTTGATGCAAATGACCCCGACAAAGAATTAACTAAAATAACAGAGAACCGGGGCGGTGACTCTTCTCCTTCCTGGAGTCCTGATGGAACGTCTATTGTTCATACATCGGTCATAGATACAAGTGCCATCTGGTATGCCACCAACAAACTGACTGTTTCTGATGCAAATGGTAATGGGAATTCGCGGATACTACTTGATGACCTCGATCGAAATATCTCTTCACCCACATTTTCTGAAGACGGTAAAAATATCTGGTTCTTGCTGGAAGATCGAGGTGAAACACAACTTGTGTCGGTTTCACCGAATGGAAGAAATCTAAAGAAAGTCATTTCAGAAGACTTGAGTGTTCGTAGTTTTGATATTCAAAATGAATTGATCGCTACTTTACAGGGTACCTTTGACAGGCCAGATGAAATACACGTCTGGAAAAACAACAAGCTGAACCGAATTACTCATGTAAATGATAGCCTTATTGATCAAAAGAAAATGGCTCAAATGGAAGAGATCAGGTTCAACAGTAAAGATGGCACACCGATAGAAGGCTTTATGGTAACTCCGGCTGATTATGAAGGAAATGAGAGGATACCAACTATTCTTTGGATCCATGGTGGACCTGTTGCTCAATATGAACACAGCTTTAGTTTTATTCCACAGCTATATGCTGCTAACGGCTATGCCGTATTATTGATCAATCCTCGTGGTTCTTCCGGATACGGACAGGCATTTTCTGAAGTCCTGTTTGCAGATTGGGGTAACAAAGATTTTGAGGATGTCATGGCCGGTGTAGACCACGCGATCAAT
>NZ_DASSWP010000186.1:0-7625 GCF_035704785.1 Gracilimonas sp. | reverse complement strand
GGCTCTCTTGTTTATCCACGTCCTTCACAAAAAAAATTGTAAGAAATTCCATTTCAAGCGCTCTTACTATAAAAAGCGAATAAAGAATCATGGCTCGAAATAAAATTATTCCTTACGACCAAAGAATGAAATTCATTGCCCGGAAGCTCCGAAAAAACATGACACTTTCCGAGATCCTGTTATGGAAACAGATCAGATGCAGAAAGCTGGGAGTTCAATTCCATCGACAAGTACCTATAGATCGGTTTGTGGTGGACTTTTATTGTCATGAGATCATGCTTGCTATTGAAATTGACGGGATCACGCATGATAATCCTCAAAGTGATGCTTCTGACAAAGAGCGACAGCAGATCTTGGAAACCTATGGAGTGAAATTCATTCGGATTCCTGATAAAGAAGTGAAGCGAAATTTGGATGGGATTCTGCGGTTATTGGAAGCGAAAGTGAGAAAGATGCTGGAATGATCTGTATTGCCCCAAATGGCACCCTCCGCGTAATTTTAGCAAGCTAAAATTACTGCACCTCCCTCAAGGGAGGACTCTCCGTGGCCGTTTTAATTTATTGATTCCTCATCAGCAAATATCCCGAATTCCACAACAAAAAGTCTCCCCTCGAGGGGAGATCAATTCAAAAAAGCCGTTCCTTTTTTGAATTTCGTGGGGTGTTGTAGCCAAGGGCAACACTGCAACCCCATTACACAAATAATTCAAAAAAAATCCCTCACACGATCTTTCGTGTGAGGGATTAATGCAAGTAGTGAAGACCTTAGTCCTCGTTTGTTTAGTTTACTTGTTCATTAGTTTTTTGAAGTCCTCCAAAGTACCGCGAACGGCTTTGGCTGACTCTTTCAGAAGTTGCTGTTCTTTTTCGTTTAATTCAACCTCAATTACTTCTTTGATTCCGCCCTTACCAAGCTTCACAGGCACGCCAATGTACAGATCGTCAATTCCGTACTCACCGTCGATGTGCGCGCAAACCGGGAAGATGCGGTTTTGGTCGAGCAGGATGGCTTCCACCATCTGAGCTGCTGCGGCACCGGGAGCATACCAGGCTGAGGTTCCCATCAACCCAACGATCTCACCGCCGCCTTTCTTGGCACGGTCAACGATCTCATCCAGTCGCTCTTCACTGATGAAGTGTGTGATCGGCATTCCGGCAAGAGTCGTAAATCGCGGAAGCGGAACCATGGTGTCGCCATGACCACCCATCAACAAGGCTTGAATGTCCTTTGGAGATACGTCCAGTTCACTTGCGATAAAGGCACGGAAGCGGGCTGTATCAAGAATACCGGCCATTCCCATTACTTTGTTATGCGGAAGTCCGCTTGCATCTTTAGCAACCTGAACCATCACATCCAGTGGGTTTGAAACCACGATGATGATGGTATCGGGTGAATGCTTGGCGAGCTCCTTACTTACTGAACTTACAATGTTAGCGTTGATCTCAAGCAGGTCATCGCGGCTCATGCCCGGACGACGGGGAACACCGGCCGTGATCACACAAACATCAGATCCTGCGGTATCGGCATAATCAACGGTTCCGTTGATGCGCGTGTCAAAAAGGTGAATGGGAGCAGATTCCCACTGATCCAGTCCGCGCCCTTTAGAGGGATAAAATGTCTTGTCTCCATCTTTCTTTTCAATATCTACGGCTACGATCTCTTTACAAATATCGCGTTGTGCAAGTGCGTCAACTACGGTTGAGCCAACGTTACCTCCGGCTCCAACAACTGTTACTTTCATTATAGGATGATTTTTAATTAAGATTACTTGTTATAAAATTCTTTCCCGAAACATCCCTTAAAAATAAGAATTTTAGATGTTGATATTTGTAATTATTGGGAGATAGTTTTTGACTTGTCTCGTGAAGGGTTGAAACCACCTCACTGGTGTAAGGGATGGAGCTCTGGTCTTATACTTGCTCCAACGTTTTCAACCCTGTAGATAGAGTCAGGTAATTCAAAGACTCTGTTCGAGTGGGAAAAGTCTCCCCTCGAGGGAGGTCCCAAAATTTAGCTCACTAAATTTCGCGGAGGATGCCTGTCACTAAAGGAAACAAAGTTATCCAGGCTATTCACCACTCACGAATAACGATTATCAAATAACGAACTATGCCCTTAGCCATTTCAGAATAACCCGGTACAGCCAGCCCGGATCAGAACTCAAAAAACCGA
This sequence comes from Gracilimonas sp., assembly GCF_035704785.1. GTDB lineage: Bacteria > Bacteroidota > Rhodothermia > Balneolales > Balneolaceae > Gracilimonas. The sequence continues at coordinate 5,452 of NZ_DASSWP010000186.1, read as the reverse complement.
CGTGCCCACCTTCATCTGTAAAACAGGTTTGGATACATGGATTTTGATTCATCATATCAGAAGGAGCAAATTCGATAGGACAAAGCGTGTCTTCTTTGCTGTGGATGACCAAAAGATCCGTTTTCACATCTCCGTAGAAATGCTTGCTGGAGCATTGGTGATAGTAATCATCGGCACCCTCAAAATTGTGAAGCTTAGCAGTCACCTGATCATCAAATTCATAAATGGTATTGCCATGAAATTCAGGCATGTCAGAAAAAGTCTGTCGCTTAAGCTCAAGTTTTTCAACCAGCGTTTTCAAAAAACGGATCTCATAAATTCGGTTAAATCCATGCTGCAGTCGGATGGAGCCTTCCTTGAGATCATAAGGTGGTGAAACGGCAACCGCCCGCTGAACTAAACTCTGATCTTTTTCTTCCCCCAGATACTTCACCAGGGCATTGGCTCCCAGCGAATATCCAACTGCGAAGATCTGTTTCTCCGGATAGGTTCTTTTGAGCCAGCCTAAAAACGTACGGTAATCCTGAGTTTCCCCGGAGTGATAGAACCGTGGGCGAAGGTTCATTTTGCTCCCGCATCCCCGGAAATTCAGTGCGGCTGATGAAAAGCCTTTTTCCTTCAGTAAACCCATTAAATTAGCAATATAGTGCCGGTCTGTTGAGCCCTCCAATCCGTGAAAAAGAGCAACTATGGGCTTGTCAGAATTGACCAAACTAACATCAACTTCCAGAAAATCATCATCCGGTGTTGGGACCTCGAGGCGCTGATGGTCAGGCTTCTCCGCTCTTGTTAATTGCGAAGCCACCACCGTATGAACGTGCGTATTCCATGCCCACCAAACAGGTTCAAAAGGTTCAAGTTGAATGTTAGAATGTGACAGCGTTTTCATCTATAAAAATTTGATCGGTGCAAAACTATGTAGAAATACACTCCCAATCCATTTCCGGTTTTAACTCTACCATTGCTTCCCCTATATTCGGGTTCAAAAAAAGAGGTACGGTATGGCATCATCACTTACTCCTATTGAATACATCCGAAGCATTTTGGCTTTTGTGGTCTTCTTCCTGATGTTTGCTATTTCCACTCCACTGATCGCTATTCTTTTGATCCTGTCTTTCGGAAAAGCCACCAATTTTATCATTGAAAATTTCGGGCCTTTCATTACCTATCCGGTGTTGTGGACCCTTGGAATTAAATTTAATGTCATTCAGCACGGGGAGCTGGTAAAGGGATCGGTGATCTATACGATCAATCACAGTTCTACGCTCGACCTTGTCACGATGCTCGCGCTTGGACTACCCCACATCCGCTTTGTTGCCAAGTGGGAGCTGCAGTACAATCCTCTTTTTTTTATTGTAGGTCACCTGACCGGACAGGTATTTATACAGCGGAAAAAAAGTGAAAATGCTATAAGGAAATTAAAAAACACCTATGATCGGTTGAAGCGGAATGATCTGTCTATAATGGTAGCACCGGAGGGCTCACGAAAACATCCAGGGGTGATCGGTCCTTTCAAGAAAGGAGCTTTTCATATGGCCATCGATCTTGGCTTCCCACTTGTACCTATTTACTTCGATGGAAATCAGGAATTGAGCCTGGGCAGCTCATTGTTTTCCAAAAGCGGAACTATAAATGCTCATATCCATCCGCCCATAGACACCTCGCATTGGAAAAAAGAAACATTGGATCAGCATATAGCTGAGGTTCGCCAAAAGTATTTAAAGTGGGCCGGGGTTGAAGAGTAGAATTCTCTATGCTTAACGTGAAAACAGCGGTTGCCCAACCTTCCTGAACTGACCCGGGTTTTTGATTTACGATTAGCCGATTTGCGAATGATCGATCTGCGAAGAAGTTGTTGTAGTGAAACAATAGAGCCTTTGGCTACAACACCCAACGAAATTCAAAAAGGAACGGCTTTTTGAATTGATCTCCCCCTCAAGGGAAGACTTCTCCGATGTTGAACATCAGAGCTGAGTTTTAAATCTGAAATTCCATTCTATACTAACACGAAAAGTCCTCCATTGAGGGAGGTGCCGGACTGAGCGAATGCGAAGCCGGGCGGAGGGTGCGTGCTGCCAAGGGCGAAGGTTTCTTATTTCTTATCCATATTACCTTCTACTTATCCCGGTAGAAATAGATCTTCTTATTGTCAGCGTCTCTGCGGCTTTTTACTTTAAAGTCATTTTGCTTTCCAAATTGATAAACAGCCGTGCGCATAGAATTTATATTCTTTTCATTAGTATAACTTACTTCAACAGCTTGCCCACCCGGCTTCAATTTCTCAACAGCTTCAAGCAACGGCTTAAATTTTGATGTCCTTTTCTTTGACGATTTTACCGTCGAGCGCTTTACGAATTTAATATCCATTACTTTTTATTTTTATGTACTAATAATTATAGAGAAATATATGAATATTATTTCATATATCATGGCTTATAACAATTTATAATATTTAAATCATTCACTCGAAAAATCTCTGTTTAAAATTTGCTCAATCTATTGTTTAAAGTCCTCTTGAGGCTTTATTTGGACCGGTTTTAAAAACCATCAATACACTGATTTTTTAAGCAAAAGTGCGTTCATTAAATTACCTTACAGCGGCTAAAATCACTCACTTAACCAAGCTCTTATGACCGGAATAGATATTGTTGTATTCGTCGGCTATTGTATGCTCATCGTTGGAATTGGCCTTTGGGTTTCCAGAGACGAAAAAGGACATCAAAAAAATGCAGAAGATTACTTCCTCGCGGGGAAGTCCTTACCGTGGTGGGCTATCGGTGCCTCTCTTATCGCGGCTAATATTTCTGCAGAGCAGATCATTGGAATGTCAGGCTCGGGTTTTGCAGTCGGACTTGCCATTGCCTCTTATGAATGGATGGCCGCCATCACGCTTATTATTGTCGGTAAATACCTGTTGCCCATTTTCATTGAAAAGAAACTATACACCATTCCGGAGTTTATTGAACACCGTTTCAATACCACCCTCAAAACTATCCTCGCCATATTTTGGATTGCTTTGTTCGTATTTGTTAACCTTACCACAGTTATATTTTTGGGAGCAAAAGCGCTTGATACCATCATGGGAACGGGAGATGGCAGCCTGTTGATATACGCATTAATTGGCCTTGCCCTAATCGCTGCAGCCTATTCTTTGTATGGAGGGTTATCTGCAGTAGCCTGGACCGACGTGATGCAGGTTGGCTTGCTCATCCTCGGTGGATTTGTAACTACTTTTGTAGCCCTTAATAATATCACTCCTGAGGGCGGGATCTTCAACGGCTTTGCTCACCTGTATGATGTAGCCGGAGATAAATTTCACATGATCCTCGACCGGGATAATCCTGAGTATTCAAACCTGCCCGGCATAGCCGTTTTGATCGGTGGGCTTTGGGTGGCCAACTTATATTACTGGGGATTTAACCAGTACATCATCCAGCGAACGCTTGCGGCCAAATCCCTCAAAGAGGCCCAAAAAGGAATTATCTTTGCTGCCTTTCTAAAATTATTGATCCCGCTGATCGTGGTTATTCCCGGTATCATCGTGTATGTGCTTTATGTTCAGCCGGAAGGAACCACTCAGATCCCCGGAATCTTTGATGTATTCGCAAGACCTGATGGCGGCATCCATTATGACAATGCCTACCCGTGGCTTATCAGCGTTTTCTTATCTCCCGGATTTAAAGGGCTGGTTGTAGCTGCTCTTGCCGCTGCCATTGTTTCATCGCTGGCTTCAATGCTGAATTCTGTGGCAACCATCTTTACCATGGATATCTACCGCCCATACATCAACAAAAATGCCACCGATAAACAAACTGTGAACATGGGCCGTATCACCGCATCGGTTGCTCTTGTAACCTGTGTGTTGATCGCCCCGCAGCTTCAAAATGTACCTCAGGTGTTTCAATACATTCAGGAATATACCGGCCTGGTAAGCCCCGGGATCCTTGCGGTATTTATGATGGGATTATTCTGGAAGAAGACCACCACCAAAGGCGCCATTTACGGAGTGCTTTCATCTATCGTGATCGCCCTGTTGCTGAAAATCCCGTCACTTCAACTCCCATTTCTCGATCAAATGTATTACACATTGATTCTTACCATCGTGATCATTGCCGGTGTGAGTTTAACAACCAACCCTTATGATGAAGATCCCAAGGCCATCCATACTACGGCCGAGACCTTCAAGACAGGTTCTTCATTCAATATCGGAGCCTACGCCATCCTGATCATCACGGCTGTGCTTTATGCCATTTTCTGGTAAGAAAGATTTTTGCTGACCTGAACAATGCATTAGGATTATGGGGCCGTAAGGGCGTATCGCAATACGCCCTTACTATTACCAGGGAACCAATTCGGTTCCATTTCATTGAGTCATTCTGAACCCCCAGCCGGCGGTGAAGAACCTTCACTAGTATGATCTAACCCAAAGAAGTAATGTTTTCGGAGGTTGGGTTTTGTATAGAATTTCATTCGCAAATCGGTCATTCGATCCATCGATTAATCGTAATTCTGTATGAACTGATTTGCGATAGATCGAACGACCGATTAATAATGGACGATTTTTTTGCTACATACTCGGACCGGGAGGTCCGGACATGCATTACCAACGAGGTCGTTGGGAACGAGCTTGCAACGATCTCAAATGAATCAGTAGGGGCGCATTGCAATGCGCCCCTACTGATTGTTATTATTTCTTATAGCGCACTTCCGGTAGTTCCCTCAATAAACCGGCACTGTATTCGGCTGTGATGTCCCGCTGGGGATTGGCTAGCATTTCATAACCCACACGGAATTTTTTGATGGTTGCAGATCGCAGAAGCGGCGGATAGAAATGCATGTGATAATGCCATTCGGGATGTTCTTTGCCATCAGTTGGTGCAGGGTGGTGGCCGGCTGAATAGGGAAAGGAAATGTTAAATACATTATCATATTTAATGGTCAGCTTTCGGACGATATCGGCAAGGCCGGCTTTTTCGTCTTCAGTCATATCCGTCAATCTTGCAAACGGACGTTTACTGATCACCAATGTCTCAAATGGCCAAAAAGCCCAGAATGGAACCACCACCGCAAAGTGATCATTCTCTACAACCAACCGTTCTTTACGGTTCAGCTCCAGTTTCAAATAATCGGATAGCATTGTGCGGCCGTTTTTCTTGTAATACTCTATAAACTGCTTCAGCTCTTTGGCCGGTTCTTCGGGAATGGTTTCCTGTGCCCAGATCTGTCCGTGCGGATGGGGGTTGCTGCAACCCATCACTTCCCCTTTGTTCTCAAAGATCTGCACATAATTAATGAATTCTTTTTCACCCAATTCCCGGTATTCTTTCACCCAAAGGTCAACCACCTCCTTAACCTGAGACAACTCCATTTCCGGCAGCGTCAGATCATGCCGGGGCGAAAAACAGATTACCTTACACATCCCGCGCTCTCCTTTCGAGATCAACAAGTCACT
>NZ_DASSWP010000176.1:0-3142 GCF_035704785.1 Gracilimonas sp. | reverse complement strand
GAGGAAAGTGGATCTTCCAAAAAGCTATCTTGGTCGGGTACAAACAGTAGAATACCTTCGGTCGTTTTTATTTGGGAGAGTAGGTTGGGATTATTTGAACAGCTTATTAATCATTTCCGGTGCTTTTGGCGTATTTGATAAAAAGGCAGTGGTTGAAGTAGGAGGATATTTACATGATACGGTAGGCGAGGATATGGAGCTGGTTGTAAGACTGCACCGCCATTTCAAGGAAAAAGGGGAACAGTATAGGGTACGTTTTATGCCTGAGCCGGTTTGCTGGACTGAAGTACCCGAAAGCTGGTCAGTGCTGGGAAGGCAAAGAAACCGCTGGCAGCGTGGACTGGCAGACACCATGATGCGCCATAAGAAAATGCTGCTGAATCCTAAATATGGCAGATTAGGGATGTTGGCAATGCCATATTTCTTCTTTATTGAGATGTTAGGGCCGGTGGTTGAGTTACTAGGGTTTATTTATTTCCTGATCGTCCTTTTACTGGGAGGTTTCAATTCTTCATTTGTACTGCTTTTTCTTACGGCATCAGTATTTCTTGGAATGGTTCTGTCAGTGACTTCAGTGCTCTGTGAGGAACTTTCATTCCGTCGTTATCCGACTCTGGGCAATATTGCCAACTTAACCTTGTATGCCTTTTTGGAGAATATTGGTTACCGGCAGATACACACTTGGTGGCGATTCAAAGGTTTGATAGACTACATAAAAGGGGATAAAGAGTGGGGCGTTATGACACGAACAGGCCTTGCTTCTAAAAGTAATGTGAATAAAGGTTTTAAAAAGCTGAAGGGATCCATTTCCGGTATGTTCGGGTCATTAAAATATTGGGCAGTGATTTATGGCGTGATGATCCTGATCATTGCCCTGATCCTGCACGTACTGATCGATAATGGAATAATTCCTGATGTGTATTCTATCATTAGGGCTGAACTTGGAATTTGATGAAAACTGAGGTAATGTTGAATACTATGAAGCATCAAGAAAAGCACTTTACTAAACAAAATTACAAAGAGATCAATGCCTTAAGTGGGTTGATCGTGGTGTTAGTATTGATGTTATCAGTACAAACGGCTTTTGGGCAAACGATCGAAAATATAGATGAAGCGTTCCAGCAAGCTCGTGAACTGGCGTTTGACGGTCAGCGCGAGGAAGCAAGAGAATTAGCCTATGCCATTCTGGAGCGATCACCGGATTATCACGATGTACGTATTTTGATCGCCCGAACCTATGCATGGGATGGAAGCTACGATAAAGCCCGTGTGGAACTGAATTACGTGCTTGAAAAACGTCCGGACTATAAGGATGCCCTCTTTGCCGCTATCGATAATGAGCGGTGGGCCGAAAATGAAACGGCCATGCTTAATTATTCAAAACAGGCTGTCAAATATCATTCAGTTGATAAAGATGTACTACTGAAACGTGCCGAATCGTTGAATTCTGCAGGTAAAGACAAAGAGGCACTGCAGGTACTCAATCAGCTTGAACAGATCGACAAATCCAACGCTGAAGCCCAACAACTTCGGGAGAGCATCAAAACCTCCCGTCAGGATTATACGCTGACCACGGGTTACACCTACGATACTTTTGAGGATATTTTTGATGACATCCACAAAGGATATGTCCAACTTTCACGCCGCACTAATTATGGGTCAATCATAGGACGTCTAAATTATCAGCGCAGGTTTTCAACCGACGGATTGCAGGCCGAGCTCGATTTCTATCCCTCCATCACAGATGGATGGTACGGATATGTAAGTGCCGGATATTCCTCAAGCTCTCTGTTTCCGGAATTCAGATCCGGTGCTGAATTGTATAAGAACCTGCCTCGTGCATTTGAAGTGTCTGCCGGATTTAGGTATCTCAGGTTTAACAGTGATGTGTGGATCTTCACCGGAACCGTTTCAAAGTATCAGGGCAACTGGCTGTTTACCGTGAGGCCGTACATCACACCTAATTCAATAGGTGTTTCCCGATCGCTGAGCCTGCTGGCTCGCAAATACCTGGCCGGACCGGAAAATTATATCACCTTCCGTGGTGGTTTTGGGTTTTATCCGGAAGAACGACGCTTTCAGAATGTATCAGGAGATGTATTCTTCACAGAATCACAGTTCATAGGAATAGATGGATATAAAGAACTGCGATATAACCTTTCTGCTTTTCTTTCGTTTGACTTAACCCGACAGGAACTCGCTTTCAACCCTGATAATTTTATTAATGTTATCACCCTGAATGGGGGAGTAGTCTATAAATTCTAATTCCCGGAAAGCTGGATCTGTAGGTCGCGCAGATTGGTGTTATCAGGATCAAGGTTCAGCCCTTTGTCGATCCAAACTCTTGCACTGTCAGTATTCTCCAGAAAGTAAAAGCTTCGTGCTTTTCTGAAGATCAAAGGGAGATAGGTGTCATCCTTAGATAAACCCATTTCTGTATATTCAAGACTCTTTTCGTGTAGCCCCTGCCAATAATAGACATCGGCCAGGGCACTGTAAGTATCCTGATAATCGGGTGCTCTTTCCAGTACTTCCTCAAATTTAGATATGGCGTTATCATAATCTCCGCTCCAGGCATGGGTTCGGCCATAAAGCAGCCGGGCATCATGAAAGCTTGGTGAGCTCCTTAAAGCATGCCTAAGTAAGATCTGTGCATATTCATAGTTGGAACTGAACGCTGAATCACGTGCAATGTTGAACAGTTCTGAGGCATTGAGTTCTGTCAAGTTTTCGTCCCCGAGAAACTGTAACTCATTGTTGAGTTCATGAAAATCACGTTTTTGGGAATCAGTTAGTTCAATGAGTTTATTTTTCCCTGTTACATAACTGTTCTTACGTTTGAATGCTTCAAATTCCTCATAGATCCGGTCTTTGAGATCTGGGTTCTCTAGCTCACCGAGCAGCATGCCTTCATGAAGTCTGTAAAGACGGTTATCAGAAATGAAATACTCTTCGGATAAATAATCAGCCATGTTATTTTTGGTCCTCATAAAGGGGACTTTTTTATTGGTCCCAGCCCAGGGTTTAAAACCCTGCACTTTCAGTGCAGCACTTTAGTATTCCGAAAAAATCTAAAAGGTGGTATTTTGGGATTATGGAAAAAGGAATGCGAAGGGGCAGCCATACGGTAAGCCGGCTGACG
>NZ_DASSWP010000090.1:0-39861 GCF_035704785.1 Gracilimonas sp. | reverse complement strand
ATCGGTTGACTGCGTCTCTGGGTAGTTCCGTCACCCAACTGACCGGAGGCATTACCACCAAAGCCCCAAAGCGTTCCGTCTGTCTTAACATACAAGGTGTGCCGCTTGCCAGCTGCTGCTAGTTCTATATCGGTGTCAATTTGAAATGGTGTGGAATAAAAACTAACGGTATCGCTGCTCAATTGATTATCAGTATTTCTTCCCATCCCCCACAGTGTTCCGTCATTTTTAATATACAGGCCGTGCCACTCCCCAATTTCAACGCTTTTTACGTTATCATCGATTTGAACCGGAGTGATATGCGATGTTGTCGTTCCAGTCCCAAGCTGTCCTTCCTCGTTAGCTCCCATTGTATAAAGCGCTCCGCTATTGGTAACATAAGCGCTGAAAATTTCTCCTGCAGATACGTCGGCCACATCGTTGCTTATCCAAACCGGATAACGTTGATCTTCGGTGGTACCGTCACCAAGCTGTCCGTGAAAGTTGTAACCCATTCCCCAAAGCTCGCTATTCTTTTTTATATACAAACTGTGCCATGAACCGGCCTCCGCCTTTACTACATCATAATCACTCCAGTCCGGATTAAGTTGATCCACTCGGACTCCGTCACCGAGCTGCCCATTGTGGTTGTAGCCCATTGCCCATAAAGAAGATTCTAAGGGTACAAAATTCGCATTTATATCTTTGTCTTCGTTCATAGATTCGATAATGAAGATCTCACTATCCCCGGATGCATCTCCCTGCCATTCCCCCAGCCTCCACCCTTCAAAGGCTTCTGATACAATTTCAATCCTGGAACCTTTATCGAAGATGCCGCTGGTTGGGCTTACTGTTCCACCTTCTTCAGGGGTAACGGTCACATTTAGCGTGTAAACAGACGGTGCATTATTAGTGTCGCAGCTTATTGCGGCAAAAAAAATCAATACTATTAAAGTCCAAAAAATTTTCATGGTGATGTTCTCTCTATAATTTATATGTCCAGATTTTTTCTCATTTAATTAAATCAGAGACAATTGAATGTTTATTATCCGAGTTACAATATTCATGCCAAACAACTTGTATATGAGAGTATATAGGATGAATTACTTTAATAGTGAGTTGTAGCCGTTATAGGAGGGGTTTTACAAATAAAGAGATGGTTGAAAAATAACACCCGGTAATTTCATGTATGCGAAAAAAAGTACCATCCGCCCTGATTCCCTGGAACTTATGACTCACTCGGGTCGCGTTTTCGTTTACCATGCTCAAACCATTCAAAAATTGAGAAATATTATTGCAGATCATTGTTTGTAAAAAAAGCTCGTTTCAAAAGCTATACAGTAAAGACTTCACTTTTCCCTGCTAAGAATCAAAAAAATAAATTCAAATAGAAGGAGATTTTTTGCCCTCAAATCCCTATCTATACGGAAACAAAATCATGGGTTTGCACATATGGATAGTGAAATTTTAACCTGGATCTTTTTAATTGGCGGTATTCTACTGATGCTGCTTGAAGCCGTACTTCCCGGTGGGGTAGCCTTCCTTTTGGGGGTGAGTGGCCTGGGCGTTGGCGCCCTTCGCTACTTTGGTTTCCTTGAAGATCCATTTACCGCAACTTTTGTTTGGTTGCTCATGTCTACTACCTTGACCATTGCCATACGTCCGTTCATCAATAAATACTTTAAAGGAGAAAGCTCGTATAAACTTGCCGATGAGGATTATGAAGCAATGGATCAGGTCGCAGAAGCGATCGAGCCAATTAATGAACTCGACAATGAGGGCCGGATTCGTTTTCAGGGAATTTCATGGCAGGCCCGCTCCTTAGAAGGTGAGATTCCCGCCGGCGTTCAGGTGCGCATCAAGTATCGGGATAACACCACCTGGATCGTTGAGCCCATAGATATTATCGACTCCCCAAATAATCAACTTAAAGACTCAAACAAGAACTGATATGTGGACCACACTTTTAGTCATTATCGTTTTATCGTACTTCGTACTCACCAGGTTATTTCAGATCGTTGAGTTTCGCGAAGAAGTTATACAGGAGCGGCTTGGTAAGTACAAAAAGACCCTGAAACCGGGATTCCATTTTCTCATTCCTTTTGTGGATCGTCCGGCCTATAGTCAGGAAATGCGTGAACAAGTGCTCGACGTTCCCAGCCAAACCTGTATCACCAAAGATAATATTGAAGTTTCCGTTGACGGACTTGTCTATCTAAAGGTGATGAATTCACACAAAGCCAGTTACGGCATTTCGAATTATCAGGCAGCGGCAGTGAACCTGGCCCAAACCACCATGCGAAGCGAGATCGGGAAAATGACGCTGGATGATACTTTTTCTGAACGCGAGAAAATGAATGAAAATATCGTCCGTGAAATTGATAAAGCCGCCGATCCCTGGGGCATTAAGGTGATGCGATATGAGCTAAAGAATATCCGTCCCTCCAGTGAGATCGTTGACACCATGGAAAGGCAGATGGAAGCCGAACGGGCAAAAAGGGCTGAGATCACTAATTCTGAAGGTCACCGGCAGGCTCGTATTTATGAATCGGAAGGGGAACAGCAAAGTCAGGTTTTGATCTCAGAAGCCAACCGGCAAAAGCGTATTAACGAAGCGAAAGGCCGCGCCAAAGAAATTGAACTCATAGCAACGGCAACGGCAACCGGAATCAGACGCGTGGCAGAAGCCATTGAACGTCCCGGCGGGGATATTGCCGTTAAAACCAAACTGGTTGAACAATACATCAAGCAATTCGGAAATATCATCAAGAAATCAAATGTATCAGTGTTGCCTACCGAAACAGCCAACCTGAAAACATTCTTTGAAGGGGTTGGCACCATCAGCGATCACACCAAAGGTGCCCCTTCAAAAACAAATACAACTAATTAAGGAGAGTAATCATGGAAATTTTTGAAACAATCAGTAAGGTCTTATTAGGATTATTTTCCATCTATGTGATGTACCAGTTTGTTCGCTCACTGCGGCTGGTTCCCAATCAATTTGCTTTCATTGTAGAACGGCTTGGCAATTATCACAAAACACTGGGACCAGGATTTCACGCACTCATTCCCTTCATCGATAAAGTGGTTTATAAACAGGATCTTCGTGAAGAAACCATAGAAGTTGAACCTCAGGAATGTTTCACAAAAGACAACGTGAAAGTTGAGGTTGACGGGGTGATCTACCTAAGCGTAGTTGATCCCGTAAATGCAAGTTATGGGGTTACTAACTACAGGTATGCTGCCGTTCAGCTTGCCCAAACCACAACCCGTTCCGTCCTCGGAAATATGGAGCTAGATGAGACTTTTGAAGAACGAGCATCTATGAGCCGGGAAGTAGTGAAAGTGCTGAGTGAAGTGGAGCAGATCTGGGGCATTAAAGTACACCGGTACGAGATCAAGAATATCTTGACTCCGCGTACTGTACAAAAAGCCATGGAGCGACAAATGACCGCAGAACGTGATCGCCGTGCTATCATTGCTACATCTGAAGGGGTAAAAGGGTCTAAGATCAATGATGCAGAGGGTGTCAGAGCTGAGATCATCAATATCTCTGAAGCCGAAATGCAGCGTCGTATTAACGAAGCTGAAGGATATGCCCAGGAGATCTTATCTATAGCCGAGGCTACTGCAAAATCTATTGAAGAGGTGGCCGCTGCCCTTTCTCAGCCTAAAGGAACCGAAGCCATGAAGCTTCAGCTGTCTGAAAAGTACCTGGAAGTATTATCCGGCCTTGGTCGCGATGAGAACAGCGTGATCTTACCGAAAGACATCTCAAATTACGATGCATTGATGGAGGGGCTTTCACTGAAAGATCTGGACGAGGTAAAAAACAAAAAATAGTTATCATCGGTCTCATATGTTAAGGTATCAAAATTCATTAACGGGCAAAAGATTGCATAAGTAGCTAGTGATCTTTAAGCAAGTCTAACTTTTGAAACTTAATTCATCGATCTGACCGGTTATCGGTCAGATCGAATTAGTTGACATGTCATACAAAACCCTATTCCCTAAGGTTTTTATGAAACACCTTCTTTTATTATTTATATTCCTCTCCTTCACTAAAGTATTCATCAACAAAGGTATTTCAGATCATGAACGCATTAGATTCGGCTGTACAAAATAAGATCGACCAATGGCTTAACGGCAGCTACGACGAAGAGACTAAAGCTGAGATCCTTCAAAAACTGGAAGATGAAAAATTCGATGAACTCACCGATGCGTTCTACAAAGATCTGGAGTTTGGTACCGGCGGACTTCGCGGGATAATGGGAGTCGGCTCAAACCGGGTAAATAAATATACATTTGGTGTGGCAACTCAGGGACTCTCAAATTTCCTGAAAAAGCAATATTCCGGCCAGGATATTAAAGTGGTGATTGCGCACGATTGTCGAAATAATTCTGATGTGCTTTCAAAGGTAGTTGCTGATGTGTTCTCTGCCAATGGAATTCACGTGTATTATTTTGATGCCCTTCGCCCCACTCCGGAGCTTTCTTATGCCATTCGTGAACTGGGTTGCCAAAGTGGTGTGATGTTGACGGCCTCTCATAATCCTAAAGAATATAATGGCTACAAAGCCTACGGTGCCGATGGCGGACAGCTGGTGGCTCCACACGACAAAATGGTGATGGAAGAGGTGCAAAAGGTCGCTTCTGTTGATGAGGTAAAGTTTGATAGGAACGATGATCTTATTGAGACCATCGGGGCAGAGATTGATGAAAAATATTTAGATGAACTGGTGAAATTATCCGTTTCTCCTGATGCCATTAAACGACAAAAAGATCTCAAGATCGTGTTTTCTCCTATTCACGGAACCACACTGAAACTGGTTCCGGATGTGTTGGAGAGATTTGGCTTCGAAAATGTTATCACTGTTGAGGAACAGATGAAGCCCGATGGTAATTTCCCAACGGTGGTGTATCCAAATCCCGAAGAAAAAGAAGCGCTGGATATGTCACTTGAAAAAGCCAAAGAAGTGGATGCAGACCTGGTTATGGCCACTGACCCGGATGGCGATCGAGTAGGCATTGCTGTCAAGAACATGGATGGTGAGTTTGTATTGCTGAATGGAAATCAAACCGGTTCACTGCTGATCAATTATATGCTTACTGCCTTGGAACAAGCCGGGAAGATCACAGGAAATGAGTATATCGTAAAAACCGTCGTGACTTCTTATATCATCGACCGCATAGCAAATGCCAAAGAAGTTGAGTGTTACAATACGCTTACCGGATTTAAATACATCGGCGAGTTAATGACTAAGCTGGAGGGTAAAAAACAGTTTATCGCAGGAGGGGAAGAAAGTTACGGATACCTGATAGGGGAACATGTCAGGGATAAAGATGCAGTCATATCCTGTGCTATTATTGCAGAAATGGCTGCTTTCTATAAAGATCAGGGAACCAGTCTTTTCGAAGCCTTGCTAGACATGTATGTTGAATACGGCCTTTTTCGTGAAGATCTCATCTCAGTAACAAAGAAAGGGAAATCAGGAGCGGAAGAAATTCAGAAAATGATGATGAATTTCAGGGCTAATCCTCCCAAAAAATTGGGCGGCTCACAAGTGGTTATTGTAAAGGACTATCAAACTTCAAAAGAAAAAAATATTGCGACCGGAGAAATAACCGACATTGATCTCCCTGGATCGAATGTACTTCAGTTTATAACTGAGGATGGAGCCATTGTTTCGGTGCGTCCATCCGGTACCGAACCGAAGATCAAATTCTATTGCAGTGTGAATGCCAAACTGATGAGTCCGGAAGACTATATTCAAGTGGCTGCTACACTCGACAAAAGAATACAAGTTATGATCGAAGCACTGAAAAGTTGAGCTGATTTTAAGAAATTCAGGCATTGGCATAACGATCACAATATATTTAACTGCTTTACTTTAATTAAGAAACCTACTTAATTGATTGACAATTATTAACAGTGTCAAATGGAACACTGTCAGCTTATATATGTTGGTATGAGTACATAAAGCACATATACAAAAAGAAGGAGATATCATGAGTGTAGTAAACAGAGAAACTATTGAAAAGCTTATTAATGAAACCCAAGACGTAAATGTCACCATTTTTATCCCCACTCATAAAAAAGGAGAAGAAGGTAAACAAGACTCAATAAGGCTTAAGAATATTATTCAAAAGGCTAAAAATGAACTTGTAGAAAAAGGGTGGAAAGAAAACAAGGTTGATAAACTTTTTAAACCTGTTTATACAAAAACGGAAGAAAATCAATTTTGGCTGCACCAAGATAAAGGATTGGCGATCTACGCCAATGAAGAATATTTCGACCTTTTCAAGATCCCGGTCAGCCCAAAGGAAAACTATTACATCTCCGATAATTTTTTGATCACTCCCCTGCTCGAATTACAGAATCACCACAACGATTACCACGTGTTGGTGCTGAGTCAAAATGAGACGAAAATGTTCAAGGTTGCACCGGATGAAACTACTCAGGTGATCTTTGAAAGTGTTCCAACAAGCATGGAAGAGCATCTCAAGTACCATGTTCATGAACCATCGATGCAGCATCATTCAGGTGCAAGTGGCGGCGGATCTGTATTCCATGGTCAGGGTGGCGAGATGGACGAGAACAACAAAGAACTTGAGCTGTTTCTGAAACATATTGAAAATAAGGTTACCAAATACCTGAAGAATGTAAACGGCCCGCTTGTGCTGGCAGGACCAGACAAAATGGTATCCTATTACAAGAAGGCAAACAAGTACTTCAATGTGTTGGATAGTTTTATCACGGGGAATTACGATAACAAAAGTATTAAAGAAATTGAGAATGAATCCTGGGAGATCGTAAAATCATATTTCCGAGAAGAAATACTCAGCGACATCGAACGCTTTAATGACCTAAAAGGCAGCGAACTGATTTCAACCGATGTAAGTGATATTGTCAAAGGGGCATATTTCGGAAAAGTAGATACCTTGTTTGTACCTATGGGATTTCATCAGTACGGTATTTTTGATACCGAAAAAAATCAGGTCGAAATATCTGACAAGTTGAATGGCGAAGCGGTAGACCTGATCAACCATGCAGCTATTTCGGCGATAAAGAATGGAAGTACTTTATATGGACTTCCACAATCAGAAGTACCTAATAATTCCGGTTTAGCTGCTATTTACAGATATAAATCCTGATAGATAAAAAACCGGTTCCGGGGAAACCAGCCAAGAAATGTCCTCTACTTTATTGGCTTATGGCATAACCATAACCAACCGGGACCGGCATTAATATTTATTAAACTGGCGTTGATCTTCCGCCTCATTGGTAAGATATATAAAGCCTGCATCCCTTACCTTATTTTGAACTGATCGCGAGATTGGTTTATTTCAATTCAAAGATCTTTCCAGCTTTTTGTTGAACTAAGCCTTCCATTTCTAACTGTAGCAGGGCTACTAACAGCTGGCTGGTATTGATACCAACTTTATCACTCAGATCATCTATTTGGTAAGCCTTCTCTTCTAAAGCTTCACATACCTTAACCGAACTATCATCAAGCTCTTTGTCTTGCCAGTTTGGTTTTGATTCCTCAGGAATGGGATTTTTATCTTTTGTTGAAGCATCTATTGGTAATTCTACCAATATATCATCCACCGTCTGCACCAACTTTGCCGCTCCTCTTTTTATCAGGTAATTACATCCGGTTCCAGATGGATTTCCCAACGGATGAGGAACCGCAAATACCTCCCGGTTTTGATCAAGCCCCAGATCTGCGGTGATCATACTTCCACCCTTAATACCCGATTCAACCACCAAAACACCCAAACTCATCCCGCTTACAATACGATTACGAACCGGGAAATTACCTGCATCAGGATTAGTCCCCAATGGGTATTCGGTAATTACCGCGCCACCTGACTTTACGATCTCATTAGCCAGGGCCGCATTTTTCTTTGGATAAAGATTATCTATCCCCGATCCCAACACTGCAACTGTTGGCGCAT
Organism: Gracilimonas sp.; assembly: GCF_035704785.1. Taxonomy (GTDB): domain Bacteria; phylum Bacteroidota; class Rhodothermia; order Balneolales; family Balneolaceae; genus Gracilimonas. The sequence continues at coordinate 31,920 of NZ_DASSWP010000090.1, read as the reverse complement.
TATGTTCAAGGGCAGTTTTATGAGCAATAGCATCAATTCCATAAGCCAGCCCACTGAAAATGCAAAGTCCTTGTTCAGCCAAGTCCTTCGTTAAATTCTTTGCCATATTTCTCCCGTATGCCGAAGTATTTCGGGTTCCAACTACAGCTACTCCGGGTTTTGAAAGTGCTTCGGGATCTCCCTTTAACCAAAACAAAACCGGAGGATCGTATATTTGTTTGAGAAGTGGAGGGTATTCAGGATCAAGCAGGGTGAGGATCTTTGACCCATTGTTTTCAGTTTCTGTAATTATCTGATCTACTTTTTCCCAGTCATCAAACGAAAGTAGAGAAAGGGCAGATGCTTCACCGATTCCTTCAACCGTCCTCAGCTTGCGTTTGCTGAGACCAAATATTTCTTCAGGGTCGTCAAGTTGTTTAATAAGGTTGAAAACACGACGGCACCCAAACCCCGGTATTATACTGAGTGCTACAAGTATCCTAAGCTTCTTGTTCTTTAACATGTTGAATCAATTCCCAAAGTTTCTCTCTAAGCTCATCGATACCATGACCGGTAGCCGACGAAATAGGAATAACGGGAATTTCATCATCAAAGTGAAGTTCTTCTTCTAACTTAAAGTCTTGTTTTAAATCCATCTTCGTAATAGCCAAAACTCTGGGCTTATCCAGCAGGTCTTTGCGATACGACTTAAGCTCATTCAATAACGCCTTATACTCATATTCAATATCCGTCATGGCACTTACCATGAACAGCAGAACATTATTGCGTTCGATATGCCTTAAAAACTGGATCCCAAGACCTTTACCCTCATGAGCCTCTTCGATAATGCCGGGAATATCAGCCATTACAAAACTTCTGTAATCTGAAAACTTCACTACTCCAAGGTTTGGCTCCAAGGTAGTAAACGGATAATCAGCGATCTTAGGCTTTGCATGTGAAAGAGTTGAAAGCAATGTGCTCTTTCCGGCATTAGGAAAGCCCACTAAGCCTACTTCCGCAATAAGCTTTAATTCCAATTCAACAACCCGTTCTTCTCCGTGTTTTCCCTCCTGAGCAAATTGCGGTGTCTGATTAGTAGAGCTTTTAAAATGCCAGTTTCCAAGCCCACCCTTGCCGCCTTTAGCAATAACCAGCTCTTCTTCATGCTCAGTGATCTCGCCTAATCTCTCTTTGGTTTCTGCATCAAAAACCACGGTTCCAAGCGGTACTTCAAGGATCTCAGGTTCGCCATCTTTTCCTGACTTCCGGCTTTTTGCCCCATTATCACCATGTGACGCTTTGATATATTTCCGGTATCTTAGGTCAAGGATGGTATTTAACTGTTCGTTGCCAACCAGTTTAACGTCACCGCCTTTTCCTCCATCTCCCCCATCAGGACCACCTTTAGGTACATACTTCTCTCTGCGAAAATGTAGAGATCCATCTCCTCCACGGCCGGCAGTTACATAAATTTTGGCGTAATCGGCAAAGCGCATTTGGTAATTTTAAATGATTAATCCTGAATACCAAAATGAGTCCACAGTTTAGCATTTAGGATAAAAAGTATTAATTATAGATTCTCAAGGATAAAATTAGTCATCAACCGGTATAAATGGCGTCGGGTATTTCCGCCATAAATGCCATGGTTTCTGTTTGGATAGATCATCGTCTCGAAGTCAACATCAGCTGCCACTAAGGCATCGATCATCCCGATCGTATTTTGATAGTGTACATTATCATCTCCGGTACCATGTACTATCAGGTAATTTCCTTCGATCTGGCTTGCTTTCTTTAGGGGTGAACCGTTGTCATATCCTTCAGGGTTTTGTCGGGGAGTTTGCATAAACCGTTCGGTATAAATGGTATCATAAAAGCGCCAGTCTGTTACAGGAGCTATAGCGATGGCAGTACTAATAACATCCGAACCTTCTGCTAATACTAAAGACGACATGTATCCGCCATAACTCCATCCCCAAATTCCGATACGATCTTCATCTACATAAGGAAGATCTGCAATGATCTTGGCAGCTTCAATTTGGTCTGCTGTTTCAAGCTGTCCAAGTTTTTTGTACACCTGCTTTTTGAAATCACTTCCTCGTCCACCGGTTCCCCTGTTGTCAACGGAAACAATAATATATCCCTGATTTGCCAAAAATTGGTGCCACATCGGACGAATTCCGCTTTCAAAATTGCGAGTCACTGTCTGACTTCCCGGACCACCATATACATACATCAAAACAGGATACTGTTGAGTTGAATCAAAACCAGCCGGTTTTATCATATAGGCATTTAAAGCTGATCCGTTCACATCCAGAGTCATAAATTCTTTTTCAATAAAAGAGTATTCTTCCAGCGTTTGAGACAAGTCAGAGTTTGCTTCAAGGGTTCGGATTTTTCGCCCCTCTTGTCCATAAAGTGCAACTTCTGTTGGTTTATTATAGTCTCCCCAGCTGCCAATAAAATATTTAAAATCCCCGCTCATGTTGATGGTGTGCCAGCCCTCTCCTTCAGTTAACTTTCGTTTTCTTTCTCCATCCACACGGGCACTGTAAAGATGTCTTTGAAGGGGTGATTCTTCAGTACTTACAAAATATAAGCGGTAATTTCTTTCATCATGGCCTATAAAATTCGTTACATCCCACTCTCCTTCTGTCACCTGCTGGAGTTCTTCTCCCTCCATACTGTAAAGATATATATGGTTATATCCGTCTTTTTCACTGGTTGTTATAAATTGTTTTCCGTTCTGTAAAAAGTACAGATTGTCATGAACATCGATCCAGGTATCACTTTCTTCAGAAATGATCACTTCTGTTGTTCCCGTTGAGGCATCAGCAAATAACAACTCTTGTCTATTTTGTAAGCGGTTCATCCGGCTAATGGCCAGTATGTTGTTGTCTCTTGTCCAGTTAACACGTGGAATATATTGATCCGTCTCTTCTCCCACATCCATTGTTACCGTCTCACCGGAATCAAGATCATACACATGAATGGATACAATAGAATTTTCCTCCCCAGCTTTTGGGTATTTAAACTTTACTGCCTCGGGATATATTTCACCCCACTCTGTCATGAAAAATTCTTTTACCCGCTCTTCATTAAACTTATAGAACGCGATCTTATCACCATTTGGTGACCAAAACCATGCCTTAGCAAATCCAAACTCCTCTTCATAAACCCAATCAGATGCCCCGTTTATAATTTTATTAAACTCACCGTCATTTGTAATCTGAGTTTCTTTACCTGTAGTTAGATCCACCCAAAACAAATTATTATCTTGCACAAAAGCCGCTCTGTCTCCCTCCGGTGAAAGCTCAGCGTACTGTTGCTTCTCTTCTGATTGTGTCAGTTTGGTAAGGCGATTAGCCGCAATATCATATACATAATAATTTTCGCGGGTACTTCTTCTCCAGATCTGTTCAACATCTGTTTTAATTAGCAATCTGGACTCATCGGCTGAAAATTGATAGCCTTCGACATTAAAAGGACTGCTTCCGTCACTTCCTTCAAAATCAGCCCCGTCAAACAATACTTGTTCAGTTCCATTAAGAATATTGAATCGAATAATTTTATTTTCGCGGGTGGCTGAATAGTATTCTCCATTATTCATCCACCGAATATTTTCGATTCCATCTTCTGAAAATGTTCCATCAAAAAGATGTTCGAATTCAATAGGCTTCTTATCCTGAGCAATAACGGCCACAGAACAAACCGCAAAAATTAAAACGGACAGTTTTAGTATTTTCATAGTTTAAAATTGGGTTTATATAAGAAAAGAACGCGATTAGCATTCTTTTCAGGGTCGGTTTTAAATTTAAATTTAGTTTTTATGAAGAACCAGCTTCAACAATTTGGTAAGCTTTGTTTTCATCTTGGTTCGTGGAACAATGAAATCTAAAAATCCATGCTCCAATAGATATTCAGCCGTCTGGAATCCTTCAGGAAGATCGCGGCCAATAGTCTGTCGTATCACCCGGGGGCCTGCAAATCCGATCAAAGCGCCGGGTTCAGCAATATTGAAATCGCCCAGCATCGCATAGCTTGCTGTTACTCCACCGGTGGTTGGGTCTGTCATATAAGATATATATGGCACCTTTGCTTCTTCAAGCTGAGCCAGTTTGGCTGCAGTTTTAGCCATCTGCATCAAGCTTAGTACACTCTCCATCATGCGGGCACCGCCGGTCTGGGATATTATGATCAAAGGAAATCCGTTCTCCCTTGCGTGATCGATCGCAATTCCAAGTCGCTCACCGACAACCGATCCCATACTTCCGCCGATAAAAGAAAAATCCATGCAAGCTACTACAATATCCAACTTGTTCATTTTCCCAACACCTACTCTCGCTGCGTCACTTAAACCTGTTTTTTTCTGATATTCTTTAAGGCGGTCTTTATATTTTTTGCGGTCTTCAAATTTCAGCGGATCTGTAGGCTGAATCTCGTGCCCTAATTCCTCGAATTTTCCATTATCAAAAATGATATTGAAGTATTCCTCACTTCCGATCCTGAAATGATATCCGCTTAAAGGGTCTACCCAGAGGTTATCCTCCAACTCGCGCTTATGGATGGTTTCACCGGTAGTTGGCACTTTGATCCAAACACCTTCCGGCATTTCTTTTTTGGTGTTTGTTTGGATGTTTTCGTCTTTTCTTTTAAACCAGGACATATGCTGTTTTTATAGTTTTTCAGTGACACAAAATACAGATTCTATCACTCAATGTTGAATATGATTATACCGAGGTATTATTCACTTGGCTGCTATTCAAATAATTAGACTCCAAATCCTCAGCTATTGTTTCTGCAAAGAAGTTATTCCTCACTGAACTGTTGAAAAGTGAGATCAGACCCTTCCCAGATATATTTATAAGATCTAGTGTTATTACACCCTGCATGCTTTCTTTGCTCAAACGATCAATTCCTGTTCCGATCATAAGATCCAGAGGACTAAGCTTACTTTCTATCTCTTTCAATTCCATTATCCTGGGCTCAGAAATAGCGTTCAACGTTTTATCTTTTTCAAATTTTTGATGATACAAATGCTTCCTTCGGGCATTAATTACTGCATGCACAGTTCCCTTTTCTATAGATTGAGCAAACCCTGCCAGCGTATTGCCTGCAAAAACCTTGACATCACTGCCAAATAGCATCCCCTTTACCCCACTCGCTGCGATTCGCAGGCCGGTGTAAGAACCTGGACCGGTACTCACCAATACCGCACCCAGATCATTCATTTTAAAGTTTTGTTCTTCCATCAGCTCTCTTACAAACAAAAACAACAGCTCAGAGTGTGACCCTTTCCGCTCGGTCCTCTTTTCATGGACCTCGCCCATTTCATCCTGAAAGCAAACGGAGCAAATGTCAGTTGCAGTCTCTATGGATAGTAATTTATCGAAGCTCATTCAATACCAGCTGACCTTTATTATAAATTCCAACCGCCCGACCTTTCAGCTTCTCATTCAAATAAGGTGAGTTCTTGGACTTGGAACGCACATTCTTTGGGCTAAAGACCCACTCTTCATCGGTGTTAAAAAAAGTAAGGTTAGCCCTGGCTCCTTCTTTTATTTCCGGGATCTCCAGATTCAGGATCTCACGTGGCTTATAGACCAACTTATCCATAAGCTGCTGCAGATCTAATTTCTTGGTTTGAAAAAGTCGCTTGTTAGAGATTGACCAAGCTGTTTCCATCCCAATAATTCCGTTAGGAGCATAAATAAACTCTACTTCTTTTTCCTCAATAGCGTGTGGTGCATGGTCGGTACAAATGGCATCAATAGTGCCATCTGCCAAGCCTTCAACCATTGCATCTACATCTTCTTGGGTTCGTAGCGGAGGATGCATTTTAAAATTGGTGTCATAATTCGTACGATCGATCTCCTCATCCGTCAGATCAAAATGGTGGGCACAAACTTCAGTGGTTACCTTGATCCCTTTCTTCTTTGCCTTTCGAACCAAATCTACACCTTCCTTTGTGCTGATATGAGCAACATGAATATGTCCGCCGGTATACTCGGCAAGTAAAATATCACGTGCTATCATTACCTCTTCTGCAATACCGGGTGTTCCATCCAGACCAAGCCGGGTTGAAACTTTACCTTCATTCATATGTCCTGGCCTCGAGAGCTCAAGATCCTCTTCATGGTTTATGATCGGCATTCCAAGCATAGAAGAATATTCCAGTGCCACCCGCATTACCTGAGAGTTATAAACCGGATCACCATCATCACTGAAAGCCACTGCCCCGCCTTCTTTCATGTCTGCCATTTCTGCTATGGATTCCCCTTTACGCTCTTTAGTTACACACGCGATCGGATGTACATCAACTGGTAATTTCTCAGCTTTCTTAATGATGTATTCTACCACATCACGCGTATGCGTAGCCGGCTTGGTATTTGGCATACAAGCCACAGCCGTAAAGCCTCCAAAAGCTGCTGCATCGCAGCCGGTCTTAATAGTTTCCTTATGCTCAAATCCCGGCTCACGCAGGTGTACATGCATATCCATCCAGCCCGGTGAAACGTATACGCCTTTGAGATCGTGGGACTCTTCCCCCTTTTTAGCTTTTAACCCGGAACCGATCTCTTTGATCGAGCCTTCCTCAATGCGGATATCCATGGTATCTTTACCTTTGTGGGAGTTACTAACGGGCTTTACATTTTTGAGGAGCATAGGTGTAATTTTGGCTTAAAAGTTCGATCGCAAATATACCGTGATTAGGACTTAAAGCACAAAGTTAAAACAAAACGGATTTGAAGCATTCACATACTTTCTACACAGTCAGAACATTCAATCCATTCTTCTTTGGGAATATGACTTATAGCAGCCGGACTGTTTCCTTTTTCAAAAACCGGTTTGAAAACAATATTCCCTTCTGAATACTGGCCTCCACATGAATGACAACTTACATTATGATCAGTTCTGGTGGTAGTGTAGCCCGTAATAACCCAACCATCATGGCCTTGATGGGCTGCTAAGCTTTCCAAGGCAGCCCGAACCGTTTGGGATTTATTACCCTCATAAAATTTGGCTGCGAGTTTGTTCAGCAATTCAACCGTTGCATTATCTAAAGTAAAATTAAGTCGTTTCATGTTCCTGCTCTTTTAATAACGATTCTTCTAATGGGTGATGTGTATGAGAACTGTTACTGCATGTTTGATGGTGTCGGTAATTTAGCCAGTGACCCGCAATCAAAACAATACTACCAACAAGTGTTGCTATGGTTTCAAAAAGTTCTCCCAACCAATAATCCCCGGCCAGCCAGCCGATAATGATCAGGATAAACCCGGCAGACAGGAAAGAAACAATTTTTTTGTTGTAATGACTTCTCCGCGCTGCATAAAAAACAGTTGGCGCAATGAGTAGTACAAATATCGGGTGTAGCCAATGCTCGATGGTAAGGGCAACAGGACTAAGTGGAAGTACAGCCAGGATAACCGGAACAAACAAACAATGTATGGCACATAGTGCTGACAAACTTAGACCTAACTTATCCCAGATTATAGAAATGGTGATTTTTTTTGCAGGCAAATCTTAGATTTGTGAGTATAAATTATAGTGTGTATAAATATACACACTTTAGCTAACCCTTTGCAATTTTAGTTTAAAGCTTGTTTCCCGAAATGTTCAAAATACCATCGCCAAAATAAATTCAAGACTTCTGTTTTATGGCCACAAAATTTCCCTGAAATTTAGCTGCTAAGTCGCCTTCCTGTTCAATGGTGGCACTAAGTTCGATACGTGCTTTGCCAAACCGCTGGAAAGTTTCCATAAATAACGCCACATCTTGTTGTGCCGGCATCATTAATTTTGCCGTAAAATCAGAGAAAACTGGTTTGAGATATTTGGTTTCACTTCGGCCTATAACAATTCTTGGGATTGGCTGAATCTCATCAAGCAAGAGTCTTAAGTAAGACCAACAAGTGGTGATCAATAAACTGCTGATACTTCCTCCAAAGGCTGTGGAACGATGATTAATATTCTTTGATAACGGTGCTTCAAATTTCACCTCTCCCTGCGAAAATGCAACAGCCTTCACTCCCAATGCTTTGGTAATGGGGATGTGTTTATAAAGGTATTGCTCGATCTCGGTTTTGGTCATTGGATTCGATATATATTCTTGAAGGATTGAAATCCTTCGCTGTGTTAAAGGATAAGATCTTCAGCTTGGGATAATGTTTTTATTTTTTCCTGATAAGATCTTTTTGCATGATGCACTTCCTGATTATAAATATAATTTCTGATCATTAAGAGCTCTTTTAGGCTCACAGAAAATACACTATACCCTTCCTGCCATTTAAATTGCTGACTTGGGAAATAATGATCATTCACCCAATTTGAGGAAGCTCCTTTGATCAATTTTAGGACTTCGTAAATGTTCAATGTAGTAGGAATTTTCATTAATACATGAATATGATCGGGCATGCTGTTGACGGTGTCTATTTGAATACCCCAATTTGCACCTTGTTGTTTTATTAAGGAATTCAATTCACCCCGAAAATAACGTTTAATCAAAGGCTCCCGATATTTTGTACTCCACACAGCATGTACCCAAACCCGATTTAATGTCTTCGGCATAATCTATAACCCTAATTGATGTCTATACTGTAAGAGCATCTTCAAATCTATTCCTTACAAAAAATTTTTATCTCTGAATCATAAACCACCCTAACATTCCTCCTTTACCCAAGCGAAGGATTTCAATCCTTCTTACCTTAAAGCAGAATTTTAATCCCATTCCAAATTCACCCATGTCCGACAAACAGATCCCGTTTTTATTCGATATCCCTACCGTATCACAGCTCACCGATAAGATCAAAAATGTATTGGAGCAGAATTTCATAGATATCCTCGTGGAAGGCGAAACCAGCAATGTAAATCAAAGCAGGAATGGACATTATTATTTTACCCTGAAGGATTCGGGAGCTTCCTTGCCTTGTGTGATATGGCGAAATACTGCAGAGCGCCTCAATATAAATCTCACCGATGGACAGCAAATTGTAGTGGGGGGAGATATTCAGGTTTACGCTCCTCATGGCAGGTATCAGATGATCGTGAGCTTGGTTCAGCAAGCAGGTATCGGGAAACTCCAGCAAGCGTTTGAAAAACTGAAGGCGAAATTAAAGGAAGAGGGCTTATTTGAAGACCGGCACAAAATGCCTCTCTCTAAATTCCCGGAACGCATTGGAGTAGTAACTTCAGCTACCGGAGCTGCCTTTCAGGACATTCGCTCTACACTCGAAAAACGATGGCCGCTCGCTACTGTGAAGCTCTACCATGCCAGCGTGCAGGGAGTGAATGCCGCGCCGGAGATCGTAAAAGGTATTGAGTATTTCTCCTCTCAAAAGAATGTAGATGTGGTCATTATTGGTCGTGGCGGAGGTTCTTTGGAAGACCTTTGGCCTTTTAACGAGGAAGCAGTTGCTCGGGCTGTATTTGCGAGTGAAGTTCCTATCATTAGTGCGGTGGGACATGAAGTCGATTTTTCGATCTCTGATTTTGTGGCTGATGTCCGGGCCGCTACCCCGACCCAAGCGGCCGTTATTGCAGTTCCTGATATCAATGAAATTCGATTTTTAGTGGAGGATTTTTCTAAACGTCTCGAAATGAATACGGTTGGAGCTATTCAGCTTTATAAAGAAAAAGTGGCGAACATCGCAAGATCCCATGCTTTATTGGCGGTGAAGCAGAAAATGGAATCGGCCCGATCCCGTATTCTTACGCTTGACCAAAACCTGAAGCACCGTACAGAAACGCTACTTCGAAACCATAAGGAAAAGCTAACCGGTTATCAGCACATCCTGGATAAGAAAAACCCAAACGGGCCTCTTGAAAAAGGTTTTGTTCGTGTTTGGCAAGAGGATAAATGGATCCGCACTTCTGCATCTCTGGCTGATACCGACAGTTTTACCCTTGAGTGGAAAGACGGGAAGAAAAGCATCAATTCTTAAAATACGTTTCTTTTATTCATCAGTTCGGCTCGGATTTCAACTAGCAGCAGATCAAATCTTACAGTCAAAATTCAAATCGCTTGGCATTTACAATGGAGCCGTTCTTGATTGATCTACATACACTTTAAATCATCCGGAATTTCCCCTTCCCCTTTTTCTATCAAATATAAATCCACATCAGCTAAACCTTCCGTGATGATGCCGATCTCTCTTGCCGCTTTCCGCGATAGGTCGATCACCCTTCCTTCAACAAACGGTCCTCGGTTATTGATACGTACAATAACATTCACCCCATTTTCCAGGTTTTTCACCCTTACAATGGAATTAAATGGAAGTCTTTTATGGGCAGCCGTCATCGATTCCATATCATATATTTCACCATTAGCAGTCAGCGAACCGTGATAATCTTCACCATACCAGCTGGCGATACCTGTCTGAATGAAACAACCTTCTTCATTATTATTTGAACTAATTAGATCACATGAGGCAAGGTATACAATCAATACTGATAGTATCAGCAGTTTTTTTAAAAAACGTTGATTCATAAATGATAAAGCAAATAAAAAATATTCGGATAATACTTCTATTTAAAGCTGCAGTGTAAAGTTCCGGATTTTTTCAATTCCAGGGCTCTGATAAAGTAAGCTCCTGATTCCATTTGCTAACCACTCTGTGTAATCTTCAGGATGACTTTTCTAGCTTCTTAATTCTCTTGTTTGGGATAGCAGCCCAGGATCTTCAGTTCCTCAGCTTTATCACTGAGCTCCTCTAGCCCATTGAAAACTTCCTGATCTTCAATATTCCCATGTATGTCCAGATAGAATGTGTACCTGAAGGGCTCGTTCATTCTTGGACGCGATTCCAGCTTCGCCATATTTATCTTATGGTTGTGAAGAATATTCAGGCATTCTATCAGAGAACCTTCTTCATTGGAAGTCACCATCATTAACGATGTTTTTGCGGGAATCTGAATATCTACTTTCACCGGCTCCCTGGCAGCAACAACAAAGCGGGTATAATTCTCACGTTGATTTGCAATGTCACTTTCAATCACATGCAAACCATAAAGATCTGCGGCATGAGCCCCGGCGATAGCGGCTTGGGTGATATCCCCATCTTCCAGGATCTTTTTGGCCGACATGGCTGTATCCAAATATGATTCCACTTTACACCGCGGCAATTTGGACAGGAAGGATGTACACTGGGCGATTGCCTGAGGGTGAGATAAGATCCGCCTGATCTTGGAAAGCTCAACCGGTTCTACCGACATCAGACAATGCACCACTTTCAGGATTTCCTCGCCTACAATATGAATATTTTCATTTCCAACAATATCATAAGTATCGTTTATGGAGCCAGCCGTAGTGTTTTCGATGGGCAAGATCGCATAATCCACCTTCTCTTCCATCAAAGCCTGAGCAGCTTGCTGAAACGTGTCGTAACCGATGGCGTCCACTTTAGCATACCGCTCACTAAAATGACGGGTAGCCGCAAGATGACTGTAGGCCCCATCCGTTCCCTGATAGGAAACCCTGATCAGCTCACCGTCGGCTTTTTCATTTTGATGATCTACCAAAGAATGGGTTTGAAACCGCACCGAATTGGTAATGATCTCCCGAAACAAATGCTCCGCATAATATCGGTCTAAACCAACTTCATGAGCAAGATCCCTAATGCGATTCAGCAGCAGCTCTTCCCGCTCCAGATCACGAATACCCTGCTCATTTTTAAGCTTCAGCTCAGAGACTTCTTTTACCAATCCCTGTCGCTGAGCCAGGGCTTTTAAGATCGTGCGGTCAATATCATCCAGTTTCTTGCGGATGGAATCCAAATCATCTGACATACTTTCCATTTTCTTTTGAGTGAGTAGTGAAAAGTAGTAAATCTAAGATGAAATTGAAGAGGTATCTTACCAAAGTTGCTTTCGGAATCAATGCAGGAACCTTATAAGATCATTCCGAATTATCCAACCACCCAAACCTCCTTTGAAGAGATTTTATGGTAATGGAATGCCGCTCGGTTCCTCGGGTTCCCAACAAAAATCCAATGGGTTTTAAACTGTCTACATTCTCGCAAACGATCTTGAATAATCCCAGATAAGGAATAATGATAAGCATTCCCGGAAGCCCCCAAACCATGCCGGCAGCGATCAGTGAAAAGATGATCACCAGCGGATTTATTTGTACATAGGAACCGGTGATATTGGGAGTTAGGATATTATTCTCGATGAACTGCACGATCAAAAATTGAATGATCACTGCAAATGCAAGTGAAGGGCTCTGGGTTCCTAAAACAAATAACAGCACAACCCCATATCCAAGAATGGTTCCCAAATAGGGTATAAGATTGAACAAAGCGGCAATGATGCCAAATAATAAAGCATATTCAATTCCGATCAGGTAAAAGCCTAAGGAATTCAGTCCTACCAAAATGAAGCAAACGATCAAAAGACCTTTTAGATATCTCGGAACTACTTCAGAAGCTTGATCAAAAATATTTTGCACTACTTCCTCTTGTTCGCTGTCGATAAGCATGGAGATAAAATCCCGGAATTTATCCCGATAAAAGAGGAGTAGAAAAGTGTAAACCGGCAATAAACCAATACTCAGCAGGGTGTTTGTTGTGGCCGTAAAAAGCTGTGTAATGTATTCACCCGTCTCTCCAAGATCTCTTATAAAGCCGTCTATTCCATCACTGGAAATACCGGTAAATGCTGTAATGGAACCCAATATAGACTGAAGATTACCTTCAAACTGTTCCTTGATCTTCGGGAAGTCTTCCGTAAAGTTGGTCGATAACGCACTTATGCTGAAGATGATGCCTCCCAAAAATACTAAAAATCCGATTACCACTATCAGGTTCGTAAGTATCCTTGGCACTTTATGAGCTTCCAGCCAATCGGCGTAGGGGAACAAGAGGTAGGCCAGCATGATACTCAGAAAGAGTGGGACAAACAGTTGCTGGGTCAATATAAGGGCAGCAATTACTAAGAAAAGAAAAGCAAGCCGGATGGTTACTCGTAATAAAAGCGGATATTCGTTCATAAAATATATTTGATACTAAGAATACTGTAAGAACATGAATTTTTCCTAAATGATTTGAAGAACCATTAAAAGGCCATATGCTATCCAGCCTGTTGAAAATTTCTGATATGTCACAACCTATTACTTATTCGTAAGGGAAGCTACACCCGGAAGCTCCTTCCCTTCTAAATATTCCAGGCTTGCACCCCCACCGGTCGAAACATGTGAAACATCATCACTCAAACCGGCTTGTTTAATAGCAGCAGCTGAATCTCCACCACCAATAATGGTTGTTGCTCCGAACTTAGTAGCCTCGGCAAGAGCCTCTGCTACGGCAAAAGTTCCATCTGCAAAATTTTCCATTTCAAAAACACCCATCGGACCATTCCAAAGTACCGTTTTAGCTGCCTTAATTTGATTACCGAAAGCAATGGACGATTGAGGGCCAATATCCAATCCCATCCACCCGTCTTCTATACCATCCTCATCTACCACTTTATGCTCAGCATCATTTTTAAACTCTTTGGCGACCACTGAATCTATAGGCAGCATAAAGCGAATTCCTTTTTCTTCTGCATTTAGCAACAGCTCTTTGGCCAGATCCACTTTATCGTCCTCTACTAATGAATTTCCAATTGGCCATCCTTTGGCCTTGTAAAAGGTGTAGGTCATACCACCGCCAATAATGATCGTATCTACTTTGGAGATCAGGTTCTCTATCACCCCTATTTTATCCGAAACTTTAGCTCCCCCTAAAATGGCTACAAAAGGACGCCCGGGGTCATTGATACTTTCTTCCAGATATTTGATCTCTTTTTCTAACAAAAATCCCGATACAGCCGGTTGCAGGTATCTTGTTACCCCTGCTACCGAAGCGTGTGCCCGATGACTGCTTCCAAAAGCATCATTCACGAACAGGTCGCCGTGGGCTGCCAGTTTTTTACTGAAAGCTTCATCATTCTCTTTCTCTTCGGAATGAAAGCGTACGTTTTCGAGCACTACAATTTCACCGAATTCCGCTTTGGCTATTACCGATTCAGCCTTTTCACCAATGCAGTCTTCGGCAAAATGAACTTTTGTATCCACTAAAGTAGCCAGATGTTCTGCTGTTGGCTTTAGAGAGAATTCAGGATCATACTCTCCTGCCGGCCGACCCAAATGACTGGTAAGGATCAGCAGGCCTCCATTTTCTATTACATGATTGATTGAAGGAAGGGCCTGCACAATACGATTGTCGTCGGTGATCTTGCCATTTTCGATAGGGACGTTAAAATCCACGCGCATCAGAACTTTCTTGCCTTTTACTTCGATATCGTTGAGAGTGAGTTTAGCCATGATCGAGCAATTAAATTGTGTTTTAAATTCGGCTTGAATGTACCAAGATCTTATCATGAAATGAAGTTTTGATGAACCATCTTTTCGTTCCTGCTTTTCACCCATAATTTGGATATTTTCTTACACTGAAAAATTAATCCAACCTATCTTATTTCATGCGAACGGTTTATTTAGATCATGCAGCTACCACCCCCTTAGATGAGCGGGTACTGGAAACCATGCTTCCTTTCCTTAAGGATAATTATGGAAACGCGAATTCACCTCATCACCTTGGCCAAAAATCAAAAGTGATCGTGGAAGATGCCCGTGAAAAAGTAGCTGCTTTGATAGGAGCTGAGCCATCTGAGATCATCTTTACCAGTGGCGGCACCGAAAGTGATAATGCAGTTATTAAAGGTGTTTTGGCTGTTTCGGGAGATAAAAATGAAGTTATTACTTCCGAGCTGGAACACCATGCAGTACTTCACACCGTTGAACTCGCAAAAATGCAGGGTGTAAAACCGGTATTTGCCAGAGCACGTAATTGCGGGACTATCACAGCAGATGCCGTCAAAGAAGTGATCACAGACAAAACAGCTTTGGTTACCCTCATGCATGTAAATAACGAGATCGGGACTATTAATCCGCTGGAAGAAATTGCTGAAGTTTGCAAAGAACACGGAGTCCCTTTTCATTCCGATACGGTTCAAAGTCTCGGTAAACTTCCGTTAAATGTGAAAGATTTGGGAGTTGATTTCCTCAGCGGAAGCGCCCATAAGATCTATGGGCCAAAAGGTGCCGGGATCATGTACGTAAAAAATGGCTCGCGCTGGATACCGTGGATGAATGGCGGTTCCCAGGAAAGACGCCGACGGGGCGGAACCTTGAATGTGCCCGGAATTGTAGGATTCGCAAAAGCGCTTGAGCTGGCTGTTTCAGAAATGGATGAGCATCAAAAACATTTCAAGAAATTACGCTCATTGCTTCTTAAAATGATGGACGAAAAGCTTGGTTTCAATTATACCGTTAATGGTCCTAAAGACAATGGTGTGCCACATATTGTCAATCTTTCTTTCAGTGATGAACAAGGCCATTTTATTGACGGAGAGATGCTGTTGCTGAACCTGGATATCGAAGGAATTTGTGTCTCGAACGGATCAGCATGCACGTCAGGTGCCGTTGAACCTTCGCATGTACTGAATGGTATTGGAATGGAGGAAGGGCTTGCCAAGTCAAGTATTCGTATCAGTTTTGGAAAGCAGAATACCGAAGATGATGTGCGATATTTTGTTGAAAAGCTGGATGCCGTATTGAACCGAATGTTTTCTTTGGCATGAAAAAACATATTTGCGTGTATTGTGGCTCAAGAAAAGGCAACTATCCTAAATTCCCCGAAATAGCAAAACAAGCAGGACGGGAAATTGCTCACAGGGACTGGGGAATTGTCTATGGCGGGGGAAAAGTCGGGATCATGGGGGAAATTGCAAATGCGGCCCTTACCGAGGGTGGAGATGTTATTGGAGTGATCCCAACTCAGCTTAAAAATCGTGAAGTAGCCCACAAAGGCCTCACCGATCTCCATGAGACACAGGATATGCACACCCGAAAAGCACTCATGGAGTCTTTATCTGATGCCTTTCTAGTTTTGCCCGGCGGCTTCGGAACCCTGGATGAGTTTTTTGAGATCTTAACCTGGCGGCAGCTTGGAATCCACAATAAACCGATATTTATAATAAATGTGGATGGGTACTTTGACGGGCTTTTGCAGTTTACCAATAATGCCGTTGAGCATGATTTCATCCATAAAGAAAGCCTTTCCTTGTTTCATGTTTGTGAAGATCTGGATTCCTTTTTCCAGCAGATGGAACGATTTTTTGAACTGAATTGATTTCTTTTGCCACCGGATCACGAAAATACCAAAGTGATATTTAATGGCTAAAAAGAGACAAAATCATCCACTTCCTCCCTGTCCTGCCACTCCAAATTGTGTAAGGACATCCCATGACTTTAAAGCCGGGATGGAAAAAGTCTTTGAAAAACTAACGCATATTTTTGAAGACGAAGCTCACAGCTTTAAGGTCATAGACCCAAAACGAATTGAGATTCATGCCGTTTATCGAATCCCGATCTTTCATTTTAAAGACGACGTTGATGTTATCATCGAAGAGTCCGGAAGCAAAACCACGGTTTATATCCGAAGTGCCAGCCGGCTTGGAGCGTACGATCTTGGGGTGAACAGACGAAGGGTGAAACGGATACTCCGAAAGCTAAATTCAAAGATTAGCGATTAATTTTCGCTATATTCTAAACGAAATTTAAAATTAACAGATAAGAATATGTACACCGGTTTACTTCACGCGCACTCAGGACTTCGATGGATCGTTTTAGTTTTAATTGTCTGGGCTTTATTCAAAGCCATCTCGGGTTGGAGCGGACAAAAAGAATATCAGAAATCAGATCGTCTATCTGCACTCTTGGCCCTCATCTTCACTCACATCCAATTGCTGATCGGGTTGGTTCTTTATTTCATCAGTCCTAAAGTCTCTTTTGAGTCCGGAGTGATGGAAAGTTCAGTCCTTAGATTTTATACCGTGGAACACATTGCCATGATGATCATCGCGATAGCTTTAATCACTATTGGTTTCAGTACGGCAAAACGTATGGATACTTCTTTAGAAAAACACAAAAGAGTTGCAATCACTTATGGAATTGGTTTACTCATCATGATCGCCTCCATTCCATGGCCATTCCGGGAGCTGGGAGCCGGCTGGTTTTAAAACTGAGTGAATTTGATAGTATATCACTTTCTACTTTCCTTTACTTATGGCTACGTTCTGACGGCTTCGAGTCCTTTTGACCGTGTAGTAAGGCTGTGAAGCTTGATCGAGCAAATCCATCAGACGGGTTATCCGTCAGATGGACCTCCTAAAACATATCTTATCCCTGTTTACTTTATTGCGGGTATCGAATGTTTTCCACCATTTCCTGAACATCTTCAGGTGGTTCCGGAAAGATCATCCCCACTGCAAAAGAAACGGTCAGATTCAAGATCATTCCCAGCGTTCCAATACCTTCGGGCGAAATTCCAAACCACCAAAATTCCGGAGTGTTATATTCAGGAAAAGCGATCTTAAAGAAGATCACATATCCAAGCGTAAACAATAATCCGGCGATCATTCCTGCAATGGCTCCCTCCCGGTTCATTTTTTTATAAAAGATTCCAAGTATGATAGCCGGGAAGAACGAAGCAGCGGCAAGACCGAAAGCGATAGCCACCACCTCTGCCACAAAACCGGGGGGATTGATCCCAAAGTATCCGGCGACGATAACCGCTCCCCCTGCAGAGATACGGGCCCACATCAACTCACTTTTGTCAGAGATATCCGTCTTTATCTGCTTTTTGATGAGGTCATGAGATACGGCTGTAGAGATCACCAATAGCAATCCCGCTGCAGTTGAAAGGGCCGCTGCCAATCCGCCGGCAGCCACCAATCCCGCTACCCAAGCCGGAAGATTTGCGATCTCAGGATTGGCCAAAACCATGATATCCCGATCCACATACAATTCATTAGCCCCTTCAGCCGGAGCGTTATTGACCTTCACTTCCCCAAAATTACCCCTCACAATTTCCCCATCTACATTTCTCTGAATATCGGGAAGCCCACTGATTGCTGCGCCTGGAGCGTATGTGATAATTCCATCTTCGTTTTTATCTATCCAGGTAAGCAATCCAGTTTCTTCCCATACACTGAACCATTCCGGCATTTCGGTGTATTCTTCTTCGTTTACCGTTTCTATGAGATTGTATTTAGCGAAGGCAGCAATGGCAGGTGCGGTGGTATAAAGAATCGCGATAAATATCAGTGCATAACCTACCGAAACCCGGGCATCTTTTACTTTTGGAACGGTAAAGAAACGAACGATAACATGAGGCAAGCCTGCTGTCCCTATCATAAGGGCAGCGGTTATAAAAAAGATATCCTGCATGCTTTTTGTCCCACTGGTATAAGCAGCAAAACCAAGTTCCGTGTGCAACTGATCTAGTTTTTCTAACAAGTATTGGCCTGAACCGTCATTCAGTTCAGCTCCAAAGCCAAGCTGAGGGATCGGGTTTCCGGTCAGCTGAAAAGAGATAAAAAAGGCCGGTACCATGAAAGCAAAGATAAGGACACAGTATTGAGCAACCTGTGTGTAGGTGATTCCTTTCATTCCACCCAAAACTGCATAGAAAAATACGATCGCCATTCCGATTAGAACTCCCAGATCAATATTCACTTCCAGGAACTTGGAAAAAACCAGTCCCACACCGCGCATTTGTCCTGCTACATAGGTAAAAGATACAACCAAAGCACAGATCACAGCTATAGTTCGGGCAAAATTGGAATAGTATCGGTCACCGATAAAATCAGGTATGGTAAATTTGCCGAATTTTCGAAGATAAGGGGCAAGCAATAAAGCGAGGAGTACATACCCCCCGGTCCAGCCCATCAGGTAAACAGCACCATCGTATCCCATAAAAGAAATGAGACCGGCCATGGATAAAAATGAAGCCGCAGACATCCAATCAGCGGCAGTAGCCATTCCATTTACTACAGGATTTACATGGGCACCGGCAATATAAAAATCACTGGTAGAAGCAGCCTTTGCCCATATAGCAATGCCAATATAGAGTGCAAAAGTAACTCCTACTAAAATATAGGTCCAAAGTTGTACATCCATGATCAGTCCTCTTGCACTTTAAATTCACGATCCAGTTTATTCATCAGGTATACATACACAAAAATGAGGATCACAAAAGTGTAAATAGAACCTTGTTGTGCAAACCAAAATCCAAGTTTAAATCCCCCAATTTGTATTTCATTCAATACCGGAGCAAGCAGAATTCCAAAACCATACGAAACTATGAACCAGCTACTGAGAAGTATCCCCATGTACTGCAGGTTTTTCTTCCAATACCCTTTTAAATCCCGTTCTTCCATTGATGTGTAACCTCCATAATTTTATTTCCGGCTTAGTATGCGGGATTTGTAGGAATGAATCAAATTTGAGCGTGCTATTAGTGAATAAGAATACATTAATCCTGAAATATTTATCGCATCAGGTCTAAAGGGAATCATTCCCTCTTACAAAGAATTATATTAAAGAGGATGCAGTTAAATTTTTATTCACATGATGAAATACAATCCACTCGGAACATCAGATCTTAAGATCAGCCAAATAGGCTTCGGTTGTATGTCTCTTGAAATTCAGAATAAAAAGGATTCACCATCTTCTCTGCTTCGGAAAGCCCACGATAATGGCATAAATTTTTTTGATACAGCAGATCTTTATGATAAAGGCCTGAATGAAGAATTAGTGGGAAAGGCTTTGGCATCAATTCGAGATGATGTTTTGATAGCTACCAAAGTGGGAAATGTATGGAAGGAGGATGGTTCCGGATGGGAATGGAATCCAACTAAAGAGCTTATTTTGACTGAAGTGAACGAAAGCCTTAGAAGACTTCAAACAGATCATATCGATCTCTACCAATTACATGGCGGAACTATTGACGATCCCATTGATGATATAATTGAGGCATTTGAACAACTTAAAAAACATGGGAAGATCAGGGCGTATGGAATTTCCTCGATTCGCCCGAATGTGATCAGAGAATATGTGAACCGATCAAATATAGACAGCGTGATGATGCAATACAGTTTATTAGATCGCAGGCCGGAAGAAGAGATGCTTGACCTGCTCGCTAAAAATAATGTCAGTGTAGTTACCCGCGAGACATTAGCAAAGGGGATGCTGATCGATAAACCGGCTAAGGACTACCTCGGTTACTCAAAAGCCGAAGTTCAGAAAATGCAATCAGCAGTTAAAGATGCCGAAAATCCAATAGCTGCTTCCATTCAATATGTTCAACAGCACCCTGCAGTTGCTTCGGCCGTATTGGGAATCAGAACACAGGCTCAGCTTGCTGATATCATGCAAAATTATGAGGTTCCTATTTCAGAAGATAAATTAGAAGATCTTTCTTCACTTTTAGAGCCAAATATGTACGAAAAACATCGGTGATCAATTTAGCTCAAACCCGCTCTTTTAAATTTTCATGAAACAATAGATATTATGTCTTATTAATTCATCTTTATGAAAATTTTTGTATTCATATTAGCCGTATGCTTTTCTGCCAATCTCTATGCACGGCAAGAGATTGCGGATAGTAGTCATGTCTATTGGTCAGAAGGTTACAAATTGACCTGGGATGATTTCGAAAAACAGCCGGATCAGTTTTTACAATATGGAGCCTATTCTTTTACCGGTTTTAAAGCTCAGTACGACTTTACTCTTACTTACTACAAAGCTACCATAACAGCCTTTTTTAATAAAGAACTTTCATGGCGCAGAAGCAAGATCATGCTGTTGCTTCAGCACGAACAAGGGCACTTTAATTTGACAGAATTATATTCCAGGATATACAGAAAGCGGGTTAAAGAAGAAATGGAAGCAGGTACTTTAACTGTTGAACGGTTCACCGAATTAAGTGAAGAAATTGAACAATCATTAAGAGAGGCGCAGGAAGAATATGATGAAGCAACAAATTATTCGCTAGATCTGAGGGCTCAATTACGCTGGAATGAATTGATAGTTGAACGATTGCAAGAATATGCGGAATATTCAAACCCGGAAGTCATCGTTAAAAAGAAAACCGACTCACACTGATCATCTCCATCGCAAAACTATTATTATAGCCTGGTCTTCGGAATTTCCCGTTCATTCTTGATACCTTGTCCCTGGAATATTTACCTAAACTTATTTATGACTATTCAAACCATCACTGAAAACGATGAATTGCAAAAACTGGCTTCATCATTAAATAATGTACAGCAATTCGCAATTGACCTTGAGTTCGACCGTAACCGATACCGTTATGGCTTCGATATGTGCCTGATGCAAATTTACGATGGCAAAGATTGTTACCTGGTCGACCCTTTGAGTGGAAACCTGGACATCAAAACTATCTTCCCTCCCATTGAAGATCCTAATATCCAAAAAGTCGTTTTTGCTTTTGGAGAAGACCTTCGTCTTTTTCATTCTCTGGGCTGCTTTCCCAAGAACCTTTATGATCTGGATGCAGCCACAAGCCTGCTCAATTTCGAACCGGCTTCACTTACCAATCTTATCAAGGAAGTATTGGATATTGAGGTTAACAGTTCATCTCAGCAAAGTAACTGGTACAAACGTCCACTTACAGAGAATCAAAAAGAATATGCCGCTCATGATGTGATATATCTTCTTGACTTCAAAAAAGAATTAGACAAACGAGCTGAGGAAAAAGGAATACTGGAATGGATCAAACAAGAAAATGCAGTATTTGATCAGCTTGACTACAGCGATGAAGACCACAACAACCTGATCAAAGAAAAGGATAAAAATGATATGTCAGTATTTGAATGGCACATATATTGTTCTTTGATGGAGTTCTTTGATTCAGCTGCGAAAAAATACAATAAACCGGTCTATCAGTTAGTTCATAAGAAGCTGGTGGAGACTCTCGCAACCGATCCCCAGAAAATTAATAAATGGCAGAATACCAAAGGAATATTTGGACAGCTTAAAAATGATGATTTTCAGAAAAAGCTGCATCAGGTTCTAGAACAAAGCCGAAAAGAGGCTAAAAAACAAAACCTATCCAAGTCAAAGAAAGCCAGTATGACGATGAGCAGGGATGAATACCTTGCCATGAGAAAAGAAGCCAACAGAATAAATAACATCAAGGACAGTGTCTTTCAGCCCCTGCAAGATAAGATCGCTAAGGAGCTCGGGACACACGCAAAATCTTTTATCCTACCTAACCGATTGGCTAAAGAGATCGCCGCTAAAAAGGCCGAACTGGTACCCGATTATAAAATTAAATTATTTAAAAAATATGGGGATGAGCTTGGGATCGATCTACGTGATTATTTGTAAATAAATCATTCATGAACCTAGAGCTTTTTTAGGAATTATAGCACTTCACCCATAGTTAAGTAGCAACAACTATTCATCTTATTATAACTTACAATGCGCCAAAAATACAAGAATTATACCCTTGAAGATCACGAAGTTTGGAATATTTTAGCATCCAAACAGTTGAAAAATTTACCCGGAAAAGCTCACCCCGAATATTTATCCTGCCTTGCAGAATTAGAAAATGTTTTGCATGCCGAGGCTGTTCCAAGATTCGAAGAATTGAATGAAGTGCTATCCGCTAAACATGGCTGGACAATCTCTGTAGTGCCGGGTTTGATACCCGTTGAAGATTTCTTCACGCTGCTTGAAAATCGGAAGTTCAGTGCCTCAACATGGCTGAGGAGTAAAAGTCAGCTTGATTATCTTGAAGAGCCTGACATGTTCCACGATGTTTTCGGCCACATACCCCTGCTTATGAATGAGTCGTATGCCGATTTTGCTCAAAAGCTTGGTGCTCTGGGAGTTAAGTATATTGATAACAAAAAAATAGTAACTCAGCTTCAGCGGTTGTACTGGTTTACTATTGAATTTGGGCTGATCAAAGAACAAAATTCTACCCTGATTTATGGAGCGGGAATAATTTCTTCCTCCGGTGAAACCGATCACGTTATGAATGACAATGTGGAGGTTAAGCCCTACGATATATTTGATGTGATAGAGCAAGACTTCATCACCAGTGAAATTCAAACCAAGTATTATGAGCTTGAAAGTTTCGATCAGCTCTTCCGTTCTATAGAGAACTTAGAAGAATCGTTGATGGAACATTCTGAGATGGCTTAATGGGTTATCTCATAAGAAATGAATAAGTGAGATCGGTGGCTTATGATTGAGGTAGATGCCTAACTAAGCTGATGCTTCCCATCAGAAGCCACATTTTCAACCGTCCAGATGATCTCCTTTTCAAACTCATGCCGGCGGACTTCACAATCCCTTACCTGACATAAACGGCAGGAAAATTCCATACAGTAATCAGTGTGTATAAAGATCTCGATCCTGTTGCCAAACTTCTTCGTGATCAACTCCTCGATCTTATCTAACTCTGCATGGGCCTCCTTTACAGTCAGGTACCACGGAAGTGTAAGATGGCAATCAACATGAAGAATGCTTCCGTATTTGATGATCCTCAGGTTATGAAGATCGATCCATTTTGGCTGCCGGTTTTTCTGTAAAAAACTAATAAGCTCTTCAAGCAAGTCATCATCTGTTTCATCCATGATCCCTGCCACAGCTTCCCGTAAAATACGATAGCCGGTTCGCATAATGATCAGGGAAAATAAAATGGCCACAGCCCCATCCAGCCATAAAATTCCCGTAAAGCGAATAAGGATCAGTCCGGCAATGATACCGATGGTCGTATAAGTATCGGTTTGCAGATGCCTGCCGCTTGCCTGAAGTGCCAGGGAGTTATTTTCTTTTCCGGTTCTATACGCCCACCAGCCAAAACCATAATTGATAACTGCAGAGAAAGCGATTAGAAGAATTCCAAGATCAAGCTTTTGTAATTGTACCGGCTCTATAAAGCTTTGAATGGCTTCAGCTATTATAAACAGCCCGGCAAGAGTTATTAGCGTCCCCTCAATTCCTGCTGAGATAAATTCCACTTTCCCATGTCCGTATGGATGATTTGAGTCCTTGGGTTTTGCAGAAAGCATCAGGCTGTAAAGTCCAACGAAACCGGAGATCACATTAACGATGCTTTCCAGTCCATCGGTTAAAACAGCAACAGAACCGGTGAAATACCATGCCGCCATCTTGATGGCAAAGAGCAATATGGCCACCCCCACGATAAACTTCTGCACCCTTATATTCTCTTTTCCCTTCGTCATTGGATCACACAATAATAACTTCGGTGTTCAATGTTCCTTGCTCGCTGTTTGATGTTCCCTCTATTCACCAAACATCATTTCGTAATCATCGATCGAGGCTTCAATGACTTTATAAGCATGTTTTTCATCAAAAATACCTTCTACATACACATCATTGGTATCTTTTCCGGGAATGAGCTTGTAGGTGCCAAAATAATGGCGGAGTCTTTCGATCAAAACCGGAGGCAGATCTTCTATACTGTTAATGTCTTTGTAATACGTGTCATTGTCCAATACCGAAATGATCTTGTCATCGGCTTCTCCCTGATCTACCATATGTAAACCACCGATCACTCTGGCACTCAGGATCACCTCATTTCGGTCGATGGGCCGCTCGCTTAATACACAAATATCCAGCGGATCTCCATCGCCTTTTACATCCTGACTCGAAAGTTCACCGACTTGATCCCCACAATAGGTTCTTGGAATAAATCCATAGAGTGATGGAGGTAATGAAGAACTTCGCTGCGGGCGATCCACACGCATGTATCCGGTCTTCTTGTCCACCTCATATTTGATGGTATCAAACGGAGTGAGTTCGATAAAAGCATTTACAACTTTTGGGGGATTGGAGCCGACTTCAAGTCCGTGCCAGGGATGAGGCCTCCAGCGGAAGAAAGGATTGGGAAAGTTTGCCATAATGGGAAAGGCTGTGATTGAAGTTCATCTAAAAGGTAAATGTATTCACGGATAGATGCTTTGGAACATTCAATATTCAATGTTGAAGCAAAGCCGATTTAAGCTTGTACACCACAACTGCTTCTGTAGAATTCAATTAAATAGCTTTGGGGCTAAGTCGTTATTGAGCAATTTGCTCCATATTTTTGTATTTTTTGTTATGGAACAATCAATAAAAATTACAACAAAGCAAGAGCAAGAAAGTGACCGGAAGTACTGGATGAGTAGATCTCCGGAAGAACGACTTGCAGCTCTTGAAACCCTGAGGCAACAATATGTACGACTCAAAGGTCTTCCCACCCGACTTCAAAGAGTTTGTAGAGTTGTTAAAAAAGAACAGGGTTAAGTATTTGATTGTCGGTGGATATGCCGTTGCTTATTATGGCCATCCCCGCTACACTGGTAATATTGATTTCTGGGTTGAATCTTCTACCGAAATCTCATCCAGGTACTGCAAAGTTTTGGAATGGGCTCTTTAAATCTATCTGCCGAAGATTTCTCAAAACCTGACTCCATCATCCAGATCGGCTATCCTCCTCACTTCATTGACATCATTAATGAAATTGATGGGGTTAATTTCGCAAAAGCTTATTCAGCTAAAGAACAAGCAATTGTTGATGATGTGAAAGTTAATTTTATATCTCTTGAAGATTTAAAAAGAACAAACGAGCTTCAGGAAGACATAGGTATTTAGATGATTTAGAAAATCTATAGTCTGTTTAACCCTTTTCTAAAGAAAGTAAAAAACTTATAAAAAGATCTTTATCTCAGATTTTCCAACTTTTCCAAAGTTATCTGATATCGAAGTTTTCATGATACCCCATGTAACTTTGGAAAAGTTACTTTAGGATTCCTTCAATTAAAAAAACCCCGACCGGTTACTTACCGATCAGGGTTTATCCTGTTCTCCATGTAAAATTCTGTTTAGCTTAGTTGGACCAATAGTCCCAGTCTACATTTCCAAACTGATGATTGGGAACGAGCATAAAACAATTGTGGGAAACTGCTAATTATGTGGAAAACAATTAGTTTTCTAATACTTGTAAAACTCCAACTTATTTGTTGTAACAAACTCTCAGGTTAATTATAATTGGATACGAATTTAACCTCCTTGAGACCTAGAGAAGTGCAAGTTCTCCGGTCTCTTTTACGGGGTTATTAATCTACTTAATAGCCATTACGTCTAACGTTCGTTTGTTAGAGTAATGGTTATTTTTTTTACGCGAGTTTTCTTTCTCTCGTCCATACCAATTAAGGTTTTGTCCCAGTAACTACTCTCTACTGGATGGAGTGTCCCTTTTTTAGCCATATTATTTTAGGGATTAATTTAATGCATTATTGCTTACACAGACACTTTGACTGTGACTAACTACTTCAAATTTTCAAAGATCACTTTTCTAAAATCATAGAAAGGCCCGGCTTATCTCAGCCAGGCCATCCCTAATTCTCTCTACTGAATAAGTTCGTTAATGGTAACTGTTTTCCCATTAACGAATTAACCAATAACCATTAACTACAACCAGTAGTAGATCCGCAAGTGATACACTTCATGCACGTGCCGTTTCTTACCATGGTCATGCTGCCGCACTCAGGGCACGCTTCTCCGGTGTAGCCCATTTGCTTGGCTTTATCGTAGTCGCTTTCATAACTGTCTGATTGCACTACCGTCTCCTGTGCTGTTTTGTTTTCTACAGCGGTCTGTGATGTATCTGCCATTTTTGGTGCAGGCTCAGGTGTTGGTTCCGGAGCACGCGCTGTAACATTATTACTTGTATCGCGATCAAATTCAGCGCTGTCCACTTCAGGATTTGCATCTGCTGTTGGGCGTAAATTACGTGCTTCGATCTGATCAGCGGGCACATGTGCCAGGTCTTCTCTGCCGAGGTAGGTAACGGCTAACTCACGGAAGATGTAATCGATAACCGAAGTACTCATCTTCACATGTGGGTTTCCATTTACCATACCGCTCGGCTCAAACTTGGTAAATACAAAGGCATCCACGAATTCTTCCAGTGGCACGCCGTGCTGCAATCCAAGTGATATAGAGATCGCAAAGCAGTTCAGCAGGCTTCGGAAAGCAGCGCCTTCGCGGTGCATATCAATAAAGATCTCACCTAGCTGACCGTTGTCGTATTCCCCTGTTCTCAAGTACACGCTTTGTCCGCCTATCTTCACTTTCTGGGTATAACCTTCACGACGGAATGGAAGTCGTTGTCGGCGAGCCACATATTTGTGAATGATTCGCTCGGCTACCTCAAGCACTTTATCCTGAGCGATGGAAGTTTCAGCATCTACAGGTGCATCTTCTTCCTCATCGATCTCTTCAAGTATATCAGCCATACTATTAAGCGGCTGGCTCAATTTCGAGCCATCCCGGTACAGCGCATTTGCTTTCAACATCATCTCCCATGAATCCATGTAGGCATCTTTCATGTCCTCGATGGTCGCTTCATTTGGAAGGTTGATGGTTTTCGAAATAGCACCGGAAAGGAACGGCTGAGCAGCAGCCATCATACGAATGTGTCCTTTTGCAGAAATAAACCGGGTTCCAATTCGTCCGCAACGGTTCGCACAATCAAATACCGCGTAATCTTCTTCTTTCAGATGCGGAGCACCTTCAATCGTCATGGTACCACACACATAATCGTTAGCTTCCTGGATCTGCTCGTTGCTAAATCCGAGGAAACGCAGCATGTTGAAGTTCATGTCGTTGAGCTGTTCATCAGAGATCTCAAGAACTTCTTTGCAGAAATCTTCGCCGAGTGTCCACTGATTGAAAGCAAACTTGATATCGAAACTGCCCGGAAGCGCCTCATTGATAGCTTCCAGTTTTTCTTTGGTGAATCCTTTCTCCAACAGGCTGTCAGCGTTAATGTGAGGACAACCCTCAAGCGAGCCAGAACCTTTAGCATAATTAATGATCTCTTTAGATTCCTTCCTGGAATAACCAAGATTCTCCAGTGCTTTAGGCACAGCCTGATTAATGATCTTAAAGTATCCGCCACCGGCCAGCTTCTTGAATTTCACTAAAGCGAAATCAGGCTCAATTCCTGTGGTATCACAATCCATCACCAAACCAATAGTTCCGGTTGGTGCGAGCACCGTTACCTGCGCATTTCGGTATCCGTGTTTTTCACCAAGCTTCAGTGCTTTATCAGAAGCTTTTTTAGCCGCTTTCACCAGGTAATCAGGACAAATGGAAGCATCGATTCCCATCGGCTTCACCGTCAAACCTTCATATTCCTCAGGGTCAGCGTTGTAGGCTGCTCTACGGTGATTACGTATCACTTTGAGCATATACTCTTTGTTGCGTTCGTAGCCTTCAAAAGTACCAAGCTCCTTCGCCATTTCGGCAGAAGTTGCATAAGAGGTCATGTGCATGGTTGCAGTAACAGCGCCGGCAACAGCAGCTCCTTCTTCACTGTCGTAAGGAAGTCCCTGCACCATCAGCGCTGCACCGATGTTAGCATAACCGAGCCCAAGCGTGCGAAATACATACGAAAGTTCTGCAATTTCTTTGGATGGGAACTGAGCCATCAATACAGCGATCTCGAGAACAACTGTCCACATACGGGAAGCATATTCCAACGACTTCATATCAAATTCTTTGAACTCGCCATCGCCTTTGAAAAACTTCATCAGGTTCAGAGAAGCAAGATTACATGCCGTGTTATCGAGGAACATATATTCTGAGCAAGGGTTACTTGCTTTGATCGGGCCATCTTCGGGGCATGTGTGCCACTCGTTGATGGTATCGTGATACTGCGTTCCGGGATCGGCGCACGACCATGCTGCGTATGCAATGTCATCCCAAAGCTCACGGGCTTTCAGGGTTTTCATGGGTTTTGGATCGCGGCCTTCTTCTTCCGCATCTTCCAATTCAACCCGTCCATACAAATGCCAGTCGCCATCATCCTTCACTGCTTTCATGAATGAGTTAGGCACACGAACGGAGTTATTGGAATTTTGTCCGCTTACGGTTGAGTAGGCTTCTGAATTCCAGTCAGTGTCGTAGGTATCAAATTCAAGATCGGTGAATCCCTGGGCGGCTAGCTGAATCACACGCTCTATATAATTAAGAGGAACCTGATTCCTTTTCGCTTTTCTGATCTCATCAGCAAGAGCTTTATTCTTCAGCGGGTCGCGACTCATAGCTCCGTTGAAAGTTCTGCCTTCGATCTCCACAGGAGTATGGCAAAGTTTGATAATATTCTTGAGATGCTTTTGAACCGATTTTGAACCGGCAACCAGGGCAGCTACTTTCTGTTCTTCCCGAACTTTCCAGTTGATGTATTCTTCAATATCGGGATGATCCAGATCCAGCGTTACCATTTTTGCAGCACGGCGTGTAGTACCGCCTGACTTAATGGCTCCCGCTGCGCGATCTCCGATCTTCAGGAAGCTCATCAAACCTGAACTTCTTCCTCCGCCGCTCAATGGTTCTTCAGCGCCTCGGATCTGGGAGAAGTTACTTCCGGTTCCGGATCCATATTTGAAAAGACGAGCTTCACGGACCCACAGATCCATGATACCGCCTTCATTCACAAGGTCATCATCCACACTTTGGATAAAACACGCATGCGGCTGCGGATGCGTATAAGCATCTTCGGATTTTTTAAGTTCACCTGTTTTTCCATCTACGTAATAATGCCCTTGAGCTGGACCATTGATCCCATATGCCCAGTGAAGCCCGGTATTGAACCACTGCGGACTGTTAGGAGCCGCCATTTGATTGGCCAGCATGTAAGCCAATTCATCGTAAAAAACCTTTGCATCATCCTCGCTATCAAAGTAATCGTGTTTCCATCCCCAATAAGTCCAACAACCCGCCAATCGGTGAAAGACTTGCTTACTGTCAATTTCATGAGTAAAACGCTCTTCTTCAGGAAGTTCTTTAAGCGCTTTTTCATCTGCCTCTGATCGCTGCAACCATTTTGGAACACCCTTCTCTTTGATCTTTTTGAGCTTTGCCGGTACACCCGCTTTGCGGAAATATTTTTGGGCAATTACGTCTGTTGCAACCTGGCTCCATTCATCAGGAACCACAACGTTTTCCATATGGAATACCTGAGAGCCATCAGGGTTTTTAATTTCAGAGGTGCGTGTTGCAAATTCTATGTTATCAAATGGAGTCTTCCAGTCAGTCTTAGTATAGAAGCGAGTAAATTTCATTGGCGTACTTCGTTAACTTAATGTTATCATTTATACCTTCATTGATGAGAGACGATTTTTAGTTAATCCCGAAATCTTATCTCCTAAAGAAGTACGAATTAATATAGACGAGTGAAGGTGATTCAGCAAGAAAAAATTCAATTACTTTTCCACAAAAACACCGACTTATCCACATTATATTTTCTGAATTTCAAAACGCTACTTTAATCAACCGTTATAGTTGAATATTTCTTGTATAATTATTTATACAAAATATTATTACGATCAAAATCCAAATAAAAAAAGCCCTTTAATAAAAATAAAGGGCTTTTTAGGAACTTATGGACTAATTCTATTTCTTAAAGTTATCCACATAACAATTTTTTAAATGAATGCATATATAATAAATTTTAAATTTATTATTAATTCATATTTTTAAATATTTTAATTTAATAGACACCTATTAATTAATAAAATTAAAAGCGTTATTTTTTCTACTTTCTTTTATCAATAAGCTTCATATTATTAATGCTCAAAATGAGAACCTAAGCCCGGCTTTGTAATGAATTCCGGGGGTATTGAAGCCATAAACTTCGGTGTAATCCGCATTCAACAAATTATTGACCGAGGCGAATAGATCGAGCTTATCATTCAAGAATTTATACTGTATATCCAGATCTACCAACACATAGCTGTCGAGTGTAACACTTTCATTCATAAAGTTATTGGTATTGAAAAATACATCTTCTCTCTCTCCAACATACTTTCCAAATAAGTTCACTCTTAATTCTTCTGTGATCAATTGACTTACTTTTAACCCAAAACTATGATCAGGTCGCCGAATTAAGTTATCCGTCTCTTCTCCATTCTGAGTGATCGCACCGTCCAGAAAGTTATAGAATACCTCTGCCTGTGTTAATGGCAATGAATACTCCATTTTTACTTCAATTCCGGAATCATTTTGCTCATTCAAATTTATATATCCCAGGTTAGAATCATAAGAGATCAGATCATCTATCTTTCTCTGAAAATATATTACGCTTCCGCTGAATTTCATGTCAGAAGAATTGAATTCTATTCCAGTATCAAAAGTAAGGCTGCGCTGGGGTTTCAAGTTTGTGTTTGATCCAAACGGGCCAAATAATTCATTTAAAGTCGGTGCTTTAAATCCTGAGCTTACAGACGCGAGAAGCTTAACCTGTTCATTAACATTATATACAGGCGCAATATTGAAGGTCCAGTTAGAGCCATATTCAGAATGATCATTTAACCGGACTCCTAATTCACCATTCAAACCGAAACCTGATTCAAAATAGGCCGTTAGATAAGGACTTAGTATCTGTGAGCCCTCGTCTATCCCATTGAGTTCAAAATTTAGCTCCTGTACATTGAACCCGGCCAAAAAGCGTACACTTTCGAATTTATTATACATACCAAAAAGATCTGAATTCAAAAGGGACGCCGATGGGTTGAATACTCCAAAGGCATCCGTGAATTTTCGTTCTGTCTGGGTGAAAGTAGTGGCATGTCTAAGTTCCAGGTCACCTGTTTCATAATTCACCCGGGCGCCGGTGTTCAATAAACTTGCTTCATACCGATTATCACCATCTGCAAATGCCCCGGCGTCATAATCACCGTCATAGTCTGAATAATTTAGAAACGGGGTTATGGTGAATCCTTCAAAAGCATCTAAAGAAATACGGGTTGATATTGCCCGGCGTTCAAAGCCATCTTTATTAAAGCCTGAATTTTGACCCGGATCTGCTTCTGTAATTCCCTCCGTAAAATCTCTGGAAAGATTTACAGAATATCCCAGAATGCCTGATCTCCCATTAGCTCCTAAAGACAGCTCGTTTGTATTGAAAGATCCGTATGCGGTTTTTGCATGGAATTTAATTTTCTCATCCGATGACTTCCTTGTAATAATATTTATTACTCCGGCAATGGCATCAGAACCGTATAAGGTACTCATGC
>NZ_DASSWP010000208.1:0-25808 GCF_035704785.1 Gracilimonas sp. | reverse complement strand
TTTCAAAAAGTACTCGATGATAAAGGCGGTTTCATCTGGGCACACTGGGACGGAACTCCTGAAACTGAAGAAAAGATCAAACAAGACACCAAAGCAACTATCCGCCTGATTCCATTGGAAGTTGGTAAAGAAGGAAAATGCATGGTTACCGGTAAGCCTTCGAAGCAAAAAGTTTTGTTTGCCCGGTCCTATTAATGTTTCAAACCGCCAAGCGTTCGAAGATTTTGCAAAGTAATATTTACTGTAAAGTGAATATAAAGAAAAAGTCCTCCCTTGAGGGAGGTGCAGTATTTTCAGCTTGCTGATAATACGCGGAGGGTGTAAGCCAAGGGCAATTAAGTCATAACAAAAATGATATTCCTTGGCCACAACACCCCTCCCGGCTGAAGCCGTACTCCCCTCAAGGGGAGATTTTTTCTCGCTAAAATCATTTTGCTAAACCAATTTTAACTAATGCCAAAAATCCCACATCCGTATTACCTCTGCTCGGCCCAACAATCCCGATTCATGGATGAGAAGACCATCTCTGAGTTCGGGATCGATGGCTTTACCTTGATGGAAATTGCAGGAACACGGGCTGCAGATTTTATTTTATCAAAAGTACCGACAGGGGCGCACGGAATCTTTTTCTGCGGAAAAGGAAATAATGGCGGGGATGCATTGGTCATTTCCCGATTACTCTCTCAGCAAGATTATAAGATCACCATTTGTTTTATGTCAGGAACCGAAGGTTTGAGCCCTGATGCTGACAAAAACCTGAAGCTTCTCCAAAAACTGGATACTGAAATCGAAATCCTGAGTTGGGAAGACTTCACTCCAAAAAACTACGATTTTGTAGTAGACGGGATGCTGGGAACAGGATTGAATTCTGAAGTACGCGCCCCCTATTCTGATGCCATAGAGTGGATCAATCAGCAGGAATTCCCAGTATTTTCTTTGGACGTTCCTACGGGGTTGAACGCAGATTCAGGCCAAATTATGGGATCTGCTGTTCAGACTGATTTCACTCTAAGCTTTGGAGCTTTAAAAACCGGCTTTTTCCTAAATGAAGGATTTGACACAACAGGAGAGATCATATTATGCGAACTTTCTTTCCCCAACAAATACAAAGAACCTGAAGCTTACCTTATTGACTGGGATTGGGTAGAGGCTAACTCTCCATCACCCAAACCTAAAGGTCACAAATATGATGGTGGGGTTCTATACATCATTGCCGGCTCCGAAGGATTGACGGGAGCAGGAATTATGGCAGCTAAAAGTGCCTGGAAGACCGGACTGGGTGCAGTGGTGCTCATCACCCCAAAAGGACTGCTTGAAATATTTGAGAAACAGCTGGTACAGATCATCAAAAAGCCCGTTGGTGATATCGGTGATCTATACTTTAAGGAATCTCATTTTGAGAAGGTTTTAAATATATTGAATGAAAAGCCCGGCAAACTGTTGATCGGTCCCGGACTTGGAAGACAGGAAGAGACCATTAGGTTTACCCAAAAAATATTGCAAGAATTTGAGGGAGATTCAGTCATTGATGCAGATGCTTTATTTGCGTTATCCCAACTTGATAGCTGGGAAAAACCGGGATCATCAAACTGGATCTTAACTCCGCATCCCGGAGAACTAAAAAGCTTATTTAATGAAGAGGTCAGTGACGATCTCGAAAGGATGAAATTAACCTCACTTAAAGCCAAAGCAGAAAAAATAATAATTTTATCGAAGGGAATGCCCTCAATTGTTGGAACAGAATCAGGAGATTCGTATTTAACAGGCTACGACACTCGTATTTTTTCCCGTGCAGGTTTTGGGGATATACTTGCAGGAAAAACGGCTGCCTATTGGTTGAAATTTTCATCAAATGAGTTAGCGTGCTTTTATGCATTATTAGACGGTTTCGAAAAATCCCAACAATATTATGCAGCAAATTCAGGTTCATTAGAGCCCATTGATATCATCTAAATGACGAAAATAGTTAATACACTTCTTACCCGTTCTGTTAAGCTTTATTTTACCCTATTGATCCTTTCTACCGCAGCGATCTTATATGGAACCCTTTTTCCTGCAGACTATAAGATGCCAAGGTCATTGCTTGGAATTGACAAAGTGGTTCATTTTGTTATGTTTGCTGCCTGGACTTTTTTTTATGGACTTGTTCGATTCTTAAAAGACAAATTCTCCCTGTTACCTGTATTCCTGGTGGGCGTTTTCTTCGGATTAACTGTTGAAGTGTTGCAGCATTTGCTGCCTATAGACCGAAGCCCGGAGTTACTGGATCTGATCGCTGACATTTCGGGGACAGGATTCGCTATTTTCTTGCTTTATGTGATGGCAAAAAAAGTCCCCCAATTTAAAAATAGCTCCTCATCTTAACTTTCCCCTTCCTGCACATTAATCGGTAGAATTAGGTATTTATTCTTTTAAGGTGCTTTTATCACCTTTTTTGCTATTTTAATATTGCAAAAGGCTCTATCCAATAATTTATTTGAGGTAGAAATGATAAGAAAATATCCATCAGCTGATCTCAGATTGAGTTATCCTGTTATTATTGAAACAGGTGTCATCATGACTTTATTCATTTTCATAATCATGGCTAACATAGAGCTTCCTGAACAGTCCGGCGTTATTCTAACATATGTTCCAAGTGATGAAACAGCATTGATACTTCCTCCGGTAACTACTGAGAATATGTTGGAAACAAAATCCCTTCCCGAGCCTGTTGTGCCGATCCAGATACCTACAGATGAGATCATAGAACCGGAAACTTTAGAACTCCCCGAATATGATCAGATATCTGTACTAATGGTCCCTCCTCTCCCAAACCAAATTGAAATAAAAGTAAACTATGAGCTTTTAAAAGGGATCGAACAGTTACCTGTAATGATCGGGGGTGAAGAGGCTTTTGGAAGTAGCATAGAGTATCCTGAATATGCTCGCAGGGCAGGGATCGAAGGAATTGTTGAGGTGGAATTCATGGTAACGGAGCAAGGCCTTGTAAAAGATCCGGTAATTGTCAAAGGGATTGGCGGGGGATGCGACAAAGCGGTTCTTAAGGCTATTAAATTACAACGATATAAAGCCGGTGTTAAAGGAGGAGAAATAACTTCATTCAAAATAAAAGAAACTGTTCAATTTATACTTATAAACAATTATAGGATCGTTACACACTAAAACTTTGTTTAATAAGTTAAAATATATGAGTTACTACTTGCACAGTATTCATAAAATCCCGTTCTTTTCAGCGGTAATAAATTATTTTAATATTGTATTTGAATTATGAGAAACGAAAGGAAAACACCGAAGGCTGATCTTAAAAGATCATATACTGTCTATTTAGAGGCAGGTTTGATCATTGCTTTGCTTTTTATGATCACAGCCGTAAACGTAACACTTGAAACTGAGCCGCCAAATGTTGTTGACATAGGCGAACAAGAAATAGTGGAGATGGAAGAAATTGTACAAACAAAACAAATTGAGACTCCACCTCCACCTCCCCGTCCACCGGTCCCAGTTGAGGTTCCAAATGATGAGATCATAGAAGATGAGATGATCGATCTTGATTCTGAACTAAATTTAGATGCTCCAATGGATCTACCTCCTCCTCCCGATGAAGAAGATGTAGAAGAAGATTTCTTTGTAGTAGTTGAGCAGATGCCTGTATTAATAGGCGGAATGGGTGAACTTCAAGCAAGTGTTGAATATCCTGAAATGGCTCGTAGAGCCGGTATTGAAGGCCGTGTTACCGTACAGTTTATTGTGAACGAACAAGGTAAAGTTGAAAATGCCCGGGTTGTTCGTGGTATTGGCGGCGGTTGTGACGAAGAAGCTTTGAAAGCAGTTCAGCAAGCTGAATTTGAGCCCGGAATGCAAAGAGGCCGTCCGGTTCGTGTACAGTATGCACTTTCAATCAACTTCCGACTCGAGAACTAATTCAAGTACTTTACTTATAATTAGATTTAAGGTGTGATCATAATGATCACACCTTTTTTTATGCCTTAAGTTTTTTAAGGATCTCTTTCAGGTTTTCAAATCCTGCCTTTTCTACAGCCTCTGATAGTATTACCCATTCTGTAGTTTCTATCCCTTCTTCTAATTGTGGAGCTAAATTCTCCATTCGAGTAAATATCATCGAATACCAATAGGTGGTTTTACCCATGGTTTTATTCTTTTCCTGATATTCGTGATAAGTAGTCCCTACTTCTTTTATGATCGCAGGCATACCACTCCCTACTTCTTCTGCAACTTCACGTACAGCACACATCTCCAAGCTTTCGTCAGGTTCTAATTTCCCTTTAGGAAGATCCCAGTATCCGTTTCTTAAGATCATCAGGACCTCAGGAACGGTATTCTCATTTTTGTACCTAAATACTATACCTCCGCAAGCGGTGATCGGCACAACAGAAGATTTATTCATCTTCATCAGAAGGGTTTTCTGAGGAAGCAGATTTTGCTTTTTTAGCTTCTTCTGCATAGTTCATCCTCAAATTAGTCAAAGTCTGTTCCAGATAGCCACCTGCTTCACCGGAAAGATTTCCCTTTGTGTATTTTTTAAGCATTGCCAGGGTGTCGATGGCATATTTTGCGGAGGACAGATCTTTTTCTATTTCCTGCGTTGCCGGGTTTTGGATTTTCCCAAGTCCCATCATAGCTATTTGCTGATGCTGCTGAATTAACATCATAAATAGCAGTTGCTCTTGCTGTTCTTCGTTTAATTTATCTCCATTATTACTCATCGCAGATCTTTTATTTATGTTATTGAATGATCACTCTAAATTAAGAGCTTTCAATTTAATAATGTTCAATTTTATGTACCTTATTCCTTCTCAAGGATAACCAAAATCATAAACTTTTTATGGCCATTTTAAAGCCCTTTAAAGCATGGAGACCGAATGCTGAATTCGCCCATGAAGTAGCCTGTGTACCGTACGATGTTGTAAATAGTCAAGAAGCCAAAGATCTTGCCAAAGGAAAGCCTAATAGCTTCTTACACGTAATCAGACCTGAAATTGACTTACCTGATAATACTTCTGTTTATGATCCCAAGGTATATGAACAAGGAAGAAAAAATCTTTTAAAGTTACTAAATTCAGAGACCTTCATACAAGAGGACGAAGAGTCCCTTTATATTTATAGCCTGACCATGGATGGACATACCCAAACCGGGATATTTGGGTGTGTCAGCGTAGAAGACTACAATAATGATATTATTCTAAAACACGAGCTTACAAGGCCCGATAAAGAAGACGACCGCACAAAGCATATAATCTCTCAACGAGCCCATGCAGAACCTGTAATGCTTACGTTTCGTGATTCTGGTAACATTACCAATTTCATGAACAAATACACCGAACAAAATCATCCCATCTACGACATCCAAACTGAAGATGATATAACCCATACCATTTGGAAAATTGATCGGAATGATGATTTGGTTTTAGCCTTTAGAAGTATTCCGTCATTATACATTGCCGATGGCCATCATCGTTGTGCAAGTGCAGCCCGGGCTGCTAAAGAATATGCTGCTCAGAATCCTGAACATAACGGCACTGAGGGGTACAATTACTTCCCGGCCGTCCTGTTCCCTATGGATCAGATGGAAATATTAGCCTATAACCGTATCATTTTATCTGTTCCTGATAATTTCCTGCAACAACTTGAACAGGAATTCAACCTGCAAAAGAATGCCAAACCTGTTCCGTATAAAAAGGGGGGGCTATCTATTTATATAAATGATAACTGGTTTGGACTCTCCCTTAAAGAACCGGCCAAGAACGACCCTGCTTCTAAGCTTGATATTGCCTTGTTACAAGATCAGATATTAGAACCGATGCTCGGAATCAAAGACCAGCGAACTGACCCAAATATAGATTTTGTTGGAGGTATTCGGGGAACCGATGAACTGGAAAAGCTGGTTGATAATGGAGAAGCTGCAGTTGGGATCAGTATGTATCCAACCAGTATCAAGGAACTCTTAGAAGTCTCTGATGCCGGTTTATTGATGCCCCCGAAATCTACCTGGTTTGAACCAAAACTAAGATCCGGTTTGTTAGTACATACCTTTTAACACCATTCACTCACGCTCATAAGCTATGAAACGCGTTCATAATTTTAGTGCCGGTCCGGCCGCTCTTCCTCTGGAAGTTTTGAAGATAGTTCAGGATGAACTCCTCGATTATCATGGAGACGGAACCTCTATCATGGAGCAAAGCCATAGGGGGAAATCTTACACTCAGGTAGATCAGGAAGCAAAAGAACGGCTATCCAGAATTTTAGGGCTGGGTAATGATTTTAAGATCATGTTTTTGCAGGGTGGCGCCAGCAGCCAGTTCATGCAGGTGCCCTATAATTTTCTGAAATCTGATGAAACGGCAGACTATATCAATACAGGTATATGGTCAAAGAAAGCCATAAAAGAAGCCAAGCTTTTCGGTAATGTTCATGTTCCATTTTCAAGTGAAGAAGAGAACTTTACCAGGGTACCACAACAAGGAGAGTTTAATTGTTCTAAAAACGCCCGGTATTTGCACTACACCTCAAACAATACCATTTACGGAACACAGTTTCATTCCGAGCCGGAGACAAATGGAGTCCCGTTGGTTTGTGATGCATCTTCCGATTTTCTCTCCAAAAGAATAGCCCTTGACAGATATGGACTTATCTATGCGGGAGCACAAAAAAACCTTGGGCCTTCTGGAGTTACGCTGGTTTTAGTGCGAAATGAATTCCTTAAAACCGCTGATAAATCAGATATTCCAACCATACTGAATTATCATACCCATGCCGATAGAATTTTCAATACACCACCAACCTTTGCAGTTTACATGGTAAATCTTGTTTTGAAATGGGTGGAAGAAAAAGGTGGGATCGCATATTTCGAAAAACTTAATGATAAAAAAGCTGCACTTTTATACCATGTTATTGATTCAGATGAATTCTACAGGGGAATAGCACAAAAAGACTCCCGCTCAAAAATGAATGTGACTTTTCGTTTACCATCTGAAAAGCTGGAACAGAAGTTTTTACAGGAAGCAACTGAACATGATCTTGTTGCCTTAAAAGGGCATCGTACTATTGGCGGGATAAGAGCCAGTATTTATAATGCCTGCCCTTTGGAATCTGTAGAAGCTCTGGCTCAGTTCATGAATTATTTCCGAGAACAGAATGGCTAACCTCATCTATTATCAGATAAGGCCGAATACAGTCAAGAATTGATCAATGGTGTTGGGGACAAAAATGATCAAATAAATTAATCCCCAAACTGCTCCAGCAATATGGGCCTCATGATTTATTCGCCCTTCACTTTTACTGGCATAAACACTGTAAGCCAAAAACAATACTCCGAATATAATAGCCGGAATTCCAATAGGAATAAACATGATGTAGATAGGTTCCAGTGGAAAAAGTACAATATAACCAAAAAGTACGCTTTCTACGGCACCTGAAGCACCCACTGTAGCAAATTCGGTGTTGTCCTTATGCTTATATAAGGACGGTAAACTTGATACGATCAGCCCGGTAAAATATAGCGCCAACAGATGTCCCTGACCAATACTGCGTTCCAGCACCAAACCAAAAAAGAAAAGTACAAACATATTCAGGAACAGGTGACCGAGTCCGGCATGTACAAAGCCGGAACTAATGAGTTCATACCAGGTTTTTTCACGAACTACCCGGTAAGGCATCATCATAAACTTTTCAAATAACTTAGGAGCGGCATAAAGGGTGATCAAAGAGACCAAAACATTGGCTGCAATAAGAGAAATGGTTACCGACATGTACTTTTTTTCTTTTTAAGGTAAGATGAAAATGAATCGCTTGCACAAAATTCAAAAAGAATGGTAACTTTGTTTTATTGAACAGGAAACAGATCAGGGGTAGAGCCCTTAATAAGACTAAAGCCAATATAGCTCAGCTGGTAGAGCAATCCCCTCGTAAGGGATAGGTCGTCGGTTCGAGTCCGACTATTGGCTCAAATCGGGTCTTTGGCATTTATCAGCAGCATCAAAGAAGCATCCCCATTTAATTCTGTGACCGTTTTTGTAAGTAACTTCATAGCATTTCATAAAAAAGCAGGATATATTTTTACTGCGGTTAACCAAATAGATCATCTTCATGCGCGCTCTTAATACTCTGCTCATTTTTGCCATTTCTGCGATACTTTTTTCTGCTTGTGGTGTCACAAGCCGGACAAACAACGGAATTGATTATGCCTCAACCGAAAATGCCCGTGCTATTGAAAATGGAATTTCAAGCTGGTACGGTCCCAACTTTCATGGCAAGTTAACTGCCAACGGAGAGGTTTATGACATGAATGGAGTTACAGCAGCCCATCGTACCCTGCCTTTTGGAACCATTCTTTTAGTTGAAAACCTGGATAATGGAAAAACAGTACAGGTTCGTATCAATGATCGTGGTCCTTATGCCAAAGACAGGATCATAGACCTTTCGAAAGCAGCAGCCGAAAGAATAGGGATGATAGGACCGGGAACTGCGCGCGTACGCCTTTATTTGTTGGAAGGAGATTTAGAAAACTCCAGAATTACCGATATAAAGGTTCCAACCTATACCGTGCAGCTTGGTTCGTATAAAGAACGAACACAAGCTGAAACTCAAACTGCCAAAATTGAGGGAAGCCGTGTCGAAGAAATAGATATGGCCGGGCGGACTTTTTACCGCGTTTACTATGGCATCTATACCGACCCCGATGATGCACAAAAAGAAATGCAGCGACTCAAAAACATGGGTTTTGCCGGCTTTGTAAAACAAATCCAAAATTAATTCACTTGCTGGGATTGATTACCCTCTTTTTTCCGTTTTCCGCATAAAACATAAAATCATTTTATTCATGAAGAAAAGCATCATTGTTATAGGAAGCGGATTTGGCGGACTCGGCGCTGCTTCCAGGTTGCTCTCTGACGGCCACGATGTTACCATCCTCGAAAAAAGAGACAAGCTTGGCGGGCGGGCCTATGTGTATGAAAAAAATGGGTTCAAGTTTGATGGGGGCCCAACCGTTATTACTGCTCCATTTATGTTTGATGATATCTTTGAAGCGGCAGGCAAGAAACGGGAAGATTATGTTGAATTTGTACCTTGTGATCCTTTCTACCGTATTTTTGATGCGGAGGGTAAACATTTCGATTATAACAATGACCATGAATTCACTCTTGAAGAGATCCGAAAACGAAATCCGGATGATGTAGAAGGCTACGAGAAATTCATCAAAACCACCAAAGCCATTTTCAACAAAGGATTTGTAGAACTGGCCGATAAGCCTTTTCTGAAATTCACCGATATGCTGAAGGTTGCCCCTGACCTCATTAAGCTCCAATCCTATAAAACAGTATATAAATATGTGGCGCAATTTATTAAGGATGAATTTCTGAGACGATGTTTTTCATTTCACCCACTGCTAGTCGGTGGCAATCCATTTGATACTACATCCATTTATGCCATGATCCACTATCTCGAGCGTGAGTGGGGTGTTCATTACGCCATGGGCGGAACCGGAGCTATTGTTAATGCCCTTGAAAAGTTGATCCTCGAGCAAGGTGGGAAGATTCAAACCGAAGCCGAGGTAGATGAAATTCTTATCAAAAATGGAAAAGCCACCGGTGTCCGGCTTAAGAACGGGGAACAGTTTGAAGCCGATGAAATCGTTTCCAATGCTGATGTTGCATTCACTTATAAGAACCTCATCAATCCCAAACACCGGAAAAAATATACCGACCGTAAGATCGGGCGCACCAAGTACAGCATGTCACTTTTTGTGATCTATTTCGGGACCAAGAAGCGATACCTGGATTCCGGACTGGCACATCACAACATCATTTTGGGTGAGCGATACGAAGGGTTGCTGGAAGATATTTTCCATAAGAAAAATCTCGCAGAAGACTTCTCCCTGTACCTGCATATGCCTACCATAACTGATCATTCGATGGCGCCGGAAGGTTGCGAAGGGTTCTATGTGCTTTCTCCTGTACCCCACTTGGACAGTGGTACCGACTGGAATGAAATGGCTCCAAAATATCGTGATGCCATTATGAATTTCCTTGAGGAAAATTACCTCCCGGATCTTCAGGAAAACATCATTGCTGAGCATTATATCGATCCTCTGCACTTTCAGAATGTCTTAAACAGCTATAAGGGATCAGCCTTTTCGGTAGAGCCGATCTTAACACAATCCGCATGGTTTCGTCCGCATAACAAAAGTGAAGATGTCGATAATCTCTACTTTGTGGGAGCCGGAACCCATCCGGGCGCAGGACTACCCGGTGTACTCTCATCTTCGATCATTGCTCAGGATTTAATTGGCTCTGCATAGATGCAAAGATTTGATTACATATGAGTACTGATCTTTATTTCGTGTTAGGTAATATCACATCCAATTATTAGATTCTTCTAATCTTGAGCGAGCTGCTTAAGACACATTAAATAAAAATTCATGGCTTTGGATAACGGCAATAAGTTGGAAATTCAGACGGACTATTCATTAGCCCCGTTTTTTGAATTATCGCATGATTTACTTTGTATCGCCGGCTTTGACGGATATTTTAAAAGGGTAAATCCTGCCGTTTGCAAAGTTTTGGGATATAGTGAGGAAGAACTGCTTTCAAAGCCCATTAGTTATTTTCAGCATCCGGATGATAAAGAGGTCACTCAGAAATATCGTGAACCGATCCTTTATGGAAAGCCTTTAACAAATTTTGAGAACCGGTA
The DNA here is from genome assembly GCF_035704785.1 of Gracilimonas sp. Lineage (GTDB taxonomy): Bacteria > Bacteroidota > Rhodothermia > Balneolales > Balneolaceae > Gracilimonas. The sequence continues at coordinate 15,098 of NZ_DASSWP010000208.1, read as the reverse complement.
TATCACAAAACGGGGAGACATCGTTTGGTTTGCCTGGACATCCATACCCGTTAAAGATGAAGAATTGATCTATGCCATTGCCAAAAACATCACCCATAAGAAAAAACAGGAAGAAGAACGAAATCAGTTGCTTTCAGAATTAAGCAAAACCAATAGCCGACTAAAGCAACTCAACTACACTACATCTCATGACCTCAGGGCACCTATCAGTAACTTGCTTGCTATATTTAGCTTGATGGACGTTTCTCATATCAATAATGAGGAAACCCGTGAGTTCATTGAATTGCTAAAGAAATCTACAGAAAATCTTAAAACAACTTTAGATAATTATGTAGATGACCTGAAGCTTCAAGACACACAATCAATAAACCTGGTTGATATTAAACTTATGGATGTCATTGATTCCATACGATTAACTTTGGATTCACTTATAAAAGATTCAAATACAACTTTTCAGATCGATCTAAGTGCTTTTGAATCGGTAAAATTTAACCCGGGGTATTTGGAGAGTATTTTTCTAAACCTGATCACCAATTCTATCAAATATGCACATCCGGAGCGGGATCCTGTTATCACTATAAAAACCGAGATCTCAGATGCGAAAAAACAGCTGATATTCTCAGATAACGGCATTGGGTTTGATAGCGAAAAACAAAAAGACAATGTGTTCGGGCTGAATCAAACCTTCCATGAACACAGAGACAGCAAGGGTATTGGGTTATATCTGGTGTATAATCACATTATCAGTTTAGGCGGAAAGATCACGGTAAACAGTAAAGTAAATGAAGGTGCAGTGTTCACGCTTACCTTTAAAGATTAGTTCTGTATCCGGTTTAGTTTAAAGGATAGTTCAACTGACTGTCCCTTTCCATAAACTTACCTTTCACCGGGCTTATATCTTTCTTCTGCCCTAGCCTCAACATCATCCCGATAATAAGCTACATCTTTAAAATTTACATTTATATAGCGTTCCGCTTGATCAAAAAAGTGCGGAGAATCCGGGTCTCCGCTTTGTCCACCGGCCAGCAGACTCTTTGCTGTTACTGTATCACCGAATTCAACTACAGCAATAAAACTGTTACCTGATGTGCCATAGAGTTTCTTATTTCCATAATGGCCCGCCCCGTACGATGCCAAAGCACCCCATCGGCTCGAAGCCATTCCAACAGGAAGGCTCGGCTGATCGTCATCAAAGTTTGGAGCAATTGATCCATCCAGCCGCTGAAAGCGATTAATTTCTCCCCACGGCGTATTCCAGGTACCAAAGTCTTCTTCCAGCTCTTCAAGGGTTTGTTTGAAAATAGCCAACCGCTCCTCTTCCGGAGACCCTTCCCCGTAGTAATCCATGCGTTCCATAAAATTCATTCCACCAGGATTTTCACCATTTCTCAAATAATTCATTCCATAAAAATGCGCTAAAGACATCGCCACTGATTCTTCTGAGGTCGTAAAATCCCAATTCCTCATGACTTCAATTGCTTCAGCTATTGTTTCATCTTTTGGAGATGAACTATCATACGCTTCAATAAGACCGGGAATCATTTTCTCGAAAGCCGGAAGCCGAGGATCGTAGGCTAATTCTATGAGCCCATCTAATGTCAGGTTCTCAACCTCTTCCAGTAGATCAATAGCGTGAACACCCCGAAAATTTTCGGGTGCACTTGACATATAACCCGGGTAATCTTCTCTTTTAGGACTGAATTCTGCCGCCGCTGTGAATGGGGTTGAGTTGGCATTCTGGATCCATCCATTATCGGGATTTAAGATAGTGATAGTTTCATCAACAGGATGCAAACCTTGCCAGTCGGTAGCGGGATTGCTGCCATCAACCGGTTGAGTGTGATCAAACTGTGTGTTCCTAATAGGAATGAAATTGCCGTGATAATAGGCAATATTACCTTCAGCATCAGCAAATACCGTATTGTTGGACGAGTTAGTTCGAATATCCATCATTTCCCGAAACTCATCATGATTGTTTTTCTTGGTGCGGGTGTATGACTGTTCCAGTGCTTTCACCGGTTCCCACATCAGTGAGGTTGCCACCCATTGGTCATCTATCATGTGGGTGATCGGTCCGTGATGTGTTCGATAGATCGGGAAGGTTTTTTCCAGCAATTCATCTCCCTCTTTGTACTTCAGGGTGACTTCAGAAACTTCCACATCTCTCCATTCATCGCCATATTTATACTTAAGCTGTCCATCCCGTTCTTCGATAACCTGCTTGAACTCATCGATTACATCAGCATAGGTTGAGGTGTGCATCCATCCGGTTTTCTCGTTAAAACCCTGATAGATGAAAAACTGCCCCCAGGTTACAGCACCATATGCATTCAGCCCTTCGTCACTAATGGCATGTACTTCTCCTCGGAAATAAAACGACGTGTGCGGATTGATCAATAACATGGCATTGCCTGATTCGGTATGTTCGCCGGCAATAGCAAACCCGTTAGAACCTTTTGGCTCTTCATAGGGATCTATTACCGTCAAACCGTTCCCAAATTCATTTAACGCCAATGATGCTCGATCTTCATAAAAAGCTTGTACTCTTCGTGTTGAAACCCGCTCAATATCTCCCCCAATAGAGCCTTCACTGAAATACATAGGCATCCACGGCTCAAATCTATTTAAAAGCGCCGGTTCCACGTTCGGATTGGTATGAAGATAATAATTGAGACCCGCAGCCCATGCATCACATAATTCTTTGAGCCATTGCGGAGCATTCTCATAATGCTCGATAGCTTCTTCCTTGCTCATGAAAAGGCGTGCCCGAAGGTCACTGTATAATTCATCTTCACCTTCCACTTCTGCCAGCCTTCCTATGGCCCAGATATAATTTCGCTCTACTCTTTTGAAGTCATCCTCGGCTTGAGCATACATCAATCCAAACACAGCATCAGCATCTGTCTTACCGTAAATATGAGGTACTCCAAAATCATCCCTTAAGATCTCAATTTCTGATGCCTGCTGTTCCCATCCTTCTAACTCTTCGGAAGAAAATGGAGATTGGGACTGACAGCCTGCAAATATGAATAGAATCAGAAAAGGAAAATAACAAAGCTTTTTCATGGATAATGGGTTGATTAGAAAGTTTAGGAATGTAGGCCAACAGAATCAGAAAGAAAAAGCAGAAAATGTAAATCATTTTAATCTTCATGGAATCTACATGATGATGTCTTAGAATCAGGTATATATAACTTCAGGGAGATATACCATGAAAACAGCATTCGCACTTTTCATTGTGACTCACGGATTGATACACCTTCTCGGTTTTCTAAAAAGCATTTGAGCTGGCTAAGATCAAAGAGCTTAAAATGCCTATAAACAGAACCTCAGGCATGATCTGGCTATTTACTTCATTTCTGTTTATAGCAATGTCCATTTTATATTTGGGAAATTCACCTTATTACATTGGAGTAGGAGTATCAGGAGTTACCCTTTCACAAACACTGATATGGAAAGACTGGAAGGATGCAAAGTTCGGTACGATACCCAATGTCATTTTTGGCCTGTTCCTATTCCTTTCCATTTGAAAAGACATAAAAAAAGCGAAGGAATTTGCTCCTTCGCTTTTGTTTTGATATAAAAATAGAATTCTGTGTAATCAGCTGATCACTTCAGGCTTTTCTGAAGATCTTCCCAGTCTTGAAGAAATCGCTCTAGCCCACTGTCGGTAAGAGGATGTTTCAGCAATCCTTTGATCACGCTCAATGGCATGGTAGCAACATCAGCTCCTTCTTTGGCACATTCCAAGACGTGCATTGGATGCCTGATACTTGCGGCAAGCACTTCGGTCTGGTATCCGTAGTTGTCATAGATTTGAACGATATCCCGGATGAGCTGCATCCCTTCCGTTGAGATATCATCTAATCTTCCTAAAAATGGAGAGATATACGTTGCACCGGCTTTGGCGGCAATAAGTGCCTGGGTTGCTGAAAAGCAAAGTGTGCAGTTGGTTTTGATACCCTCTTCAGAGAAAGTCTTGATCGCTTTGATACCGTCTTTGATCAATGGCACTTTAACAACAACGTTATCAGCAATGTCGGCGATTTTTCGGCCTTCTTCTACAATTTCGTCATATTCGGTAGATACTACCTCTGCTGAAACATCGCCTTCAACGATATCACAGATCTTGGCGATATGTCCTTCAAAGTCTTTGACACCAATTTTAGCGCAAAGGCTGGGATTAGTCGTAACTCCGTCTAATACACCAAGGTCGTTGGCTTCTTTAATTTCGTCTAAGTCAGCTGTATCGATAAAAAATTTCATGAATGGCAAAAGTTTAATAGGTGATTGGCATCAAAGGTAAAGATAACTATTCATTTCCCCACATTCATTTCATCTGGAAACATATAATTTCGTTTTTTTACAAAACTAACCCTTGTAAAACCAAACTTTCTATTGAACTTATATGTACTAGAATAAGTGTTTTAAAATTCAGATTTCAATCCAATAATTATCAAGTGAAAAAGACCATATTTCTTTTATCCGTAATAAGTGTATTTATCATAAGCTGTGGAAACAGTGGCTCAGAGGGGCAGCCCAATCCCTCCATGTTTGGAGGCAATCAGGGGCAACGCACCACAAGTGTTGAAACCAGTACCATTGAAATGGGCACCATTGCCGAACAAGTTCGTTCCTACGGTAATGTAAAAGCTCAAAGTGTAGTTTCGGTTGTCCCGCAGGTAAGTAACCGCATTACTGATCTTTATGTTGATTTAGGTGACACTGTACGTCAGGGACAAATACTGGCTAAAATTTATGATGCTACTTTCAGAGATCAACTCACACAGGCACGTTCTCAAGTCGAGCAAAGCCATATAGCTTTAAGACGTGACAGTTCAGAATTTACAAGGCAACAACTCCTTAACGAACGTAACCTGACCAGCGAATCTGAATTAGATATCGCACGGGCTTCCTATCAGAATTCACTGGCACAACTTGAGTCTGCCCGTTCTTCACTTAGTCAGGCTTTGGAAAACTTAAATAATACGGAAGTTAAGGCACCTGTTAACGGGGTCATTATTTCCCGTGCCCTTGAAGCCGGAGACATAGCAAATACCGGAACAGAGTTATTTCAGATCGCCAGTACAAATGGATATGAATCCCGCATTTATTTACCGATACAAGACTGGAAAGCCATACAAATTGGGCAGAAAGTAAACCTTCGGGTTTCCAATGAAAGTGGAGTCAGTGCAAGAGGTATTGTTTCCCGGAAAAGTCCTCAACTTGATGCTACCACCGGATTAGGCGAAGTGGTGATCACGTTAACCCAAACCGGAGATACAATTTATCCCGGCGTTTTGGTTGAAAATGTGATCAATATCACTACCAAGGACCGTGCTATCATCGTGCCCCGAAGTGCGCTTGTGGAGCAAGTAGAGACGGTCATCAACCCGGAAACTAATACCATAGACCTGGAGAGAACCTATTCAGTATTTGTATCGCAGGGTGATAGTATTGCCGAGCGTCGGCCCCTGGAATTAGGTATTGAACAAGGAGATAAAATCGAGGTGCTTGCAGGACTTATCCCTGAAGATAGAATTATTGTTACCGGCCAAAGCGGACTTGAAGACGGATCACGGATATCAGTGGCTTCAGGTGAAAGATTTCAGGCTCCGGAAGAACGCCAAATTGAAGGGGAATCGAACGGTAACAGAATGGGTGCCGGACAAAACCCGCTTGCTAATATGAGTGAAGAAGAACGTACTGCAGCCCGGCAAAAAATGCAGGGTATGTCGCCGGAAGAGCGTATGGTGTTTCTTCGTGAATTACGCGCGAACCAAGATTCAACTGCCGATTCAACTTCTAACTAAAGGAACCAATGGGCTCTCTTTCTAAACTGGCTGTTGACCGTCCGATTACTTTTTTAATGATGACCCTGATTCTGCTGGGCTTTGGTTTCTATGGCCTGCAGAATTTACGGCTGAATCTTTATCCTGACGTTTCTTTTCCTACTATTACGGTATACACCAGCTATGAAGGTGTTGCCCCGGAAGATATCGAAACATTGGTTACCCGCCCTATCGAGGAATCAGTAGGCAGTATCAGTGGAATTCGGCGGGTACGTTCGCTTTCCAGTCAGGGAGCATCCGTTGTAAAGCTTAACTTTGAATGGGGAACCGATCTTTATCAGGCTGAAAATGATGTTCGTAAGGAATTAGGATTTGTTGAACGCTCCATCCCAGATGACGCCGAAACACCCCTTGTTTTTTCTTATGATCCCAATCAGGAACCTATCGTTGTACTTACCGTTACCTCAAATGCCCGAAGTGCGCGTGAACTTCGCACCTATTCCAAGCAGGTGCTGGAGCAACGCATTGAACGGATAAACGGTATCGCATCGGCTGAAACTTCCGGTGGCCTCGAAAGGCAGATCAATGTACGCATCGACAATCAACAGATGAGGCTTTATAACCTCACTATTGCTGATATCTCCCAAAAGCTTCAGCAGGAAAATATACAGGTTCCTGCGGGTCAGCTTACCGAAGGCAATACCATTTATTCACTCAGAACCATCGGAGAGTTCAAGAATGTTGATCAGATCCGGAACACAATTATTACGGTACGTGACGGTCAGCCTTTGCTTTTAAAAGACGTTGCTACCGTAACTGATGGTATTGCTCAGCCTATTGGAAATGTGCGGGTGAATGGAGAAGATGGGGTTGTCCTTAATATTTATCGTCAAAGTGATGCCAATGTAGTAACCGCCGCCAATTCTGTTGTAAACAGCCTTGAAGAAATACAACGAAGCCTACCCAATGATGTACGAGTTGGTGTGCTTACCAATAAAGCTGATTTTATTGAACAGTCTATCAGTAATCTGCTGATGACCGGTATTCAGGCAATCATTTTAGTGATCCTCATCTTGCTGGTCTTTTTGAGAAGTGGACGTTCGGCTATGATCATCGCAATTTCGATCCCTGTTTCCATCATTACAACTTTTTTGGTGATGGATATGGCCGACCTCAGTCTCAATATTATTTCACTGTCAGGGTTAACCCTCGCTGTTGGCCTTGTGGTTGATAATGCCGTCGTAGTTCTGGAAAATATATTTCACTTCCGTGAAGAAGGTGAAGACCGTGATACAGCTTCCGTAAATGGAGCAAAAGAAGTGGCAGTACCGGTTGTTGTATCCACTATTACCACACTGGTTGTTTTCCTGCCGATCTTGTTTGTACCCGGAATCGCCGGATTCCTGTTCCGCGATCTGGCTCTCACCATTTCATTTTCACTGGTCATCTCGGCTTTGGTTGCTCTTACACTTATTCCGCTGATGACCTCCCAGTTTTATAAAGAGAAAGCCGTTGATTTTGAGGCTAAGAATAGAGTGGCGAAATTTTTTACACGTCTGCTTCAGAAGCTTGAAAAAACATACCATGATCAACTTCAAAATGTAATTGACCGAAGTGGATTGGTCGTTGTAGGTGCTGTAGTTTTATTCCTGGCTAGTCTTCCGTTGTTTTATGTGATAGGCGGAGAATTCTTCCCCCGGGTAGATGAAAATGCATTCGTTTTGGAAGTACAGCGTGAGCCAGGAGTAAACTTATTTGAACTGGAGCGTTCCATCGGTCAGGTCGAAGCTATTATTCAACAGGAAGTCCCCGAAGCCCGACTCATTGTGTCTGATTACGGAGATAAAGAAGGCATTGAAGGGGCCGATGATCCGGGTGGATTTACCGGCACGGTTCGTATTGAATTAGTTTCCCAAAACGAAAGAGAACGCACCCAGGCTGAGATCACAAGTAGTTTGATCCGTGAACTTCAGGTTGTTCCCGGAGTACAGATACAGGAAGTGATCATTGACCCGCTTAGTCCTGATGGCGAAAATGGCTTGATCGTACAGATCTTTGGGTATGATGCCGCGACAAAGCAAGAACTTGCTGAAGGCATAAAAGAACGCCTTCTTGAAATTGAAGGTATAAACAGCGTATTCAGTTCCTCTGATCAGGGCAGACCGGAATTACGGCTCATCATGGATCGTGAACGTATTTCGCGGGTTGGCATGAATACCAATCAGGTTGCAACCGCTGTCAGTAATGCGGTCAAAGGAAATATTGCTACTGCTTTTGTAGATCAGGGAGTGGAATTTGAAGTTGTTGTTGAATTGGCTCCTCAGGACAAAGCGCAATCCGTGGATCTCACAAATATTCAAATTCAAACACCGGCCGGCGAATGGATGCCGCTCAAAAATCTTGCGCGCGTTGAACGCTATACCGGACCAACAAATGTACTTCGAATTGATCAGGAACGCGTTGTTGAAGTGACCGCTGAACTTGAAGGGATCGATCTTGCGGCAGCTTCGGCTCAAGCCCGTCAGCAACTGGATCAGGTAAACTGGCCGGATGAATATCGTTATGAGATCTCCGGTACAGCCGAGGAGCAAGCAGAATCATTTAGATATCTGATGATCGCATTTCTAATCGCAGGCATCCTTACTTATATGGTCATGGCCTCACAGTTCGAAAGTCTGGTTGAACCTTTTATTATTATTCTAACCATCCCGCTAGCCTTGACCGGAGTGCTGCTTATGCTTTGGATCACCGGTACTTCCATCAGCGTAACTTCTATGGTTGGATTGATCTTGCTTACCGGTATTGTGGTAAACAACGGAATTGTGATGATCGACTACATCAAAATTTTACAAGCCAGGGGCACGAATCGTAAGAAAGCAGTTGTTGAAGGAGCAACACGTCGTTTACGCCCGATCCTTATGACCGCATTCACCACTATTTTATCCATGGTTCCACTGGCACTTGAACTCGGTACCGGTTCCGAAACCTGGAGCCCGATGGCAAGAACCGTCATTGGAGGGCTCACCATGAGTACCCTGCTGATGTTGTTTGTGGTACCCTGTTTTTATAACATTATAAACGGCTGGGTTGAAAAGTTTGGATTTGATGCCGTTCACAAAGAAGATCCTTTAGCCAACTCTCAGGAGGCATTAGCATGAAACAATTCAGTGTAGCAGGAAGTATTCTCAAACGCCCTATCACGGTCATTATGATGACATTGATCGTGATCGGTTTTGGCGTGTTTTCTCTGGCCAATCTTAAAGTCACCTTATATCCCTCATTCAATATTCCGGTGTTAGCGGTATCCACGGGATATCAAAATGTGGCACCTGAGGACATCAACCGGATCATTGTAAATCCTATTGAAGGAGCCCTTTCTGCTATCGAAGGCATTGAAACGCTGGAGGCACGGGTGAATCGCGGAAGTGCTTTTATCATTCTTCGCTTACGTGACGGCGCTGATATCCGTAAAACAGAATTGAAAGTCCGTAAAGCCATTGATCAAATACGGGGAGATCTGCCACAACAAGCCAGTGAACCGGTTATCTTCCAGTTTGATCCCGAAAACCGGCCTATCATGCGCCTCAGTATTGATGCCGATAATCGTGGCCTTGATGAGCTTCGAAATATAGGGCTGGAACTTGTTGAAACCAGGCTCGAACGCATTGAAGGACTGGCTTCCGCTGAAACCCAGGGAGGTCTGGAACGGCGTATCTATGTGGATGTATCCCCCATGTCGTTGGCACAATATAATTTAGTGCCTTCAAATATAGAAAATGCCCTTCGTTCTAATAACGTACAGCTTCCGATTGGTAATATCGTCTCAGATAAGATCAACTATAGCATCAGGGCACAATCTACCTATCAGACCGTAGATCAAATTTCGAATACTATTATTCAAGTTACCGAGAACAACATCCCTATTCGTGTTAAAGATGTAGCTGAAGTAAGTGATGGTTTTACCGACGTAACAAGTCTGGTAAAAGTAAACGGTAAAAACAGTGTATCGATAGAAGTCCAGAAAAACTCGGATGCCAATACCCTTGATGTAGTAAATGCTGTGAAAGAAATAGTCCCTGAGATCAATGAGATCTTACCGCCCGGTGTTACGCTCAGGGTACTTTCCGATGAAGGAAAAACCATTGAAGACTCGATCAATAATCTTTCACAATCAGCATTAGCGGCTCTTGTTGTTGTTATTTTAGTGATCCTGGTTTTTATGGGAGGATGGAGAATATCGCTCGTGGTGGCATCCACCATCCCGGTTTCTATTGCAGCCAGTTTTGCGGCTATGTATGCAGCAGATCTCACTTTGAATATCCTGACCATCTCAGCTTTGGCGCTGGCTATTGGGCTGTTGGTAGACAACTCCATTGTTGTAACCGAAAGCATTGCTCGTAAACTGGAAGAAGGTGTTTCACGATTTGATGCAGCACTCAAAGGAACCAACGAAGTAATTGGAGCCTTACTCGGTTCAACTTTGACAACTCTCGGGGTTTTTATCCCCATTATTTTGATCTCAGGAACTCAGGGCGCATTCTTTCGGGAATTCGCTTACGCGATCTGCTTTGCCATAGGCTTTTCGTTCCTTTCATCTATTATTTTAGTTCCGGTTATTTCTCTGCTTGTCTTAGACTCAAAACAGTTTAATACCAAGAATCTGGCTTTTAAAGGAATCGAAAAACTTGAACGTGGTTATATCAGATCTCTGCGATGGTTATTTCATCACAAATGGATTCCTTTAACAGCAATGATCGTTATCGCCGTAAGTACTTTTTTCCTTTACACCAATATCCCAAAACAAGGATTCCCTGAAGCTGATTCAGGCCAGATCGATATCAATATAAGCCTTCCTGAAGGCAGCCAGCTTATCAGAACTGCAGATGTTTTAGACGATTTCAGCCAAAAAGTAGGCGATCTGCCCGAAGTAGAAACCATGATCACCAGTATTGGGCGAAGCCGCTGGGGAACGCAAACCAACAGTGGTGAAATTAGTCTCACCCTGGTTCCGGAAACAGAGCGAGAAAAAAGCAGTACCCAATTCGCTGTTTTTCTCAGAGAAAAATTAACCTCTCCCGGAGTTGATGTTCGCGTAAGAGTTGTAGGCGGTGGCCTCAGCTTTGGACGAGGATGGGATTCAGGGGCCGGATCTATTCGGTTAAGCTTAATAGGAGCAGAAATTGATCAACTGCTTGCTATTTCAAATGAAATTGAAGCTAAGCTGATGGGAGATCCAAACGTAATTGATGTGGACAACGGCCGTACCGATCCCACTCCGGAACTGCATTTTATTGCAGACCGTGAGCGACTTGCACGGCTTGGCACAAACCTGAATACCGTAGCCGGAGCTTTAAGGACACAAACTTTAGGCAATCAGGCAGGATATTACATTAATGAAGGGCGCGAGATCCCTATTGAGGTTAGAACAAGAAAAGAAGCACTAACCAGCCGGGAGGACCTGTTCGATCTGGAAGTCTTTCAATTTGAAGATCAGCGTATTCCTATTCAGGCCATCGGAGAGTTTGTACCTATGAGAGGTGTGGATTCCTTCCAGCGCCGCGACCGTGAAACTGTTCTTGACGTTAATATTCAGGTTCAGGGTAATGCCCTTGAATTTGAACCTGTTATCAGAGATTTCCTGGAAAATGAAGTCGTGCTGCCCGATGGCTACCGATATGAATTTACCGGCGGAACCCAGGAAACCCAGCAGGGGCAATCCGAATTTGGCTTTGCTTTGTTAGCTGCCCTGGTACTCATGTTTATGATCATGGCTTCACTGTTCGAAAACTTCAGGGATCCTTTTGTGATCTGGCTGTGTATCCCTCTTGCCATGTTTGGTGCCCTTGCTTTCTTATTTCTCATTGGAGATGCACTGAGTACAACAGCAAATATTGGAATGTTCATGCTGGTGGGTATCATAGTCAATAACGGGATCGTATTAGTGGATTACATGCACTTGTACACTAAAGGAACTGATTATGACCTGCTGAACCGTAAATCTGTGAGTTGGAGAAATCTCTTTATTCCTGTTTTCCTTTGGAAAGAAAAACCAACCGTCAGGAACTCCGAATTGCTTCAGCAAATTATCGAAGCCTGCCGAAGAAGAATGAGGCCGATTTTACTGACAGCCATCACCACCATTTGTTCCATGATCCCGCTTTCTTTGGAGATCGGATCAGGTGCTGAAACATGGTCACCACTTGCTAAAGCCGTGATTGGCGGGCTGATGTTTGGATCTATCTTAACACTTTTTATTACTCCCGTGCTTTCGGTTTCACTGAGTATGACCATTGAGTGGTTTAAGGAGTTATTCCGGTCAAGGAAGACTGAAACAATTCAGGCTTAAAACCTTACAACCAATTACAAAGCAAGAATAAAAAATTGGTTAAATCCTCTTTCAGATATGGAAATTGGAACGTGTTTAGCCTATACTTGTTTAAATAATAAAAAGGAGAAATATCATGAGCAGATCATCAGATTTTTTATCAGGAATTATTTCAGGGGCACTTATGGGCGCTGTTTTTGCATTGCTTTATGCACCTGACACAGGTAAAAACACCCGAGACCGTCTATCTTATAAACTCAGCAACTATTACGATGACCTAAATGATCTTATCGATCAATTGCGGGAAGAAAAAGAATTACTGGTTTCAGAAGCCAAAGAAAAAGGTGATAAAGTAGTTCTTGAAGCCAAAGAAAAAGCTGAAGGACTTATCAAAGAAGCCGAAGATCTTTTGGAATCTATTGAGACCGCCAAAGAGAAGTCAGCGGATGCAAAGAAGGGCTGATTTTTACCTCTTATAGATAAAAATTTAAAACCCCATACATGCATTTATGTGCGGGGTTTTTTATGCCTTGCATTTTTCCTCATCAATGGGTAATTCCCGATATCCCCTAATCAAGATATCGGGACTATGGAATCACGTAAACAATTTTTGAAAAAACTGGGAACCGGAGCTGCTGTTCTGGGTGCAGGTGCTTTTTTCAGTCCGCAGAAAGCAAAAGACATCGCCCAAGAGTTGCAGCACTTTTCAGGCTCCCCTAATGACATTGCAAAAAACGAAGATTTCTGGGCACAGGTGCAACAGGCTTTTACTGTTGATCGTAGTCTCATCAATTTAAATAATGGTGGAGTGAGTCCTTCCCCGGCATTTGTGCAGGATGCTATGAAAAAGCATCTCGATTTTTCTAATCAGGCCCCAGTCTATAACATGTGGCGGATCTTAGAGCCTAGACGGGAAGGAGTACGCCAGCGGCTTGCCCGAAATTTTGGAGTGGACACCGAAGAGATCGCCATCACCCGAAATGCTTCCGAAAGTTTACAAATTTGTCAGCTAGGCTTTGACCTTAAGCCCGGTGATGAAGTTCTGACAACCGATCAGGATTACCCCCGAATGATCAATACCTTTAAGCAGCGCGAACGCCGGGAAGGTATTAAACTTACTCAGATCAGTATTCCCGTTCCCGCTGAGGATGATGCTGAGATCGTCCGGCGGTTTGAGCAGGCGATCACCCCAAAAACCAAACTCATCCTGATGAGCCACATCATCAATATCACCGGACAGATCCTGCCGGTCAAAAAGGTGGTGAATATGGCTCGCCAAAAAGGCATTCCGGTCATAGTGGATGGAGCCCACGCCTACGCCCATTTTAATTTCAAACACTCCGATCTGGATTGTGATTATTATACCACCAGTTTACATAAATGGCTGTTTGCTCCACATGGCACCGGCATGTTGTACGTGAAGAAGGATAAGATCAAAAACCTTTGGCCACTAATGGCTGCTGCGGAATCGCAGGATGAAGATATCCGAAAGTTTGAAGAGATAGGAACTCATCCCGCTGCTAATTTTTTGGCTATAGGTGAAGCCCTGACCTTTCACGAAGGCATTGGTTCAGCCCGAAAAGAGGCACGCCTCAAACACCTGAATGATCTCTGGATCGATGAGATCGTGGATGGCGATAAAGTGGTGCTTCACACCAGCCGTGATCCAAAATATGCCTGTGGAATAGCCACCGTACAGATCAAAGGAATGGAGCCCGGGGAATTGAACAGTACCCTTTGGACTGATTATCGTATTATCACCACCCCTATTGTCCATGATCAGTTTGAGGGCATCCGGGTTACCCCAAATGTTTATACCACCATGGAGGAGATCGGGCGGTTTGTGGATGCGATGAAGGATCAGATTGCTAAAGTGTAGCGAATACACTGATAGATGGAGGCAAAGTCTTCGGTTGGCATTACAGCGGAGCTACTTAACAAAAACTTATTAAATTGAAAATCAGACATGTGATAAAGACTCAGTAAGGGCGCATTGCAATGCGCCCTTACTGAGAATAAACCAATGAAAACATGAAAAAACTATCCTCACTTATTTTAATTGTGGTATTTGCGAATATCTCCTGTACACAACAGGAACAAACTCCCAATCAAAAAACCATCATTCAAACAGATAACGCTCCGGCTGCTGTTGGGGTGTATTCGCAGGCTATTCAGGTTGGGAATGTGTTGTACCTCTCCGGGCAGATCGGGTTGGTTCCTGAAACCCGCGAGCTGGCCGGTGATGACCTCGAATCTCAAACACACCAAACCCTGCAAAATGTTAAAGCCGTTTTAGAGGCCGCAGGATTTACAATGGCGGATGTGGTAAAAGCCCAGGTCTTCCTCGATAACATGAATGATTATGGGGCTTTCAATAAAATTTATGTTGAGTATTTTCCGGAAAACCCTCCGGCCCGAGCGGTGGTTGAGGTTAGCCGAATTCCACTCGATGCCAAAGTTGAAATAATGGTGGAGGCTGTAAAGTAACTTACTATGTCGAATCTACAAGATTTCATCAACCTTCGCCGAACACTGCACCGGTATCCTGAACTTTCGAAGCAGGAATTTGAGACTTCGAAACGTATTTCGGAATTCATGCAGCAATTCAATCCTGATGAAGAAATTCCGGTTGCCGGAACCGGGAAGATGTTTGTGTTTGAAAGCACCGAACCCGGGGAGACCATCGTCTTTCGCTGCGAGCTAGATGCCCTTCCAATTCAGGAACGTTCTCCGAATCTTGCTTACCGTTCTTCCATTGACGGTGTGGCTCACCTTTGTGGTCACGACGGACATATGGCCATCATCGCTTATCTTGGGAAACTCATTTCAGAAAATCGACCTAAAAAAGGAAAAGCCGTACTGCTTTTTCAACCGGCGGAAGAAACGGACCTCGGAGCAAAAGACGTAGTGGAGTCTCCTGAATTTCATGCTCTGTCTCCGGACTACATGTTTGCCCTTCATAACATACCGGGACAACCTAA
>NZ_DASSWP010000219.1:0-20490 GCF_035704785.1 Gracilimonas sp. | reverse complement strand
TGCTGCATTGCATGGGATTCTAGGAGACCATGTGGCTCAGAAAGGCTCGCTGGTGGATGAACATCATCTGCGTTTCGATTTCTCTCATTTTGAAGCCATGACCGATGAGCAATTGGATGAAGTAGAGCAGTTGGTGAATGAAAAGATCCAGGAAAATATCCCGCTGCAGGAAGAGCGCAACGTGCCAATCGCCGAAGCTAAAGAGCGCGGAGCGATGATGCTGTTCGGTGAAAAATATGGTGAAACCGTGCGCGTGATCACCTTTGATGAAGATTATTCTGTGGAATTATGTGGAGGTACGCACGTAGGTGCTACCGGTGAGATCGGTTATTTTCGGTTCACCAATGAAACTTCTGTAGCTGCAGGTATTCGCCGGATCGAGGCGGTTTGCGGAGCTCAGGTCGATAAGCTTCTGCGTGATGAAAAACGATTATTGCAGCAGGTAAAAGGAACCATTGGCCAAACCCAAGATCTGGCGGCAGACGTTTTGAAGCTGATCGAAGAGAAAAAAGCTCTCGAGAAGGAACTCGAAAAAGTGCAGATGCAAAACACCGGTGCCAAGCTGGAAGAACTGATCCAAAGTGCCGGTTCACTAGATTCAGGCATCAAACTGGTAAAAGGCGAAATTCCCGGCGCGGACATGGATGCGTTGAAGCAGCTTGGTTACGATGGCCTTCAAAAAACAAAAAAAAATACGGCCATCATATTAGGTAGCAAAGATGAGGAAGAAGGTAAAGTCTATCTGATGGTAGCAGTAACGGATGACCTCATTAAGGAAAAAGGATTGAAGGCCGGCGCATTGGTCGGTCAGCTTGGACGATTGGTTGGAGGCGGAGGTGGCGGTCAGCCAAATTTGGCAACTGCCGGCGGACGTCAGCCCGAAAAACTGTCCGAAGCTTTAGAGAAAGTGAATGAATTGATCGAGGAATCTATTTCTTAATCAAAAGAAGTAATAGAACACAGATAATATTTAATACAAGCACTAGCGCAAGCGTTCCCGATCCCGAATTGTCGGGACGCGGTGTTAGTTCAGGTAAGTTTGGTCCAAGCGGGACGCTTGAACCAGTTTGGAGTATCATCCGCGTTCTATTCGATGGTTTAAGAAGGCGCAGAATCAATCACAAAATCTTCATAAAAATTGGATATATTTGCGTCCCTTTGACGAAAAGTTTGATATCAAAACATAATTATGGCTAAGAAAAAGAAAGACGAAGTTAATTTTGCCCCTCGTGGGATCGGAGATGAGAAAGACGGCGCCGTCCAAAAAGGCGTGGATCTTCCGGCTCCCACCAAAAAGAAACATAAATCCCTTGGCTTGAGTGAAGATGACCTCAAGGCTATGTATGAGCAAATGTATCTTCAGCGACGGTTTGAAGAGCGTGCCATGCAGCAGTATCAAAAAGGTAAATTCGGTGGGTTTCTACACCTTTATATTGGCCAGGAAGCCGTTTCAACCGGAACGGTGTTTGCGCTGAATGATGACGATGATATTATCACTGCTTATCGTGACCACGGCTGGGGATTGTGCAGGGGCATTACCCCGGATGAAGGCATGGCTGAATTGTTCGGTAAGAAAACCGGATGCTCAAAAGGAAAGGGCGGTTCCATGCACTTTGCCAAAACCGAAAATCATTTCTGGGGAGGTTACGGAATTGTAGGTGGTCATATCCCCATCGGCGGCGGACTCGCATTCGCGAACAAATACAATCAAAACGGACGTATCTCGGCAACCTTCTTCGGTGACGGAGCGGTAGATCAGGGCGCACTTCACGAAACCTTAAATATTGCCAACCTCTGGAAATTGCCGGCTATTTTTGCGGTAGAGAACAACGGGTATTCCATGGGAACTGCGGCTCGCCGCCATACGGTTACCGAGATCGTGGATCGCGCCAAAGCCTACGGCATGAAGAGTAAAGTGGTGAACGGAATGGATGTGTTTTCCGTGTATGAAGCCATGAAGGAAGTTTCTGAAGAAGTTCGCGACAGTTCAGAACCGTATTTCTTAGAGATTAGAACCTATCGCTATCGCGGTCACTCCATGTCAGATCCACAGAAGTATCGTGATAAAGAGGAGCTTGAAGAGTATCAGAAGAACGATCCTATTGAGCGATTGAAAACTTATCTCAAGGATGAAAAGATCCTTAAGGACAAAGAAATTGAGGAAATAGAAGAGAAGGTAGAACAGGAAGTGCTAGATGCCGTGGAGTTTGCGGACAATTCTGACTTCCCGGATGAATCGGCCCTTTACGACGACATGTTTGCCGAAGACGAACCCTATTTCCACAAATAATTTTTTAAAACTGAGCACATAAAGTAATGGCTGAATTACAATTTAGAGAAGCAATACGAGAGGCAATTGACGAGGAAATGGCCCGTGAAGAGAAGGTCTTCATTATGGGTGAGGAAGTTGCCGAATACAATGGTGCGTATAAAGCCACCGAAGGACTTTTAGATAAATACGGCTACAAGCGCGTGATCGATACCCCTATCTCCGAGCTAGGCTTTGCCGGAATTGGAGTAGGTGCTGCGATGAACGGACTTCGTCCCATTATAGAATTCATGACCTTCAACTTTGCAGTTTTGGCTGCTGATCAGATCATTAACCACGCTTCGAAAGCTGGCTATATGACCGGCGGACAAATTTCGATGCCGATCGTATTCCGAGGCCCGAATGCCTCTGCGGGTCAGTTGGGAGCAACACACTCTGTATCATACGACACTATGTATGCGCACTTCCCCGGACTGAAAGTGATCTACACTTCCGAGCCTGATGATGCCAAAGGACTTCTGAAATCTGCCATTCGTGATGACAATCCCGTGATATTCATGGAATCTGAGCAGATGTACGGAATGAAAGGGGAAGTTTCCGAAGAAGAAGATTACATCATTCCGATAGGGAAAGGAAAAGTGAAACGTGAGGGCAGTGACGTGACGATTGTAGCTCACGGAAAAATGTATCACGTTGCAAAAAAAGCTGCTGCACAGCTTGAGAAAGACGGAGTGGATGTGGAAATTATTGATCCAAGAACGGTGAAGCCGCTGGATCTGCCGCTGATTATTGAATCCATCAAAAAGACCAACCGTTGTGTGGTTGTAGATGAAGCGCATCCGTTTGCCGGATTTGCCGCTGAGATCGGTTTTTTGATCCAGCGAGAAGCATTCGACTATTTGGATGCTCCCGTTCAGCGTGTTACACTTCCTGATGTGAATGCACCGTTTGCGAAGAATCTTTTTGATGCCTGGTTGCCGAACGCTAAGGATGTGATCGAAGCAGTAAATCAGGTTACCTATAGGAATTAGGCAAAAGTGAAAAGGCAAAAGTGAAAAGTAAATTATAACTTTTCACTTTTGCGTTTTGCCTTTTCACTTATATGCCCGTTACATTGAATTACATTTACCAAATTGAACGAACAAACAACTTACTCAACAGTTTAGACTAAAGATTATGGCCATTAAGATTGAAATGCCGAAGCTCAGCGATACCATGGAAGAAGGGGTGATTGCATCGTGGAACGTGAAAGAAGGGGACAAGGTTTCAGCCGGTGATATTATTGCCGAAGTTGAAACCGATAAAGCCACGATGGAAGTGGAAGCCTTCGATGATGGAACCGTGCTCAAGATCTTGGTAGGCGAAGGTGATGCTGTTCCTTTGGGCGGACTCATGGCTGTGCTGGGTGAGGAAGGAGAAGATATATCAGATATACTGGAAGGAGCTGATAGCGGCGATTCCGGTAAATCAGAAGAAAAGGCCAAAGCCAAAGAATCTAAATCAGAAAAGAAAGAAGAAGAAAAAGAAAAATCGAAAGGTGATGGCGGTTCTTCCAAGCTGACTTCTCCGAAATCAGAAAACAAGTCTTCAAAAGAAGAAACTGCAGCATCTAGAGGTGAGCACGGTCGAATTCTTGCTTCTCCTTTGGCCCGTAAAATGGCTGAAGATAAAGGTATTGATCTGTCTCAGGTAAGTGGATCAGGACCTAACGGACGAATTGTAAAAGTAGACATTGAAGATTATAAGGAAACAGCTCCTTCAGTGGCAGCCTCAACACAGGGTTTTGAAAGTCTGGAAAGCCGGGAAGTGAAAGTTTCTCAGATGAGAAAAACGATAGGCCGCCGACTTTCCGAAAGTAAATTCAGCAGCCCACACTTTTATGAAACAATTGATATTGACATGAAAGCCGCAATGGCTGCTCGTGCTTCTATGAATGAAGCCAATGATGTAAAGATTAGCTTTAATGATATTGTAGTGAAAGCCTGTTCTGTTGCATTGACTCGTCATCAGGCAGTAAACAGCTCCTGGCATGGAGATGTGATCAAAGAGCACGGAGATGTACACGTAGCTGTTGCTGTGGCTATTGATGAAGGATTGATGTCCCCGGTTATCCGTCACTCTGACAAGAAAGGATTATTACAGATCTCATCAGAAACCAGAGAACTGGCTGAGCTGGCAAGGAATCGCAAACTTCAGCCTGAGCAGATGGAAGGAAGTACCTTTACCATCAGTAATCTTGGGATGTTTGGCATCGAAGAATTTACCGCCATTATCAATCCGCCAAACGCATGTATTTTAGCGGTTGGCGCTATACGCGATGTTCCTGTTGTGGAGAATGGCGAAGTGGTCCCCGGTAAGCGCATGAAAGTAACGTTATCCTCCGATCACCGAATTGTTGATGGAGCGAAAGCCGCAGAATTCTTGAATACCGTTAAGAACCTGCTGGAAAATCCACTTTCGATGCTGCTGTAGCAAATCACATAGTCAAAGTAATTGAAAGCCCCGTATTTGAATAAAGTACGGGGCTTTTATTTTATCTACCAAACGAATGGAAGACGGATGATTCGGATTGTACGGATGGTCACTGATTTTTAATTAGTTAGTACTACCAAAAACTGGTTCAAGCGTCCCGTTTGGACCAGCCTTGCTAAATCAACAGCGCATCTCTCCCGACAATTCGGGATCGGGAACACTTGTGCCAGCCAGTAGCTTGTTACAAATATTTATCTGTTCAATCCGGGACATTTGCGTTCTAATCCTTAGTCCTATACTATTCTCAAATTCGATTACATTTTCTAACAAACTTCTCAGAATTATTTCCGTAATTATGGCTCAATTCTGAATCTCAATTATAAGACCCATGAAATCAATTCTTTTTGCCACAACCATTTTTGTAATGGTTTTATCAGGAGCCGTACAAGCTCAAAATTCACCCGAACGGGAAGTACAGTCTACCATTGAAATGCTATTTGAAGGAATGCTTGAAGCGGATGGACAAAAAATCGCTGATTCTTTTACACCGGATGCCATTATGCAAACCATTGTTAAGAATGAAGAAGGGGACGTAATGGTTCGAAACGGAAATTTAGATGCATTTGTAAATAGCATCGGTTCAGCCGAACCGGGAAGGCTAAATGAAAGGATCGGCGGATATGAGATCAAGGTTGATGGAGAGCTTGCTTCGGCATGGACGCCCTATGAATTTTATGTAGGTGAAGAATTCTCGCATTGCGGAGTAAATTCCTTCCAGCTTATGAAAACTACAGACGGCTGGAAGATCTTTCACATTGTAGATACCCGCCGCAAAGATAATTGTGTGGAATAGCTAGCAGGCTTCAGCTCTCAGCCGTTAGATTTAGCGCGCTGAAAGCTGACGGCTGATCGCTGAAAGCTAATAACACGTAATTAAAAACATATCAGTCCATGAAAAAACTATACGTTCTGCTACTACTATTACTTTTTGGAGCACAACTTGCAACCGCCCAGGTAAGTGAAGAACAGCGTCAGCGAGATGTTGAAAACATCGATAATTTGATAGAAGCTTTATATGCCTCTATTTCCGGTGAGCAGGGTGAACCCCGTGATTGGGAGCGATTTCGAAACCTCGTGATTCCTGAGGCGCGGCTCATTCCGACCGGAAGTGATGGGCAGGGTAAAAATACGTACAACGTGATGACACCCGAAGAATTCATAGAAAATACCGATCCTTATTTTGTAGAGAATGGTTTTTATGAATATGAGATACACCGGGAAGAACATCATTACGGAAGAGTGGTACACATCATGAGTACTTACGGCTCTAAAAGGAGTAAGTCAGATGCCGAGCCTTTCAATAAAGGAATTAACAGTATTCAGCTTTTTAATGATGGAGAACGCTGGTGGGTGGTTACCATTTATTGGGCGCATGAATCTGAGAGCAATCCAATTCCCGAGAAGTACAGTGGACAGTGAAATGAATGATCAGTTCTGATCTTTGAGTAGACGATCTATCAGCTTCGCTTTTTCTCGGTCAACATACATTCCGTATGACATGATGAGCGTTCCTTTTACACCTTTTTTAGATTCTATGGCGTAAACAGTAGATTCACTACCGGGATCTGTTCCCTGATCAAAGGAGTGAGTCTCAACGATCTTAAGGTCGTCAACAGTGTATTCCACGTCTAGTTCCTTACAAGTAATACAGTTGTTACCTAATTCGTAGGTATGGTCAAATCCTTTGTCTTTCAGTGATTCGATAGCATCGGCTAAGTCTTTGTACATAAGAGTGTTGCTTGATTGATTTACTTATAATACAAATAAAAAAAGCCGCTCGTTCAAGCGGCTTTTTTGAAAAAATAATAGAGCTGTAGAATTAGCCGTTATTTTTAATGTCTTGGATCTCAAGGCGAATTTCCTGGGCCAATTTCTTTAGTTCTTGAAGGCCTTTGCGAGCACGTGTACCGGCTGCTTTATTTCCCTTGTCGTAGAATTTAGTCATTTCTTCTGTTGCTTCTTCTACGAGGTTTTTGATTTCGTCAACTCTACTCATTATGTAGCTCCGTTAAATTATATTTTAGTTTAAATTTTCTGTTTTCAGAATGTGCGTTGAAGCTATCCAATCGGGACTACTGAGTCAAATTAAATGTGCTTTTTTTTAAGTATTAAGTGATCTTTTTTCACTTTTTATCTGATATGGGTCACTTTTTTCAGATTTGGCCAATTTGCGAAGTCAGTTGCCGTGGTCATTTTGAGAGGATATCCAAAATCATGAAACTCTTTTGGAAGGGAGGCCTCTGCAAATTCATTTGAAATGTCACTCCATGACAACTTCATATCAGTTTCAGAAATGAGAATATCATCCTTTTCATTTTTTGAAAAGATCAGGATCTCGGTTTCTGTTAAAGACTCCGAGAGTGACCTGGTGAAATCAGTTAAAGGAACATGAACAGATTCCCCGTTTTCCTCAACAAGATTTGAGATCAGCAGATTTGGAGCCTTGTGAAAATCATTTAAAGCATCCATATCCAGATTGATATCATTAGCTTCTTTTTTAATGAGTCCTTTCTGAAATCCATGAATACCTATAGTGGCAACTCCCTGATCAGCGAATAATCCTATCAGTCGCTTATTAAGGTCTTTGATGGCGCGGAGTCGGGCATCTTCCCTCATCATGCCTGTTTGTATGAGTCGGTCTGTATAAGGGCTGTCACCGTGCACTATGATGCCTTTTCGGTCACCGTGCTTGGCTAGAGAGCGTGCAAAAGAAGTGAGGAAAATAGAATTCTCTAAATGTTCGTGATCCAGAACTGCAATAAAAGATTTAGGCATTTATTTTTTTAGGGATGTTGACTTAAAATTAAAAGGAAGCAGATCAATACTCAGATGCTCAGACGTTGTTCCGTCAGCATGGTGCAGTATGATATCATGATAAGGCAAGAACTCTGCTATCACCTGTCGACAAGCACCACAAGGGCTACTTACCTCACCTTTCTTAGTATGTATCTCCAATCGCTCAAATTCAGTGATCCCCGCTGTGATCGCTTTTGAAATTACAACTCGTTCGGCACAAAGTCCTTTAGTCCAGTCACTGACTTCCACGTTGACACCCTCAAAGTATGCTGTTTTTGTAAAAAGCATAGCTGAAACCGGAAAATCAGAATTTGGTGTCACCGCTTTTTCTAAGAGAATCTTGAGTTTAGAAAGAGGGACGGTATCAGTATCAATTGGAAGAGTAAGATCTTCCGTGTTCTCAAAGCGAAGTTCATCGGTCACGATCACTTCCAGGTCAAACTCTTGTACCCAAAAATCCAGCTGATCCAACTCTTTGTTCTGAACATATATTTTTGAAGGTATTTGTCCTTCACTTAAACAGATGCAACAAGCTGCCTGTACAGCAGGAATTGTTAAAGGATATGAGATATTCTCAATTCGTACTCCGGCGTAAGATGACCCTTTTCTGCTTTCTACTACACAAGCTTTGGGTTTATTTGAATAGGGTGTATACGCTTGAGTGTAAATTAAATTCCGGGTCATGTTAATTCATGATTGCAGAGTAAGCTGTGTCAGCAACTCTTGCTCTGATTTGGCTTATTGTTTTTCCGTATGATCTGTGTGGAAAAGTACGATTGGTTAACAAGATAACAGCCATATTTTTCTCCCGGTCTATCCACAAGCTAGTACCTGTAAAACCGAGATGACCAAATGTATCATCACTTGCAAGGCTTCCGGCTGTTGAAAACCCTTCTTCACTCTTACGGTCAAAACCCAAACCACGTCCGCTATGTTCCGATTGTTCAGTTGTGAATTGCTTTATGGTTTGAGGTTTCAGGTATTGCTGTCCTGAATACACTCCATTGTTAAGCAACATGGTGCTAAACTTAGCCATGTCGATGACGGATGAAAACAATCCTGCATGACCTGCAATTCCATCCATGAAATAAGCACGTTCATCATGAACCCTTCCTTTTACAAGTCCTCGACCAAAAACAGTATCAATTTCGGTAGGTGCTATACGGTTGACAAGCCAACTGCTGTTAATAGCCGGATTGAAAAAAGTGCTGTACATATTCATCGGAAAATAGAACTCATTCCGGGCATACACATCCAAAGATTTTCCGGTGATTTCGTGGACGATCTCGGCAAGGAGTATCATGCCAAGGTCACTATAAACATATTTACTTCCCGGTTCATAGGTAAGTGGCTCATTTTTAATGGCATTGACTATTTCACTGCGTTTTTTAAGTGAATCCACGTATACCCTAAATGGAGGCAGCCCGGTTTGGTGGAGTAAGATGTCCCTAATCGTAATATCTTTCTTTTCTTCCGTATCGAATTCTGGGAAAAATTTTGAGATCCTGTCATCCAGATGAAGTTTGTCTTCATCTATTAATTTCATTACTGATACAGTGGTCCCCATAATTTTTGTAATGGAAGCTACATCATAGACATCGGTATCCCGGACGGCTTCTGTTTTAGCATAATCCTGATATCCATATGCCTGATTATAGGCTAGTACTCCATCTTTTACTATCCCAACTACAGCCCCCGGGAATACAGAATCGCTAATGGCTTGATTTATAATATCATCGATCTTAAAAAGTTTGTTATGATCCAGGCCAACTTCCTCAGGATTACCAAACCTCAAGGTAGTGTGATTCATGTGAATACCGGCACCATGTTTATATAATCCTGGTATTTCTATGGGTAAATTTGAGGTTATTTTTGATGCACCAAACAAGGCAGGAACTACTGCTCGTATCTGCTGATTTGAATGGTACCATCCCAATACGTGAGCATCGGCTTCTTTTAAATCAGATAAAACATAAGGGTTACCAAATGAAATTAACAAAGAAGGTTTCTTCAAACGTGTTACCCGCTGTAAAAAAGATAGCTGATCAGAGGAAAGATGAATAGAATGGCCAAATCTCAGATTGATAAAAGAGCTGATCAATACTAAGTCAACTTCTTTAGCCTTTTGCAGCATTTCACGCTTTTCTTCTTCACTTGTACGATTATCATAAATGTAAGAAGCAACATTTGGGTGATAATCTCTCAGCCGGCTTACAAAGGAACTTCCCGTACTTCCTGACCTGTCATCAGCAACGGATATTACCATGATCCTTGAATGCTTGGCCGGAAGAAGAGGGAGGATGTTATCCTCATTCTTAAGAATAGTAACAGATTCCCTTGCTATACGGTCAGATACCGCACGATGAAAAGCAGTATTAATCTTGGTATCCAGATTTTCAATATCTACCTGATTGTCTTTTTCAAAAAGACCGTATTTCTGTTTCCATGTCATTAGTTTCAGGAAAGATCTATTGATCCTTTCTTCAGTGATCTCACCCTTTTTTACTGCATCTTCAACTTCATTGATGGCGGTATAAACATCAGGGCTGATAAGCATGATATCTGCTCCGGCATTCAATGCTTTTACAACAGCTCTTCCCGGGGAGTATTTTGAAGCGATGCCACTCATTTCCAACCCGTCGGTGATCACCATGCCTTTAAAGTTTAATGAGTCAGTAAGTATATGATTGAGGATCATTGGATCGAGAGTTGCCGGAAGGAAATTCTCGGTATTTAGTTTTGGAAAGGCAATATGGGCCGTCATGATACTTGAAATACCGCCATTAATGGCCGCCCGGAATGGGATAAGCTCAAGGGAATCCAGACGGTTATAATCGTAATTAACTACCGGGAGGGCGCTGTGAGAATCCACATCGGTATCGCCGTGACCGGGGAAATGCTTGGCCGTAGCTACAATACCTTCGCTTTGCACACCTTGCATAAATGCCGTGCCAAAAACGGCAACCATTTCAGGATCACCGGAAAATGAACGGACGTTGATCACCGGGTTATCAGGGTTATTGTTTACATCGAGAACCGGAGCATAAATCTGATGCACACCCAGAGCTTTTGCTTCAATAGCGGTGATCTTACCCATCATGAAAGCGTTTCGCTTGTCGCCAGTGGCAGCAACGCCCATAGCTGGGGTGAAACGGGTAGTTCCGGAAACCCGCATGGCGGCTCCAAATTCCATATCCTGAGATATCCAAAGAGGAAATTTGGCCATTCGCTGTAATTTATTGGTCATTACAGCCTGTCCATAAATATCACCTCTCATAAAGATGATACCCCCAATGTGGCTCTCTTCAACCAGTTTTTCCAGCTGTTTGAAACTTCTGGAATCTCTGTTTGTGAACTGACCTTCTGCCGGAACAAAAAATAACTGCCCGATCTTTTCCTCTAAAGGGGTGTTTATAACCAGGGAATCGAGATATTTTTCTGATTTTTTATCGAGCTTAAGTTCAGCGTAGTTCTTATTAACCCTCTGTCCAAATAAAAATTCAGATATACTTTGAGCCTGAACCGGGATATTACTTAGTGTCAGGATCCCAATTATAAATACAAGAGCTGCTTTTATTGTGTTGACCTTCATAGAAATTCCGAACGTAAATGAGCGTAAATGATATATTTATAGAGCTGTCTAAATGTACGTGTTACTAACAGACTACGCCAATGGTTTATTTTGACGATTGTTAATTCATTTTAAATTCTTTATTGAAAGGCTATATAAATACACTCTTACTGATAAGCGGGAAAATAATAGAAAATAATCTGAATGAATCTATAATTTCACTTTATTTCCAGTCAGTAAATGCTCATTATTAACATATGATAAGTGACGAGAAAAAAGAAGAAGTTCGCGCTGCAGCAGATATTGTGGAGGTAGTATCGGACTATGTAAAATTGAAGCGGTCTGGCAGTGGTTTTGTAGGCCTTTGCCCTTATCATGACGAAAAAACACCTTCTTTCAATGTTACACCCCGT
The DNA here is from genome assembly GCF_035704785.1 of Gracilimonas sp. GTDB lineage: Bacteria > Bacteroidota > Rhodothermia > Balneolales > Balneolaceae > Gracilimonas. The sequence continues at coordinate 8,909 of NZ_DASSWP010000219.1, read as the reverse complement.
CTGGAGATCTTTAAATGTTTTGGTTGTGGGGAGTCAGGGGATGTATTCAAGTTTGTGATGGACCAAGAGGGGGTTGGCTTTACTGAAGCTATACGCCAGATTGCGGAACGCTACGGGGTATTTATTCCTGAGGAAGACAATGAAGAGCCCAGCGAAACTACCCAGCTCAGAGAAGGAATTTTGCATGCTCTTAAATTTGCAGGGGTATTCTATTATCGAAACTTGATCGAAAATCCCAAAGCCGAAAAAGCGCTTAAGTATCTGGAGGGCAGAGGCTATGGCCGCGAAGTATTCAAGAAATACGGATTGGGCTATGCACCGGAAGGTGGTGAAGAACTATGGAAAGCTGCTAAGAATGCTGGCATCGATGAGCAGTATTTGGTTGAGGCTGATCTCATAAAACCCAGCAACCGGGGAAGCGGATTTTATGATACATTCCGGGGAAGGTTGATGTTTCCCATCTTCAATCCCACCGGTAAGGTGATCGCATTTGCCGGTCGTGTATTGGGAAATGAGAAAACAGCAAAATATATCAACTCTGCCCAGACAAAAGTCTACAATAAGAGCGATGTAGTGTATGGGGTTAACTTTGCAAGGAATGAGATCCGTAAAAACAAAGAAGTGATACTGGTAGAAGGTTATACGGATGTTATCACGCTTATGGAGCATGGGATCAGGAACGTAGTGGCAAGCAGCGGAACGTCACTCACCCCAGGACAAATGAAGGTCCTGCATCGATATGGGGAGAAGATCGTAATGATCTATGATTCGGACAGTGCCGGCCAAACAGCCATGAAGCGAGGTATTAATATTGCTTTGGCAGAGGGAATGGAGGTTGAGCTGCTTGAACTCCCCGAAGATCAGGATCCGGATTCATTTGTAAAGCAGTTTGGTAAAGAGTCATTTGAAGACCTTAAAAAAGAAGAAGCCGGTGATTTTGTAGATTTTCTTTTGTTGAAGGCCGGTGAGGAAGGCCGTTTAGATAAGCCCACTGAAAAGCCTAAAGTGATTACCGAGATACTGGAATCGATTGCGAATATCCGCGATTCCATTCAACGACAAGTATATGTGCAATATCTGCATCAAAAAATACAAAAGTTCCAGAAAGTGAAAGAGAGTGATCTTTTTGAGCAAATGGAACGCGTACTGAATGAAAAGCGCTGGGACGAAAAAAGATCGGAACGGCGTGAAGAAGTCCGCCAGCGCATTCAGGAAAACGAAAATACTTTTCCTGAAAATGAGGATGAACAACCTCCGCATCCCGGCAATAAAACATTGGCCGTCAGCTCTAAAAAGAAACCCCATTACGAAAAAGAACTTATCCGCTTGATGATCACGTATGGCAGGGCGATGGTGGAATATATCTGCTCATTCACAAACGCCAAGCTGTTTGAAGATGATGAGCTTCGGATGTTTTATGAGGATATCATTGAGCGCTATAAAGAAGAAAAAGAGTTTTCCTTAAATACCTATTCCGGTGAAAAAGTACCCTTTCCACGGTTGTTGGGAGATGTGTTTCTTGAAGCGCATTCTGCCAGTGACCGCCATGAAGAAAAAGTAGGTCTTAAATATGAGAAGGATAAAAATCCTTATAAAACGGCAAAAAGCTCAATTCGGGCTACTCAGATAAGTTTTTACAGGCGTAAACTCAATGAACTGGCTGACAGGATCGGATCAGCTAAAACTGATGAAAGGCTCGAACTAATGGAGCGACAAAAGGATGTTAAATCAAAGCTCACCAGACGGGAAACCGCCGACCCCGATGATCTCTATCCCGATCCGGAAAAAGGGATCAGCGATGAGGTTAATGAAAAAGTGTTTGAGTATAAGATGAAGGGTGAGAAGTGATAGATTGAGTGTTGAGAGTTGATAAAGTGATAAAAACAATGAAAAGCTCTCAAATCTGATCTAAAATAATTGTTGATTTTAGCTTATGAATTAAGTCATGGCTACTTCACTCATCAACTCTCAATTTCACAATTACCTGAAAAAATATATGTGGTACGATCCTTTTCATACCTAACTAAGTTTAATTACGGGTGAGGGCATAGACTAAAATATTGGCTCCCATCTGCAAAGCCTTTTGTCTCAAGGATTCGGGGGTATTGTGAACTTCAGCATCAGCCCAGCCGTCTCCAAGGTTTGATTCATAGCTATAGAAAACTACCAGCCGCCCTTCATAAAAGATGCCAAATCCCTGCGGTGGCTGATTGTCATGTTCGTGGATCTTGGGAAGCCCATTCTCGAAATTGAATACCTGATCGTAAATGGGGTAGCTGAATGGTATCTCAATGAAATCCTCGTTTGGGAAAATTTGCTTTATAACAGGACGGATATACTCGTCTAACCCATAATCATCGTCAATATAGAGGAATCCTCCGTTTTCCAGATATTCTCGGACATTCCGCGCTTCTGTTGAGTTTATGGTGATATTACCATGGCCTGTAAGAAATACAAATGGATAAGAATGCAATTCTGCACTACCAAGTGACACATCTTTATAAGTATTTGATATTCTTATTGGGAGATTGTCTTTAGTGTATCGGATCAGGTTCTGAAGGGCAGACGGATCATTATACCAATCTCCACCACCCCGATATTTAGCCCGGGCAATTTCAAATTCGCCTGAGGGCTGGGCTGGAAGGGAGGTCCAAAAAAATAAGGCAGCTAAAACAATAAGTATAGATCGAATCTTCATACTAAGAATCAGGACGTTTAACATAGGTTGTAACGGTGTCGGAAGCTAAGGCTCCAAATACGCCAATGCCACCTTCAACATGATAAATTACATTTTGGATTTCGCCCGGCGATAAAGTAGATCCGCCAAGCTGTACTTGTTGTGAACGCACAAAATCATAAATATTGTCATCGATGGTATTGGCAACGATCTTGTTTTCCTCATAAAAGGCGATGCCAATCCAGGGATATTTGATGGTAACGGTGCCATTTGGGTTCACTTCAAAATTACTTTCATTAATAATCCCAGAGTTATTGTTTGAAAAAAGGATAAGGTCTTCTTGGGGATTATCGCTGTCTTCAAAAAAACCAAAATACAAAGGGGTGAGGTTATCTGGGATGGGTCGCTGACTCAATGCATTGAATATAAAGATATTTTGCCGGCCGGGATACGAGCTTTCGCTGAGTGTTATCTCAAGCTGTTCAGATGACTGGTATACGATGCTGTCGCGAACGCCTCCGATTACGCGGAATGTATCTGGGACGGTAGTATGTGCTGAAATTGTTTGAGGCTGATCAGCAAATGAAATGTGCAGTTCATAGGTTCGAAGAGGCTGCACCTGGTGAATTTCATCTGTTTCATAAATGCCATTATCAGGATTTACATAGGTAAAAGTTTCCATAACGGCGCTTTTCGGACCGCTTTCTAACAAGCGCACTTCCACCAATGCATTATTTATGGCTAAGATCTCGAAGCTGTACAATTCATCATTTGGGGCAGTTTTTGAAAGCCTGATCTGTGGCAGTTGACGGTTTGCTACCAGGTAAGATTCCACCACATAAAGTTCCTCATAGTCATCTTGTGGATAGATATCACAGGAAACAATAAAAGCGGTAATAAAAAGAAAAAGTAGAAGTAGGTGTTTCATAACGCTAAAAGTTGACGGTGTAAGATAGGGATGGTAAAATTGGCAATAATCTGACCGGATCGACCTCAACGGGGTTCTCATCAAAATCAAAATTGTAGAACCAGACATTGCGTCGGGAATACACATTGATTATCTGTAGCTGTAACTCGGAATCCCCAAGGTCAAAGAATCGGCCTGATCGGGAAAAGGAGACATCCAGCCGGTGATAGTTTGGCAGCCGGGATGCATTCACTTTGCCGACGGTTAGCACATTAGGTTGATCATTGGTCCAGGGAAGATCGAATTGCACATAGCGGCCAAGAGCTTTGGTATAAGCCTGTCCGGTAGCAAAGTTGAAGGAAGCCGTGGCTTTCCAACGGCTGCTAAGTTCGTAGTTCCCCACCAGGTTCATGTCGTGCCGGCGATCATATTTAGGGGGGTAGAACCGGGCCGATTCACTTCCTCCGGAGAGTTCAGTATTGTACCCCGGAAATTTCCGCCAGGTATAACCGAGTGTATATCCCAGAAAGCCGGTGAATCTTCCGGCTCGTTTTTCGAAGAAAACCTCAAGGCCATATGCCTTTCCTTCGCCTACTCGAAATAAATCACCGTAGGCTAATCCGGCTACATCGGGGAGAAATGGATCGAGTTCAAATAGATCATTCATGCTTCGGTAATACACCTCGATATCCAGTCCATAGGTTTCAAAAGGAATGGTTTTGGCGCCCAATACAAACTGGTCACCATAGGCAGGAGAAACGCTTTCAGCTGATGTCAGCCAAACGTCGAAGCCGGAAAAAGCCTCATTGGTAATAAGGGTTAAGAACTGGTTATATCGGCCATAGGCAGCCTGAAATCGGATTCGATCGGTGGGGCGATATTCCATCGATAACCGTGGCTCAGCCCGAAAATAGCTTCCATCTGAAAAGTAATTAAGCCGTACCCCCGGGGTTAAAACCCAGCGTTCGGAGGGACGCCATTCATCCTGTAGATAAAAAGAGGCATATTGATTTTGGATACGGCTGCCAAAAGTGCCGGTGTTGTCGAAGGTGTCCTGGAGTTTGAAGGTGAAAATACCAGCCCAGATTCCCGTTTTTATGGTGTGATTCCCGCCCGGTAAATATTCAAGATCTGATTTCACTGAAAAGTCATAAATGTTATTGGAGCGGGTGAAGGAAGTCCCTCCTAAATCGAACTCCGGATAATTGAAATATCGTGATCCGGTTAAAACAAAATTTGAGAATAGTTTTTCTGAAAAAATATGGGTCCAGTTCCCACTGACGGTCTGGTTTCCATAATCGAGAGTAAATTCGGCGTCATCGCTAAAAGGAAAGATCACCCGGTCTTGCCCGGCATAGACTGCAAGGGAAAATTTATCACTTTCGGAAGCATCCAGGTTTACTTTCCCATTTACATCATAAAAGTAAAACTTACTGGGAACCCCATCAACTGATTGACGAAGCCCTGCAAGCAGGGGCTCGAGGGTAGAACGCCGAGCTGATAACATCCAAGATCCCTTGTTGTAAGGGCCTTCCACTGATAAGCGGGAAGCCAAAAGTCCTACCGTAGCAGAACCTGCGTTTTGGTTTCGGTTCCCGTCTTTGTTATATATGGTTAAAACAGAACCAAGCCTTCCTCCATATTCAGCCGGGTAGCCGCCCTTATACAATCGCACATCTTTGATAGCATCGGGGTTAAAAGTAGAGAAGAATCCAAAAAAGTGGCTGGGGTTATAAACGGTGGTACGGTCTAGTAAGATCAGGGTTTGGTCAGGACTACCGCCGCGAATGTATAATCCGCTTGAAAAATCAGAAGCGGCCTTCACACCGGGCAACAATTGAATAGATCGAAATACATCTGCCTCGAATACAGAAGGTAAATCCTTAATAAGCTCGGTTTTAATTTGTGCCGTACCGATGTTCTTTTGCTCTTCTTCTTCAGCCCGGGATCTTACCACAATTTCCTCAAGCTCAACATTTTCAGAGATCAGTTCTATATCTAGACGCAGATTTTCGCCGGCTTCAAGCGTGATCTCCTTTCTAAAAGGCCTATACCCTATATAGCTGCAAAAAACAGTATATGTACCCGGCGTCAGATTTGGAAGAGAGTAGTAACCGAGGGTGTTTGTGGATGTTCCCTTATTGATATCCTGAAAACCAACATTGGCGCTGATCAGTGTTTCACCGGTCTCAGAATCTGTGACGTATCCATTAATGGAGGCTGATTGCGCAATAACTGAAGATGAACTCCCGAAAAGTAATAACAACAGAAAGAAGTAAATTTGGCGCATATAAAAATCGAGTCAGTGCTTAAAATTTTGCCCTTTTAACGTAAAGAGAACTATTAAGTTTGGTTTGGTTTTACTTTTTTTGAGTGAATCGAACCTTCCTGAAATAACTTATAATCCAAGATCTCCCTGTTCACCTTCACCCGGTATGCCTAAATCGGTATCTAATTCCTGATTTATTTTCTTGATGAAATGAGCGGAAAGCATCGGCGATTCCTTCTCCATATTCTGATGAACGAAGAAGTAGAGTTTCTCCATTCCCTGATCTTTCCAAAACTTCAGTCGCTCTACCCAGTCATCGAGCCGTGTATAATCACTTTCGTGATTGGCTCCAACATAGCGAATAAATGCAACAGGGGAAGTGAGTCGCATATGCAGCAGATCTCGTCTTCCGGCGGTATCCGTGATCACATTTGCCACGTTATGCTTTTCAAAAAGTCGGTACACCTGATCGGCCACTGTAGCATCATTGAACCAATCGGTGTGGCGGAGTTCTATGGCCAATGGTATATCATTCGGCCATATCTCTACAAAATGCTGAACGCGATCAAAGTCTTTGGGTTTGAAATCATCCCTAAGCTGCAGGAAGATCATTTCCAGCTGATCACCAAAGCCTCGCATTCCGTGCAGGTATTCCTCAAGCGGAGCTTCAATACTTTTCAATCTTTTATAATGGGAAATGCTATTGTTTATTTTTGGAAAGAACTTAAAATCACCCGGTGTCTTTTCTATCCAGGCTTGGGCCTGATCAGGGCCGTACATTCGATAATGCGTGGCATTCAACTCAATGGAATTAAACTGACGGGAGTAGTAGGTAAGTTCATCTTTGATTCCTCTCGGATAAAATCCCTTCAGATCCGATTTGTTCCACTTTGCACACCCTACATATGCTTCAAGTTCTCCACCGCCTTTCTGATTCAATACTTTAAGGGTATCAGGGTGATCTTCGGGGAGGGTGAAGTCAATTGCTTCGGGATTTTCTACACTACCAAATTTCATAGGTTCGTTATTGGTTAATCGTTATTCGTGGACCCCTAATATAACGAATAACCAATAACGATTAACGAGTTTCGATTACAATAATGAGCTTAAAATTTCGTATATTTGGGGTAGTTCATTGACGTATTGGGGGTGTTCTGGATTCGACGGGTTGAGTATCACCGTTGGTTGCGTGTCGAGATTGTCCAATGATTCTCGTAACAACAATCATTATGGAACAAAAGTAATTGACAATAATTACTCATACCGCTTAGCAGCTTAAACTGTTGAGCCGTCCCGCCGGTTAAGTGCCTATCATTGCCGGCCCGGACGTCATACAAGATAGGATAGCGTTGAAGTGCTTTCTGTCGCTTTAACGTGAAACTTTAACAGGATAGTTTGAAGTCGCTTAGGTACTGGGCTCGGCTTCAGGCGAATGTCAATCAGTACCTACACATGTAGATGCTAACAGGTCTACCTTCCCGGACCGGGGTTCGACTCCCCGCACCTCCACAGGCAAGCGCTAAGTTATTTATTATAATTAACTTAGCGTTTTTTGTTTAAATAATATGTGCCCAAAATGTGCCCAAAAATGCTTGAATGCGCCCAGAATTCCGTATATTTAGGTCATAATTATAACTAATCAGGCTCAATATGAAAGCAAAAATACCAACCGTAAATCTTAGACCAAGAAGAGACAAAAAATCAGGAAAAATAACATCTTGGTTTTTAGATTTTAGAATTAACGGAAGTAGGGAGCGGCCAAGTTTAGGATCTGTCTCAAAAAATGAAGCTATTGAACTACAGAATAAGTTCATCCAAAAGCTCAAAACCCGGAGTGGTATTGAGTATGTACCTGAAAATTCTATAAGCTTAAGTGCTGCTATTGAGATGCATATCTCAGAGAAAGAAAAATCAGTAAAGGAGCGCACCTTAAAAAGGTACAAAGCACGTGCGCAAAAAATTGAGGATGCTATAGACGCTGCCGGTCGGCATTTATACAATGATATTAGCTTGCTTAATGAAAGCACGTTTGAGTTGATTGTAGAGGAGATAAAAAAGGCTAACAAATCTCAGCATTCAGTATATAACCTAACCGTGTTTTTAAAAGCTGTAGAAAATACCGCTGTTCATAAAAGATATATGAACAGAAAAGTTAGCACTAAAATTAAGGCTGAGAAACCTGCTAGAGGGTTAGATGTAAAGTTCTTTAGCCCTGAAGAGCTTAAGCTAATTTGGAAGCATTCAGACCCTTTTTATGAGCCTTATTTTAAGTTTATCCTTTGTACCGGTTTAAGGTTAGGTGAATTTGTAAACTTACGTTGGTCAGATGTTAATCTAGACGGTAATAAAATCAAGATAGATATTCACCGAGATAATGAGGGTAATATAATTTGGGAACCTAAAACAAAAGGCTCTGTAAGGTTTGTCCCTCTAAATGCTGAGGCAAAGCAGATCATTCTAGCACAGCAGGGCAAGGATTCTGTATATGTGTTCACTGCTAAAGATGAGTGTGATCATGCTGGGGCGGAGAACTTACCCGGAGCTTATACTGGTGGACAGTTACACGAACATACTGTTTATAATAATCTGAAGGCAGCTCTCAAAAAGGCTGGTATAGATCAGGATAAAAATGATAACGGAATGAATTCAAGAGCAGTTCATACGCTCCGTCATACATTTGCATCACAGCTTGCACAGAGTGGAATGACACTCGACAAAATTGGGCAATTTCTCGGTCATTCGAAGTATGAGACGACCCTTATCTATTCGCATTTGGCTCCTAGTTTAGATGCTGAGCTCTTGGATGTGATTAGTACTTAAGTAGAGTACTAACTCCTGATTCACGCACAAAATTAGCTCAAAATCTTACCCGATTTTGGGCTCTTTTTTTATATGGATTTTGAAATTTAAAAAATTGTCAATTAGAGGGTATATGTAGATATGCCGAAATAAAGATAAGCATTCTGAGAGGAAATATGAGCGAAATTTGAAGCAACTCAAAGTACTGTTAATTATAGGATTTACAAGAAAAAAAAGAGCAAAATCCCTTGACTCCT
>NZ_DASSWP010000188.1:0-9977 GCF_035704785.1 Gracilimonas sp. | reverse complement strand
GACCGGACCGCGACCGCCATGAGCACCGAAGAAGCGGCGCGTGTAACCAGCGAGGTTGAAGCTCAGTATGATGAAGATCTGTTCGAGATCCTGCGAAGAGAGCGAAAGAATATGGCTGATGAAAAAGGCATTCCTCCCTACACCATTTTCCCGGATACTACTTTGATGGAAATGGCCTACTATTTTCCCAAAGACAAAGAGCACTTGCTACCGCTGTATGGAGTAGGTGATGTGAAGTTGAAGAAATACGGTTCTGCATTTATCGGGGTGATCAAAAAATAAACGGCCGAGCATGGTATTGAGGCCAAAGAAGATTCGCTAAAGGAAAAAGTGGAGGAGCTGGAGAGCGTGGAATTACACCAGCAGATCGGGAAGGCGTTTAATGACGGACAGTCCATTGCACATCTCGCGGAAGAACACGGGGTGAAGGAAGTCACGATCCTGAATCACCTTAAAGATTATCTGAAAGAGGGTAATGAGCTCAGGCTGGAAGGAATCACCGAGGCCACTTCATTGTCACTTCGGCAACAGGATGAGATCATCAAGGTGTTTGACGAGAAAGGTTCGCATATGCTGAAAGTAGTATACGACCGGATGAATAAGAAGATCGGATATGATCAGATCCGGATCATGCAGCTTTATTTTATGGCGAATGAAGCGGCCGAGAAGGAATGATCGGCTTGTGCGCTTTTCTGCAATAATTTATGTACTCTGATACATGATCTTAGAACCAAGCATACTGTCCAAATTATCCTCGCTTGAATTGCGGGCGAAGAAGATCGTGGAGGGTTTTATATCCGGATTGCATAAAAGCCCGTTTCACGGATTCAGTGTGGAATTTGCGGAGCACCGACCCTACAATCCCGGCGATGATTTCAAACACATAGACTGGAAGGTGTATGCCAAAAAGGAGCGGTTCTATGTAAAGCAGTATGAGGAGGAAACGAACCTTCGTTCCTATATCATGCTTGATACTAGCTCATCCATGCAGTTCAAACATTTTGCAGAGTGGAGTAAATTGCGATATGGGATTCATTACGCGGCTTCATTGATGTATCTGATGCATCGTCAGCGAGATGCTTGCGGACTGATCCCCTTCAACTCCAAGATCGATGCATTCATCCCGGCTAAGTCAACCTACGCCCATTTGAGGCAAATTTATACTGAACTGGAACGGGAGCTGATCCGTGAGGATAAAAAAGACGCTGAACGTAGGAAGACGGCATCAGCCGAGGCTATTCATGAAGTGGCAGAGCGATTGAATCACCGAAGTTTGGTGATAATTATCACCGATCTGTTTGAAAATGCAGGTGAACATGAGGAATTGATCTCAGCCTTAAAACACCTTCGCCATCGAAAACATGAGGTATTGCTTTTCAACGTGCTGGAGAAAAAAAGTGAACGCGACCTGGATTTCCCAGACCGGCGCTTTGTATTCGAAGACATGGAATTAGGAGATGAAGTAGAAGTACTTCCTGCCCAGGTTCGAAAGGACTACCAGGAGAAAGTAGCCGAATACACCAAGAAATTCCGAATGGCCTGCAGCGAGTTCGAGATCGATTTTGAAGAGATGGATACCCAAAGTCCTTTTGATCAGTCTTTATTGTCCTACCTTACCAAGCGTAAAAGATTGGGGTAGTTTCGTTGATGGTTAATCGTTATTAGTGTAACCGGCAAATTAAAAACCATTACCGAATACACGAATAGCGAACCTAAGTCACTTTTTGGTTCTTCAGGATCTTGTTCAACAAGGTCGGTGAAATTCGCTGAACCCAAATAGCCAGTCCTTCCTTAAACCCGGTAACATAGATTTCTTCTTTTTGGGCTTTAATTTTAGGCATCACTTTCGCTACCATTTCGTCGGCCGTCATAGCTTTGGAATGGGCATCCCCCATTTCCCCGAATTTGGAACCGTCACCGGTCAGTGCATTTTTGCTGATATTTGTTTTGATAAATCCCGGGCAAAGCAAAGTAACGGCTATATTATGCTCATACATTTCCTGTCGAAGTGAATTAAAGAACCCCTGTACGGCATGTTTGCTTGCTGCATATCCCGATCGGAATTTAGTTCCGATCTTTCCTGCTACGCTGCTGGTTACTATTATATGGCCGGATTGTCGCTCAACCATATGAGGGAGTACTTCTTTGGTGAGTCCCACCGCTCCAAAGTAATTTACTTCCATAAGCCGCCGATAAGTGCTCATCTCAGATTCCAATACCATTGAACGCTGACTAATACCGCCATTATTGATCAGCACATCGATCTGTCCAAATGTGCCAATCGCTTCTTTGGCTTTCATTGTGAAGGTTTCGGTATCCGTAAGATCAAGCGTGATGATCTTTACATTCTCAGTGTCACCTCCAAGACTATCCTTCACTTCTAAAAGTGCATCTTCTCTGCGGGAAGAAAGGATCAGATTTGCACCTTCTTTATAAAAAGCCCTTGCAAACGCCTCTCCAATGCCTGAAGAAGCCCCTGTGATCCATATGGTTTTTCCTTGGTAATTCATGGTGATGTACTATTTTTAGCTGAAGTTAATCAATTGATTCTTTTTGAACAGTTTTTGTTATATAACAAGAAAGCAGAAGGCAGAAAGCAGACAATATGTATCAGGGTTTTAAAGATTTAAAAGTTTATCAACTCTCATATAAGTTGGCAATGGAAGTTTTTCAGGTTTCTAAGAATTTTCCTGCAGAAGAAAAATATTCACTTACAGATCAGGTGCGAAGATCTTCAAGATCAATCCCAACAAATATTGCTGAAGCATTTCGTAAACGTCAATACCCTAAACATTTTGTAAGTAAATTGAGCGATTCAGATGCTGAATGCTCGGAAACCTTGGTTTGGATTGATTTTGCTCTCGATTGCGGGTATATCAATAATGAACAACATTCGTATTTTAACCAAAAATATGAAGAAGTTGGCAAGATGTTGGGTGCCATGATACATTCCCCGGAAAAATTCACACTTTAAAACTGCATTCTGCTTACTGCCAACTGCTTGCTATATTTACTTCAAACACCGTAACGCATAAACACCTTCACGCAAAACCTACACGATGAGCAATAAACACACCATACTTTTAGTGGAAGACGAAGAAGAGTCGGGCGAAATGCTGGGCAATTTTCTGGAATTGAATAATTACGAGGTGCTTTGGGCAAAAGACGGGAAAAAAGCTTTCGAATATATTGAGGATAATGCCAACGACATCCATTTAGCTATTTTGGATATAATGGTGCCCTATCATGATGGAAAAGATATTTGCAGGCAGATTCGACAACATCCCGTAATCTATGATATTCCTGTTCTGTTCTTAACTGCTCGGGACGAAGAACAAGATGAAATTGAAGGATTAGAGCTCGGGGCTGATGATTATATCAAAAAACCGGCAAGTTTAAACCTCGTGAAGGCCCATGTAGAAACTCAATTGCGCCGTCGCTCTCCGGAAAAAAGTAATTGGATACAGTATGGTAAAGTATATGTCGATCTTGATTCCAAAGAGATGTATATCAATGAAGACCTGGTTGATTTAACACATACTGAATACACCATTGCGGAGATGATCTTTCAAAACCCAAAGTTGGTGTATAGTCGTCAGCAGATCCTGGAGAAGATCTCAGATGAGGAAAAGTATGTATTTGACCGTACGGTTGATGTGCATGTAAAGAATCTACGCCTGAAAATGGGTGATGAGGGTAAGCTTATAAAAACCTACCGTGGGGTGGGATATGGATTCAACAAAGAATTCCTTCACGCATGAAGATTCGCTCCAAACTGGCATGGACCTACATCATTCTCTTGGTCATCGGGATCATCACGATAAGTGCATATTCTATTCTGACTATCCGTAGTTTTTTACTTGAAGAAGGAGAACAGCAGTTTGAAAGAGATGTGCGCTCTTTAGCTCTGACTACAAGCAGCTTTAAAAATGATGATCAGTTTGATGAAAAGATCCGGCGTCAGGCAGAACTTTCCCGATATGAAATGGCTGTGTATGATAAAGATGGCGTTCGTTTTTTAACTTTTCCGGACGAGGCTTTTGGAGGGGTACAAGCATATTTAAATAACAACTTGATGGAAGAGCTGGAGCGGAGTGATGGCACACCCATCATTCAAAACAGCGAAGAGTCACAAAAGCTAATCGCTTATGTTGATCTCGAAGAGTCGGACAATACAGCTCAGTATTTGCGAGTAAGTCAGGATAAGAGCGAATATTATGCAGCGGCAGCCAGCATCCGGCATATTATTTATGCGGGGATGTTTTTCTCTATTGGGGCGGTTATAATCGTTAGTTTTTTGTTTGCAAGATATATTGCTGCTCCAATACTTAGACTGAATTCTGCGGCTTTAGACATCGCTCGCGGTAATTTAGACCGTAAGATAGATCTGAAACGGAACGACGAATTCGGAACCCTAGCCGATTCGCTAAATCACATGGCAAGTACGCTCCGGGCCGATAATAAAAAACTTAAAATGCTGAATGAGAAGCAAAGCCAGTTTTTTGCCGATATCACGCACGAAGTCAGAAACCCATTGCACACCATATCTGGAGCATTAGAAATGCTGGAGCTGGAAAAACTTCCACCCGAAAAGAAAAAGCAGTACATGAATACGGCTCAAAAGCAGATAAAAAGGGTGGCAAGGTTATTTGAAGATATCAAAACATTACAGAGATATGATTTTGATGAAAGCTTTATCAACCGAAGAAAAATTGATCTGAAAGAGTTAGTAAAAGAGGCAGAGCATGCTTATCAGCCCATTGCCCAAAAGAAGGGATTGGAGCTCGTGACGAGGAATATTACTTCCTGCAAAGTTAATGCGGACCCGGATAAGTTAGAACAAGTTCTTGATAATCTTATCTCAAATGCCATAAAATACACATTGGAAGGAAGGGTGACCATTGGCCTTGAGAAAAAGGATGAAGTTGTAGAAGTATATGTTGAAGATACAGGCCCTGGAATTGGAAAAGAGCATTTAGATCGTTTGTTTGACCGCTTTTATCGAACGGATAAAGCGCGCTCACGAGACAAAGGTGGCACCGGCTTGGGATTATCGGTAGTTAAGGGCATTTTAAATGCTCACCAAAGTGATATAAAAGTAGAAAGCAAGGTTGGCAAAGGCAGTCGTTTTTATTTTACCCTGCCTATTTCGGCTTAAAATAAGAAAAGGAGAATGCTGCTAAGGCACCACCGCATAAGGGGGCTAGAGTATACAGCAACAAATGAATATAAGAGTCTCCCCCTTTCACAAGATCAAATAGAGCCGTGCCTATAGAAATAGCAGGATTTAATATACCTCCGGATATGGGCGTACTAACCATTAACATTCCGGTAAATGTCAGTCCGACTATTAAACCCACAAGTTGGTTTTTTCGGTGAAGGGTGGAAAGAGAAAGGATCATCATTATCATTACAAAAATAGCGGAGAAAAATACTTCGGAGAAAACTTGTTGATAGAGTCCTGTATCGGAAGGAGGCTCAACATAAAAAACAGAAGTTGATAAGAAATAGATCACAAAAGCTGCAAAGAAACCACCGATTAGCTGACTAAGAATATATCCCAACAGATCAGACGCACTTAATTCCCGCTTTAAGAAAAATGCAAGGGAAACAGCCGGATTATAATGGGCACCGGAAACCGGATAGCCTACATAAACTAAAGCCATTAATGTTAAGCCAATAGCGAGCGGATCTCCCGTAAAGCCAAAAACTAAAACGAGAAAAAAGGCTCCTATTGCCTCTGTAATATATGAACGCATACCCTGTATGTTAGTCTCCAATTAATCTCCGGCTGTCCTTCCAGCTGCTGAAACTACTTGCCGCAACTAGGAATAGCAAGAAGCCAATTTCATAAATTGTAAAAAAATGTCTGTAAATATCTAACTATTTAACTTCATATAAGTTTATAAAAAGGATATTTTTAGATAAATAAAACTTATTTCATGCAATTACTAAAAAAATTAAAAAATCACTGGGGTATTGAAAGCAACTGGCAGATCTTAATGATCCTGATTGTTTTTAGTATCACGGGTTTTACATCCTTGTTTGCCCGCCGGTTGATCTTTCCTCTAATAGGAGTTGAGGCCGGTGATCCGTTCTGGTTTAAAACCATAATTTGGCTGTTAACTATTTTCCCTGTCTATAACATTCTGCTTCTTGTGTATGCGGCTTTGTTTGGTCAATTTGATTTCTTTTGGCGCTTTTTTAAGAAAATGATGAGTCGCTTTACACCCGGGAAATCCAGTTTATAAACAGGCACACAGTTAATTTTGTTGAGCTAATAACTTCCGCTCTTTTTGTGAAAGTTTCTCTACGACCAGATCATAAGAATGTTCTATGAGTTCGAAAATAAATTCATCTTCAAGACTTCCTTTAGCACTTACTGTGTTCCAATGCTTTTTATTCATGTGATAGCCGGGCTTTATTTCATCATAGGTAGCTCTTAATTCCAAAGACCTGACGGGATCACATTTCAGGTTGATGCTCTCAAACCTATCTACGTCAGTGAGCGCGAATATCTTTCCCATCACTTTAAAGACCAAGGTTTCTTTCCCAAAAGGAAAACTTTCCGTAACTCCGGGCAGGGAATGGCAATAGTTGTAGAATGCTTCAATGTGCATAAGTTCAATTTACATTTTGGTAATCAATGCGAAAGCTAACCGCCAGATTAGCAGAACGCGCAACAATATAGTTTATAAGATCAGGTGTAACTAACCCAATGATGCTGTTATGCCAGGTTGAAGCCATAGTTTGAATGTTGTTGTTGAGTGGAAGCTTAACCGGTTGGTAGAATTTCATTTCAGCGGTAAAAGGATATATGTCCGATATAGCCTTCCTAATATTGATGTGCAAATACAGGATGGGATACTGATCGGATTCTTGTAAGGTTTCGTAATCTAAAATAGTAATGGGAAGCTCCCTGAGCTTTTCCAGCAGTAAGGAACGGACGCTGTCAACCCGTATTGAAACTTCCTCTAATTGTTTGGGCTTTTCAATGTTAACGACAACCCCGAATTCAGAAATGCCGTAAAGCGAGTTTTGTTCGCGAAGCACTTCATTTTGAGCGAATGAATTAGTAGTGCTAATCAGAAGAAAGCAGGCTGTAAAACACAGATAGTTTATTCTTTTTACGGTTTAAGTGATCAGCTAATATAGTTTAATGGTCCTGGATCCTGATTCACCCTGGCAGTCAGTCCACATAAACCAAACAGATTCAGCATTCTTGTTCATACCCGCAATCTGCCCGTAGGGTATAGTAATTGTACTTTGCGGGGGAAGATTTGGTCGAAAGTTTTCACAGGGATCAGCTAAATCAATCAAGTGGCTTTCTTCCGTTTCAATAACCAAATAAAAAACCGGTTTATCTGTGTCATTTAGTATTTCCAGCTCAGGTGGGTGGGGTGTGGCAATAACAGTTCCTTCATAGGAGGAATCACATCCTGAAACTAAAAGCAGGAGAACCAATAACAAATAGTAGCAAAAGTTTTTCATGGTATTAGATCTATAACAAAAAACTACGCGAGGCAGAAAAAATTGTTTATCCGTTACTTTTAAAAATCTGTATACCGAATAAAACCCACCCGACTATAAAAGCAACGCCACCAATGGGAGTAATAGCCCCCATCCATCCAATTCCGGATAAACAGAGCACATACAAGCTTCCGGAGAAGATTACAATTCCTGCCAGTATCAAAGAAGCCGGCCAGGTGATCACAAGGTCAAACTGAATGCCGATCAGGGCAATGAGCATCAACCCTAGCGCATGCCATGCATGATATTGAACGGCGGTTTGCCAGGTTTCCAGACGTTCAGCACTAAGTACATTCTTGAGTGCGTGGGCGCCAAAAGCACCGGCCGCAATGGCAAGTGCTAACAGGATGGCGGCAATGGCAATTATGATCTTTGGATTGGACATTTCGTGGTTCGTGAATTCGTTAATGGTTATTCGTTATTGGGAAAAAGGGTCAAAATAACCTTTGTAAGTTAATAAATACCGGATTAACGATTACACCAATAACGAATAACCACCATCAACCAGAAACAAAATCAATTTTCTTATGCGAACCATCACAAAACGGCTTGGTTTGAGACTCTCCGCAACGACAATAACTCATCTTCTTACTGCAGGTTTCCCGGCCGGTTTCTTCTCCCACCAGGTCATAATTTCCTTCTACTAGAAAAGGTGCATTTTCATATAAGGTGACCGACAACTCGCCACCTTTTCCTTTAACAGGCTCCGTTCGCAAGCGCTCCACATTATAGGATGTATCTGCCTTGAATCCTTCCTCGATATGTGAATTATCACACAATGGCTTGTTCTTGGATTTCCCGCACCGGCACATGGCTACCCGGGTATCTTTTAGCACCACATTGTCGTTGAGGTCTTTGATCACTACTTCCCCGTGAATGTACAGCGGACCGTCTTTCTTGATAGTGATCACATTTTGCTCGGGCAGTTGTTCAGATTTATCAGAGTCCTTAAGCTCGTAATGCAATGCCCCGGTTGGGCACCGCTCGATCACTTCTGTCAATTCATCTACTGAAGCCAGTTCAGGTTTTATCCAGGGTTTACGATTAGGATCAAATACTTTTGGAAGTCCCCGTACACATTCAGCAGCGTGAATACAGCGTTCTTTATCCCAGGTTACTTTGATTTCTTCTGTGAAATAGGGAAGGATTTTTTCTTTCATGATAAGCAGATGTATTTGAGATTCGCATGAGTATAATGAAGCGGATTCATCAAACCAAGCGATTTAGGATTCGATCAATGAATCTACTTCAGACAGGATGTTGCTTTTCTTAGCATGGTTAAAGCGAAATGGGTCAATGATATTTGGTTCATCAAAAATTTGCTGGCAATGAATAATATCTCTTTTTAGTAATTCGCTCTTTTCCTTTTTGGTTAAGCTGGAAAGCACGGTTATAGGATGGATCTGAGTTTTTTCCAAAAGGACTCTTAATCCCTGAGCTTCCGGGTAGTCCCAGCTTAAGAGCTTCATTCCCTTACACTCGGCATATGTTATGGCATCATCGGTAAAGCGCGTGTTAGTGATGAGGTACCCATATTTTGTTTTTGAATGATACTTTTTTTCAGAATTCCACCGGTGCTTAACGTCTTCAAAGCGGGACTGAACATACAGGGGAATAGTTACATTGCAATGACGAGTCTGTCGGTTGTGAAATTTACACTCAGCCACAAAAACATCTTGTTCACTTTCTGCAATTACATCGATCTCGTGAGACACGCAATGTCCCTGCACAACGGTTCCGATCTGTGTAGAATATCCAAGTCGATTAAAAACTTCGGCAATAAGCATCTCAAACGGATATCCTGAGGGTCCCATTTCAAGCAAAGCCTCTTTCAGTTTATACCGTCCGGCTACCCGTTTCGAGCTTTGCTTAAGCACCCGATATGCCTCCCGGTAAATTTTCTTTGTGCTGATTCCATCCCGAAAATATCCGTTTTCGTCCAGGTGATTGATCACCGTATTTATTACGACAGGCTGAGCTCCGGCATTGGACAGGGAACGCTTCAGCTTTGAAAGCTTGAATTTCTCCCGCTCACCGGTAGCTTTTACGACTTCAAATGAGTTCATTCAAATTTATTTAAATGATTTTGCGATACTTAATAAGTGTAATCAAATCTCAAAAGGAATGTGTTTTTTTCGGTAGTTGAAACCAAGAAAAAAACTCTTCGTGTAAGGAGGTCCATAAATAAAAACGTAATTAATAATGGAGTAATGAATTTTGCCAAAAAAACGATTCCGGTTATTGCTGTTGTTATCATTTACTATACATTCAAATGGTTGATTGATGGTTTTTCTTTTGTTGATAGTTTTGACCTGCCTGAACATGTTTTAGAAAAAAGCAGCTGGGTATATGCTGTTGAGCACCATACGATCCAATTATTTCTGGGCTTATTAGCCATTGGGATTTTTAGCAGGGGCAGATTTAAAGATTGGGGCATGAACCTGAAT
>NZ_DASSWP010000030.1:0-87155 GCF_035704785.1 Gracilimonas sp. | reverse complement strand
TAGTGTCTTGTAGCTGAAGTAATACCTTTTTTAAAGATCACATTCTCAAAATGGTAGCTTAGCACATTGGTTGGGTGTACATCCGATAACTCATTTAATTCCACGAAATGATCTAAAGCTCGCTGATAGGCTCCAATGGTTGCTGGAGAGAGGTGGCCTTTCGATTTGTAGAATAATTCAATGGATTCACTAACCGTGTTACAGTCAGTGGTTTCATCACTGGTGTTACGTTGCAACACCTTCTTGGGATTGAATCCTTTAGAAAAGGGATTGATCTTGCCTAACGATTCCAGTTTTTCGAGTTCGATTACCATTTTCTGAGCAACATCCTTGTGTCGGGTGCCCAATGATTTTCGAACATTCTTTTTACCCAGTTCTTCGGAGTAAAAATTCACATAGTAGTATTTACCGCGCTTGATAAGAAATGCCATAGTAGGAGCCTTCTGAATTAAAGTTCGGTAAGCGAACTCTTAATTCAGCAGCCTTTGCGAGCGGTGATCCCAAAATTGTACATAGTAGTGTACATAGTAGTTGGGAATGTAGGGGAATGAAAGTGTACACTTTCGTTCCTTTGCGTTCGCTTACTTAGTGTAAGTAATCAGGCTTTTTTTTGGCTTAGAAGGGAATTGAGAGGGTTTTTACACCCTCTCAATAATTGTGGGCCCGGAGGGACTTGAACCCCCGACCAATCGATTATGAGTCGACTGCTCTAACCAACTGAGCTACGGGCCCTGATTGTTTATCTCACTTTAGTGAGGCGCCAAAGATAAAAATCTTATCCCTCAGATTCGAATATTATTAATTCAATTTTTTAGAACGTATTGAAATTCACATCTGTTAAATTATAAGAATGAAAAATCAAAACTAAACCAATTGTAATTACATGGAATACAGATTTTTAGGACGATCCGGACTTAAAGTATCAGCACTATCATTTGGGTCTTGGGTCAC
The DNA here is from genome assembly GCF_035704785.1 of Gracilimonas sp. Classification (GTDB taxonomy): domain Bacteria; phylum Bacteroidota; class Rhodothermia; order Balneolales; family Balneolaceae; genus Gracilimonas. The sequence goes on along the minus strand of NZ_DASSWP010000030.1, from coordinate 86,204 downwards.
CTTCGGTGAGCAGGTGGATACGGATCTGGCGTACAACCAAATGAAAACGGCCTATGATGCCGGGGTAAACTTTTTTGACAATGCCGAGGCTTATGAGTCCGGAAAGTCGGAGATCATTATGGGTGAGGTGATCAAGAAAGCAGAATGGAAACGTTCCGACCTTGTCCTGTCAACCAAGATCTTTTGGGGAGGAGAGGGGCCCAATGATCAGGGACTTTCCTTCAAGCATATCAAAGAAGGGACCGAAGCGGCTCTTGAAAGACTCCAAACGGATTATGTGGATCTGATCTTTTGTCACCGCCCCGACATATATACTCCAATCGAAGAAACCGTTTGGGCTATGAATCAAATGATTAATGAGGGAAAAGCTTTGTACTGGGGAACCAGCGAATGGAGCGCTGACCAGATCCGAAAAGCATATGACTTTGCTAAAGAGAATCACTTGCGTCCTCCACTGATGGAGCAGCCGGAATACAATATGTTCAAGCGCGGTAAAGTGGAAAAAGAATTTGCTTCCCTTTATGAAGATATCGGCTTGGGCACGACGATATGGAGTCCTTTGGCAAGCGGATTACTGACCGGAAAATACAATGATGGCATCCCTGAAGGTTCCCGGCTCGATCTTGAGAAATACAGCTGGTTGCGTAAGAAGCTGCTTGAGACGGAAGAGGGAAAAGCAAAGCTTAGGAAAGTAGAAAAACTGGCTTCTGTTTCTGATGATCTGGGCGTACCGATGCCTCAACTGGCACTTATCTGGTGTTTAAAGAATCCAAATGTAAGCACGGTGATAACCGGAGCGTCTAATGTGGAACAGGTGGAGCAAAACATGAAAGCCATCGACTTTGTTGATAAGGTTGATGCGGCGGCCATGGAAAAGATCGAGGAGATCCTCGATAACAAACCCAAAGAAGAGACTGACTGGAGACGATAATTCAGTATGGATTGAAGATAAAACCAGTCATTACGAGGCCTTTGGCGAATGGTAGTGAGTAAAGGCCGTGGCAATCTCCCTGTAAATACTTATGAGCGTTGTTAGGGAGATCGCTTCGTCGGAATAAAATTAGCTCACTATCAAAAATGGGCTCTTCTCGATGACCGTCTTTTTAGGGCCGCATTTACTATTTAAAGATCCCGGTCTAACAACTGGGAGATCAAATTCTCAATGGCTACATCCAATACAAGGGGATTTCCTGGCAGATCTTCGCGGCGCTCCTCATGCAGTAAACGAGCCAACATTTTATCGTCGATCAGTTCTTCAATACTTAATACCTGTTGCCAAAAAGGGGTGTCCTTATAGATCACGCCTTCGGCTCCGGCCCGTAAAACCGTTCCGTTTTTATCAGTCAGGTAGCCGCTTAATTGCAATACCTCAACCGGTTTATCTTCGGAACTGAAGAACCGGATCTCAGGCTCATAATTGGTCCCAAGGATCACTTTCTTCTTCACCAGCCCTTTGTCCGATTTTGGATATTGAGCAAAACTGATCCAGATTCTGAGTAAATACTCCGCTTCATATTCGGATGCCGTATTTGAAGCGGCTACTTTCCAGTCGTCTTTAGCTTTGCTTTTGTAAATGATCATCGGTGGATATTTCTCATGATCTTCTCGCACAATAGAAGCTCCGGCCGGAACATTATCGCCTTCGCTGCTTCCCACATATATTCCCGGCGCATTTTTTGAGTCTACCAGTGTGTAGTCAGATATTTCAATAAGTGATATCGGTAAGCGGCTTATTTTAGCAGAAATGCTGTCGGTAAGTTCAACCAATAAAGTATGGTCACGATCATACCAAAAGTCATCTTCTTCCATATTGGGTTGAACCGTGATGGGAAGCAGGCCAATGGCTGCGGAGGCATCCGGCAGCTTATTAGCTTCATAGGTTTTATAGAATTCCCCCTTTTTTAAGCGGTCTGTTCTTCCGGTTGAAAGTTTATCAAGTGTACTGCATGATGCCAGGGCAAACACAGATACTATAGTCAGACCAAGTACATAAACGTTTGTTTTCATAATAGAATTAAATGATGTAATGGTTTCTTCCTGGGTTTACCACCGAAAACAGGGTTACGCTGAAGAGCTTAGTACGCCTGAAATGTGAATCAACTTGCGAAGGTTTGTTGTAGCGATCTGATACGATAAACAAATAAAATGGTTCTGCTCGAGAGTACTTTTTTTAAAAAAAAGAAACTATAATATCCTGATACCGCACATACATGCGGTGATAAAGTAGCTGAATTGTATTTAATTACCGTCAGGTTAAGTAAGGTAAAGGCACAGTGATCAATGTGTAAGAGTAGCTTTTAGAAATTGATCCGGAAACCACTGCTTGAGAGGCAGTGGTTTTTCTATTCTAAAGATCTTTAGAAAGGCAGGTCATCGTCCATGTCCATTTCCTGATTTCCATCCATCGTCAACCCGGGTGCACTTGGTGGAGCCTCAGCGGCCGCACCGCCCGTTCCCTGCTCGATCTTCCAGGCTTTTACATCGGTGTACCAGTTGCCCTTGTATTCCCGGCTTTGAATATCGATATAAGCAGTGATCTCATCATCTTCATTAACGGCATTCTGATCAATGGTTTCTCCCCACTGAGTGATGCACACCTGTTTGGGATATTTACCTTTGGTCTCAAGAATGAAATCTCGTTTTCTCCACGGACCGTTTTTTCCCTCACCTGATTGCTCTTCCAAAATTTTAGTGACTTTCCCCGTTAACTGAAGATCCATATTAGCTGTGTTAGATTTGAAATTAGAAGGAAACAATATAACCATCCCCCAACTGAACTTCGACCAATCCAAAGATAAAATAAAACCTAAGCTCCCTAACACCTTGAACCTTGAACCTAACACCTAACCTCGATACCAATTAACCCCAAGAACCTTTATCTTCACGCCTTCATAAAGTGTGAAGATAAAAACATCGTTAATACAGCTCTAAACGGCGAAATTTTCTGAATATGAATTTTTTCTTCACATAATCTTCATATTCAAAAAATACCTTGCCGACTAATGTGCCCGAAAATTTTTAAGAACGATTTATGAGGTTTAGTGCAATAGGTATTTCTCACTGGAAAAGTGAGGTTTCTATTCGTGAATTATTTTATTTAGACAACCATCGCAGGGAGCTGCTGGAATTTCATACTAAGGATATTCCGGGTGGCATTGTGATGATGGATACCTGTAATCGCACCGAATTGTATGCATTCTGTGATCCTGAGATCCTTATATCCGCATTGTGTAAATCGACTAACACAGACCGTGAATTTTTTAAGAAACACGGGTATATCCATGTTCAGGAAGATGCATACGACCATTTGTACAGGGTTGGAACCGGCCTTGACTCACAGGTTTTGGGCGATGTCCAGATCATTCAGCAGGTAAAGCAAGCGTACAAAAAAGCCAAGAAAAAGGGACTTTCCGGTGAATTTCATCAGTTGATACAATCCGTTTTCAGGGCACACAAGCGTAGCCGTACTGAAACTGATTTTGGTAAAGGAACGGCCTCCGTCGGATTCGCTGCAACCCAGCTTGCCCTTGATCATTTTAAAGACCTAAGCAAGGTCCGGATTTTGCTTATCGGTGCGGGAAAAATGGGTAAAGTTTCTGCCAAGAATTTGATCTCAAACGGTGCCGAACATATTTCGGTGGTGAACCGAACCATTGATCGTGCCAAGCAACTCGCTTCATCTTTTGATATTAAAGCCCACGCATTTTCGGATCTGAATGAGGAGATCAAAAAAGCGGATCTGATCATAACCGCCACGGGTGCTAAAAATCCGATCCTCCATCCCCAACATTTTGAAGATGCCGGCCATCCGCAGCTGGTGCTTGACCTTAGCGTGCCCCGCAATGTGGATCCTAAAGTTTCTGAGCTGGAACAAGTGACGTTGATCGATATGGATTCCATCAATGAGTCCAACAAAAAAGCATTGGAGAAAAGAGAAAAGGCCATCCCCCAGATCCAAAAGATCATTGAAGATGAAAAAGGGGATTTTATGAAGCGTGTGAAACGTTCGAGGTATCTACTTCCAAGAATCAAAGAAATTGAGCATCGTTTAAGTGATATCACCGATGGAGAATTGGATCGCGTAAAGAATAAAATGGATCAGGAATCTTATTCTCAGATGGAAGAAGTGACCCGCCGCATAAAGAAGAAGATCATGGCCATTCACATCGACCGTATTGATCAGGAATTTGAAAAGGCTCAAAATGAAACTTAGGATCGGCACCCGTAAAAGTACCCTGGCCTTATGGCAAGCGAATAAAGTAGCCGGTGAGCTCAACTCACAAGGGGTGGAGACGGAGCTGGTCGAGATCGAATCGTTTGGCGATAAAGTACAGGATATTCCCATTGATAAACTGGGTGACAAAGGCGTGTTCACCAAGGCCCTGGATGATGCATTGCTGGCCGGTGAAATTGACCTCGCGGTTCATTCCCTGAAAGACGTGCCTACCGTTTTGCCGGCCGGATTAAAACTGACCGCAGTGTTGGAGCGGGGAAATCCCATGGATGTATTGGTTCGTCCGGCTCAACCCAAAGAAACTGAAAAGCGAATTATTGCCACCGGAAGCATTCGACGAACCGCATTTTGGAAGAATCGTTTTCCGGAAAATGAAGTCGTTGGATTGCGTGGAAATGTCCCTACCCGCCTCGATAAAGTAGATTCCAATGACTGGCACGGAGCCATTTTCGCAGCGGCAGGATTAGAACGAATTGGATACGAAGACCGAATTTCCGAAACGCTGGACTGGATGATCCCGGCGCCTTCACAGGGAATTGTGGGAATAGTGACACGTGAAGAAAATGATTTTGAAGACTTTTTAGCAAAAGTAGATCATAAGGAGAGCCATTTATGCGGTGCCATCGAAAGAGCTTTTCTGAACGAACTGGAGGCCGGATGTTCAAGTCCTGTAGGGGCACATGCCCTGATCAAAAACGGACGACTGTATTTTCTAGGCGCTGTACTTTCTTTGGATGGAACCCGGCGCCTGGATATTGAAAGAGAAATTTTGATTGATGAAGCATCTGCTGCAAAAGGAAAGGAGTGGGCTAAGTTACTTAAGTCGCAAGGTGCGGAGGAACTGTTAGACCATGCTGACGATGAATGATAAAAAGCCTAAAATTGTATTCACTACTCAACTTTCTGAGGAGAAAAGAGGCCGACTTGAGAATGGTCGGTTTTTGATCGAAAGTGAACCTTTTATCACCATCGAGTATTCGATGCCTGCACTTTGGAGGTCTCAGGTTCCTGAAAAAACGGATGCCTGGATATTCACCAGTAAGAAAGCAGTCAAAGCCGTTTCACCACTGATCAGTGACCTGGGAATTCCTAAGCATGTATTTGCAGTTGGCTCCAAAACGGCCGAAATGCTCGAAGAACTAGAGCTGAATGTTTCCGTGCCTGAAGAGTACAATGCGAGGGCACTTGCGGAGATGATACAGGAACTGAAGCTGGACCGGATCGTCCATTTTTGTGGAAATTTAAAGGCTGCGGATCTTGGGAAATTGCTCGGTAAGGAGGTGAATTTAACCTCTATCGAAGTATATCAAACCAAACTTACGCGGCATAAAATGAACGATCTGGAGAATTTTGACGGTATTGTTTTTATGAGCCCGAGTGCGGTCGATTCGTTCAGTAAGCAGAATTCAGTTTCTAAAAACATGCAGGTTTTTTGTATTGGTCCGACTACCAAAGAAGCGGCTGAAGATGCCGGAATGCAGAACTGTATCATCCCGGAATATTCAACCGTGGATTCGCTGATGGAATCCATCCATGAGTTTTATTTTTAAGATTTGGTGTGATTTCATCAAATGTTTGTCAGTAAGGGCGCATGGCCATGCGCCCTTACTGACCCGGGATACCAATCAGATTCCGCACAAATAAAAAATTAAGCAATACATTATGTCATTCCCCGAACTTAAAAACCGATTACTGCTTGATACGCTGGAAGGCAAAAAAACCGCCCGCCCGCCCGTCTGGATGATGCGTCAGGCCGGCCGATACCTTCCGGAATACATGGAGATCAAAAAGAAGTACAGCTTTTTTGAGCGGGTGAAAACCCCTGAGCTGGCCTGCGAGATCACCATTCAACCCATCGACATTGTTGGAACCGATGCAGCTATTTTATTCTCAGATATTCTGGTGCTGATCGAATGCCTGGATGTGGAAGTGCAGCTTAAACCGGGTTTTGGTCCCTATTTACCTGACCCGATTCGGACTGTGGAACAGGTAGAAAAGTTGAATATCATTCCGGCTGAAGAGCAATTGCAATACGTTTACGATGCATTGACCCTCACACGTAAAACCCTGGATGGCCGTGTTCCCCTTATCGGCTTTGCCGGTGCTCCCTGGACGCTATTCTGCTATTTGGTAGAAGGGCAGGGATCGAAAACTTTTTCCACCGCCAAGTCCTTTTTGTTCTCCCAGCCCGAAGCGGCTCAGAAGCTATTGGAGGTAATGACCGACCAAACAATACAATATTTGCACCATCAGGTGAAGGCAGGGGCGCAGGTATTACAGGTATTTGAATCGTGGGCAGCGGCGCTTGGTCCCGATGATTTTAAAAAATACGCCTTGCCGCATCTTCACAAAATTGCCTCAGAAGACTATGAAGTGCCGCTCATTATGTTTTGCAAAGATGCAGAGTGGAGTTACCCCTTGTTTGCCGGAACGAATGTATCCGGGTTTGGAATCGGCTGGGGATGTACACCCGAACACGCCCGACAGTTTGCCGGAGATAAAGTGGTTCAGGGAAATTTCGATCCCTCCAAGTTATTGATGAAACCGGAGCAGATCGAAGCCGAGGCTAAGGAGATGATGCGTCGTTTCGGAAAAGGAAATTACATCGCCAATTTAGGTCATGGAATTTTACCGAACGTCCCGGTAGAAAACGCAAAGACGTTTGTGGATACCGTAAAGAATTTTAATTATTAAATGTATTTTACCCGTGTAGGGACGTACCATGGTACGTCCCTACACGGGTAATGGTTAATGATTTAATTATTATGGCAAACAAATTAACCTCCCTAAAACCCCAATTCACCCAATTCGTCTCAGACGTCCAACAACACATCTGCGACGAACTGGAAGCCGTTGAAGGTACCCAAAAATTCTTGATCGAGGATTGGGAACGGGATGGCTTTGGCGGTGGCAGCACGCGCATTATCGCAGATGGGGAGGTGATCGAAAAGGGCGGAGTGAATGTCTCCACGGTTGGCGGTCCACTTCCGGTGGCTTTGCAACAGAAGTTTGAAGTGCCTGAATCTGAGTTTTTTGCCACGGGCGTCTCCCTGGTGATCCATCCCCGAAACCCTTTTGCGCCTACGGTTCATGCCAACTACCGATATTTTGAATTATATGATAAGGAAACCGGTGAACTGCGAGATCAATGGTTTGGCGGTGGAGCTGATATGACGCCCTATTATCTTTTCCCTGAAGACGCCAAGCACTTTCATAAAGTACATAAAGAAGTATGCGACCGATTCGATCCGGAATATTATTCCACTTATAAAGCGGAGTGTGATGCTTATTTCTATAACCATCACCGGGAAGAAGCGCGCGGTATAGGAGGGTTATTTTTTGATTATCAGCGACCGGATGAAAACCGTTCAGCCGAAGATCTGTTTGAGTTTTCAAAAGCATGTGGATTTGCCTTCACCGATGCTTACATCCCGATTTTGAAAAAAAGAAAAAATGTGGATTTCAATGAAGAGCACCGCAAGTGGCAGGAGATCCGCCGCGGCCGATACGTAGAATTTAATTTGATCCACGATCGCGGTACCTTGTTTGGGCTGAAGACCAAAGGCAGAATCGAATCGATCCTGATGAGTCTGCCCCCACAAGTTCGATGGGAATATGATCACAAACCGGAACCGGGAAGTCCCGAAGCCGAATTGGTCGAGCATTTGAAACCCATCGATTGGATTAATTATTAGATAAGTGAAAGGGGAAACGTGAAAAGGCAAAAGTTCATTTAGTACTTTTCACTTTTGCCTTTTCACGTTTCACAAATATAAAACTATGAAATACCCCACCACCCGATTAAGACGAAACCGCCGATCATCCGCTATTCGCGGGATGGTGCAGGAAAATCGTTTACATCCATCTGATTTTATTGCTCCCATCTTCATTATGGAAGGGAAGAATCAGAAAGAAGAGATCCCTAGCATGCCGGGATATTACAGGTACACCCTGGATGTTTTAGGTAAGGAACTGGAAGAGCTGATCGAAGTTGGGATTCAGTCGGTATTATTGTTTGTGAAAGTACCCGATTCCAAAAAAGATAATGAAGGAACGGAAGCTTTGAATGATCAGGGCTTGATGCAGGAATCGGTGCGGTTTATAAAAAAGAATTATCCGGATCTTTGGGTGATGACCGATGTGGCCATGGATCCTTATTCTTCTTACGGTCATGATGGAATCGTGGAAGATGGCGAGATCATGAATGATCCTTCTGTGGAAGTGTTGGCCAAGATGGCTGTTAGTCATGCCAAAGCCGGTGCCGATATGGTGGCTCCATCCGATATGATGGATGGCAGAATTGGTGCCATGAGAAAGGCATTGGATGAAGCAGGACTTGAGAATACAGGGATCATGGCTTATAGTGCAAAATATGCCTCTTCTTTCTACGGACCGTTCCGGGATGCCCTCGATTCTGCTCCCGGATTTGGCGACAAGAAAACCTATCAGATGAATCCCGCTAACGTGGATGAAGCATTACGCGAAGTAGAACTCGACATCAATGAAGGAGCTGACATCGTAATGGTAAAACCCGGAATGCCGTATCTGGATGTGGTGCGAGCGGTGAAACAGAATTTCAACATCCCGGTTTCTGTATATAATGTATCCGGTGAATATGCAATGATCAAAGCCGCGGCCGAAAAAGGCTGGCTGAATGAGGAAGAGGTAATGATGGAATCGCTGCTGGCCTTCAAGCGCGCCGGCGCCGATCTGATCGCAACCTATTTTGCGAAAGACGCCGCAAAATTGATCAAAGATAAATGATTTGAATATCGTAGGGGTTCCGATAAATCGGAACATTCGCCCTGTATTAAAAATTGAATTTGATTGGAAATGAACAGAGATATGAGTTACCAAAACAGCAAAGACCTTTTCGAACGAGCATCAAAAGTCATTCCGGGCGGAGTGAATTCTCCGGTTCGGGCGTTCAACAGTGTGGGGGGAACGCCGATCTTTATCACTAAAGCCAAGGGTGCTTATTTGTGGGATGAAGATGGAAATAAGTACATCGACTACATCAGTTCGTGGGGCCCGATGCTGTTAGGTCATGCCGAGCCCGACGTGGTAAAAGCTGTGCAGGAAACGGCAGTGAATTCCACCTCATTCGGAGCCCCAACTCGACTTGAAGTAGATATGGCGGAACTCATTACAAGCTCAGTTCCCGGAGTGGATAAAGTCCGTATGGTAAATTCCGGAACCGAAGCCACCATGAGTGCCATTCGTGTAGCTCGCGGATATACCGGCAAGAACAAGATCATCAAGTTCAAAGGAAATTATCACGGGCATGGGGATTCGTTTCTGATAGAAGCGGGAAGTGGGGCGTTGACGATGGGAGAGCCAAGCAGTCCTGGTGTAACCGAGGGAACAGCTAAAGACACCCTGAATGCTGAGTACAACAATCTCGATTCTGTGAAGAAATTAGTGGAAGCCAACAAAGATGATATGTCAGCGATCATCCTGGAACCCATTGCCGGGAATATGGGATGCATCCCTCCCAAAGAAGGTTTTTTGCAGGGACTTCGCGATCTGTGTGATGAGCACGATATCGTTCTCATTTTTGATGAGGTGATGACCGGCTTCCGCGTAGATTTCCAGGGCGCCCAAAAAGTTTATGGCGTAACGGCGGATATGGTAACTTACGGCAAGATCATAGGGGCAGGATTGCCTGTTGGAGCTTATGGTGGTAAAGGAGAGATCATGGATTATGTAGCGCCAACCGGTCCGGTATATCAGGCGGGAACGCTTTCCGGAAATCCGCTGGCGATGGCGGCGGGGTTTACGTTGCTCAAGAAACTGAAGGAAAATCCACAGGTGTACGGAGAATTGGAGAAAAAAGCATCCGTATTGGCCAATGGGATTGGGAAAATCCTCAGCGATCATGACATTACCCATGCTATAAATCGGGTAGGTTCTATGGTAGGAGTGTTTTATTGTGAAGGTCCGGTAGAGACGTTTGATGATGCCAATCGCACAGATAAAGAGCTATTCGGGAAGATCTTCCATGGCATGCTGAAGCGAGGCGTGCATTTACCTCCGTCACCCTTTGAAGCTTTTTTCCTAAGCAATGCACTTTCCTCTGATGATATCAGTAATACCTTGACGGCTTTTGAGGAGACGATCGGGGATATCAAGAATGATTAATAGACCCAAAATTCGAATGATCGATTTCTCACAGTGACATATTAAAAAATAGTTCTCATGCTCAACAGTAATGATTATATCATGCGGCAAATCCATCAGCTTTCCCAGGTATTGGCTAAGGTGATCGCTGCTGTGGTTGGTCTTAAGGAAACCGGGCAGGCACAACAAGTATTTGAGATCACCAATAATGCGCTAAATGAACAGCTGGAATTGGATTTAGGATCTCTTTTAGAAATGAATTCAAAAGAAATGATCCAAACGCTGGAGCAAAAAGAAGGGATGAATAAGGAAAACCTGGAGCAGATGGCCGATTTGTTTTATTCGATCGCAAATACTTTGGAAGAGGATCAAAAGTGGTCAGGAAAAATTACAGAACTGTTACAGCGTTCCCTGGATATTTACACTCATATCGAAGAGCAAGGTAATGTCTACTCCATAGATCGAAATCACAAGATTCAAGAGATCAAAAAGCTGTTGGGTTGAAACGTAGCCTATGCCGGTTCAACTACTCAAATTCGTCTCACCTTTTATCTTATCATATTCCTCATCATTGGGCTCCCAAAGTTCGATCTTGATTCCATTAGGGTCCATGATCCAGCCGAACTTACCGTATTCGAATACCTCCATCTCACCGACCACTTCTACCCCTTCTTTTCTCAGTGTTTTGAGTAGTTCTTCCAGGTTTTCAACCCTATAATTGATCATAAAGTCTTTGGTACTTGGATCGGTGTATTCGGTTTTATGATCAAACACACTCCAGGCGGTAAATCCTTTTTTGTTGGGGTCTTCAGCATGCCGCCATTCAAAGGTTCCGCCATATTGGCCATTATCTATCCCGAGATGTTTCTTATACCATTCCTTTGATGCCTTTGGATCTTCACTTTTAAAGAAAATTCCGCCTAGTCCTGTTACTCGCTTTTTCATGTTACCTTAATTGTAGTAAGAATTAGATGGCTTATAAATACGGGATAAATCGGAAATAAATCACGAACAAGAAAAACGAAAGGTGCAAAAGCTTGAACGTGTGATAAACTAAGAAATGAGCTTAAGGGATTTTGCTTTCTTAACAGCCATACTCCGGCGATCTACTTCCAGCTTTTTATATACTCGGGATAGCGTGTTTTTTACTTTATTGGTTGAGATAGCCAATTCATCAGCTATTTCTTGATTTGAACGACCTTTTGCTAGCTGCTTCAGCACTTTAAGCTCCTGTGCAGTGACATCCAAAGCTTGAAAAACATGTTCATTTCTCTTGAATGGTTTTCTTCCTGGTTCTTTAGGTGACATTGAAGTGAATCTATTCACTATCCAAATAGCAGATCCTATAAAAAGAACCGCTACGATGCCAATATATAATTCAGTCGGTATAATACTGACAGAGTAGTAAAGTTCGATACCTTTAAGGATCAGGGAGGCGAGCCCGAGAGTTACCCCAAAGATCCATATTAAATTTCGCATTTTGCTCCCGCATTTATTCTTAGCATAAGATACAAACCTGTAAGAAAGGGATGTATTAAAATAGTCTTATGTGATTCCGTTGCAGTGCAATAGCAGAGGATATAGTCCTGTAAAATGTGATGCCCTAAAGCAGCTCTTCCGGATTGAGTCCTTTCAGATCATCGACTACGAATTTCCGGCCTTCACGAACCAATTCCCCATCCAGATACACATTGGCACCGATACAAACGAGATCCCAGTGGATGTTACTGGAGTTTCCGTTAGGTGCAATTTCGTAATCTTTACCGAGGGTAAGATGGTTAGAGCCGTAGATCTTTTCATCAAACAGGATGTCATACATCGGACTTTCGATCACCGGATTTAGCCCAAAGCTGAATTCACCGAATCGGCTGGCGCCTTCATCAGTGTCAAGAATGTCTTTAAGGGCTTCATTGTTAGAGGAATCGAAATCCACTACAACGCCGTCTTTTACTTCGAGTTTCACAAATTCAAAAGGCTTGCCCTGATATACAGAGGGAGCATAGGTAATGACCCCATTTACGGAATCAAGTACAGGAGATGTGAACAGCTCGCCATCCGGGATATTCCGTTTCCCGAAGCAAGGCACCCAATTCTGTCCTTTTACCGAAAATTTAATATCGGTTCCTTCGCCTTTCAAATGGATCTCATCAGTGGCACGCAATCTTTTTTCGAGCGGCTTCATGGCCTCTTCGAGCTGACCGTAATCTACCAGACAGGCTTTGTAATAAAATTCAGCAAAAGCTGAAGTCGGCATTTTCGCGTTCATGGCAAAGGCGGCGGAAGGGTAGCGCATGATGCACCAATTGGTGTTGTTGACGCGCTCATCAAAGTGAACAGGATGAAGGAAATGCTCGGAGTAGGCTTTGTTCGCTTCTTTGCTTGCTTGTGAATTCTCGTAGATATTCTGCGAAGCACGAATCCCGATAAAAGCATCCATCTGCTTCATAAGCGGGAGCTGATCAACCTCAGCCTGATTTTTCCAAAATCCCTCATTCCCGTTTTCGATCAATATTCGTTGCGTTTCAGCATCTTCAATTTTTATGAATGGATGAGCATCTTTAGCTCTGATCTGGGCAACCAATGCCTGCAAAAGGTCGATGCCGTTTAGCCCGATAAGCTGCACCATTACATTTTGTCCTTTTTGAACTTCGGTGCTGTGTTCAAGAATAAGCTTGGCCAGTTTTTGATCGTGTTCTGAAATCATGTGGAAAGTGGAAATTAAAAGTTTTGGATTAGAAGTTTCCCTGATGGAAGTTAAAGGAAATAGAAGTTAGTTATGAAGTGATAAAATGGGGCTGATTCTTTTGAAATATCAAACATAGTCAAAGCTCTACAACCTCGTCACAAAGTGCAATTTCGGCGGGATCGTTAGAGGCAATGAAAACAAGTTTTTCGGCTTCAGATGCTTCCCGAACGATGCGAGTTACCAGCTCGTGCCCTTTTTTATCCAGATTAGAACCGGGTTCATCCAGCAATAGGATCTGCGGATCTCGCACTAAGGCAGCTGCAAGTTTAGCTCGTTGCTGCTGTCCCGTTGAAAGTTTACCAAACAGCTGGTCTTTAAGATGGATGATCTCCATTTTTCCGAGTAATCCTGATAACTGATCTTCATCAGCTTTTATCCCCCCGGCCTCAATAAGGAAGCGTAAATTCTCTAGTACAGAAAGTTCAGAATATAAATTGATGTAGGGGGCAAGGTATCCGACCTTAGCTTTTACCTGCTTTTGGCCCATCAATTTTGGCCCATTTTTCCAACTGATGGAACCGGCATTGGGTCGCAAGAGATAAACAAGGCATTTCATCAAGGTAGACTTCCCGCTTCCATTCTCACCGGAAATTCCCAGAACCCCTTTTTCATGCTCAAAATTAAGCTCTGAAAAAATAGTATGCTGATTATATTTTTTTGTAAGATTGTTAACTTGTACTGAAATCATGCCCTTAAGGTAGCAAGTTTAGGATTAATAAGAATTCGAAATCAATTCGTTAAGTTTGAAAACAATAAAAGAATTACTAAATCCTTAATTGTATTGCGACTCGACAGGCTTTATTTTCAATAAATTTATAAATTGGGATATGTACCGATCAGTAGAAAATATTATTGATAAGCTAATAGGAGCTGTTAAATCTGACAAGCCCTATTACATGCTAAAAGACTTTCTTTCAGCGGGGTTCCCATCGTTTATAGTGGAAAGGATCAGAATAGAAGTAAATGAGAAGCTGAAGAAAGAATTTGTGCTCGAGGATACGGAATGGGCAAACATTGATCAGCCTCTGGTACAAGATGCATGGAAAGACTTTCAGCATGCTTTATTTGCAAACTCCCGGATCCCAAAGGAAAAATTTTATGAAATTGCGGGCCAGGTCGTAACCGATATCATAAAAGTTTATCTGGAACCCCGGCAGCATATGGCTGAATATATTTATAAAGGGGAAGAAGAGCTCGGTTACGAAGAACTTCTCAATCGTACCGAAAAGCTGACTATCTATAAGCATTTTGGCCGGGCTATCCCGCTGTATATGCAAAAGCGGAAGCTGAAGACTTTAGAGAAAAAGAGATGTAAGCTATTGATCCATAACCTGGATGCAAATCTGGTTGCCTCTTATACTGCAAAAGACTGGGCACAAATACTCGAGTTGTTATTTAAGCTGTTTGGCGGGCAAATCGATGCGAAATTAATTCAGCTTTTCTTTGAAGACAAGGGACTTTATTTAACGGCCAAAGCATTTAATGAGTTGGAGGAGGAAATAACAAAAGAGCGCTTTATTGAGATTCTCTCATACCCTGATCTTTTAGATGTGAAGCTGCAGGAAAAATTCAGGGATCAGTTTCGTGAAGAACTCATTGCCCAAAAGAATCGATTTGATGATCCTGATGAGGAAGAAGTGGAGCAGATCGACGAAAAAGAACAAAGGCTTTTAGACAGTTTTTTTGGAGATTACAACGCCAATGATCCTCAAATGACGGATGAAGAGTCATTCAATGAACTTTTTAAAACGGAGCAAAAAGACAAGACCATTTTTGAAGAGTTTGAGGAAGTGCCGGATGCTGACGAGATCTCCAAATCTCTTAAAGATGGGGAACAGACGGATGAGATAAAGAAATTTCGCAAGAATTTAGTAACCGTGCTCGATCAGGCTGCAAGTTCTTTCAAGAACTTGACAAAGGAAGAAAAAGAAGAAGAGCAGGGGAAGAAAGAAAGCAAAAAAGAAGATAAGGCTGATAAGAAAAAGTCAGCAGAGCTGAAAAAAGAAACACCTAAAGAAGAAGACCCGGAAGAAGTAGATGAATTGAATTCTCTGATGGAAGAAGCTGATGATGACCTTAATGAAGAAGGGGCAGGTGAACCTGAGCCGATGTGGCAAAAATTTCTGCGTCCGGATCAAATGGAAGTGATGATGGGCAAAAGTAAAGCTTCGGATGCGGATACGTTAATAGATGAGGATACTTTAGTTGATGAAGAAGATGCTGAGGTTGAAGATGAAGTACCTGAGCTTAAAGATTTCCTGATAGGACAAGAAAAAGTATTTATAAAAGAAATTTTTAAAGGGAAAAAAAAGGAATACGAAAGCTCTCTTAAGAAAATTCAGGAATCAGATAGCTGGGACGATGCATCCGATTATCTTGAAAAAGATGTTTTTTCAGCCAATAAAGTAGATATGCTTTCGGAAGCAGTTGTTGATTTTACAGACAAGCTGCAATCCTATTTTGATGAATATAAAACCTAACCAATAGTTATTTATGCCAACCAATCCAAAAGTAGAAAGACTTCAAAAATTAAGAGAAGACGCAAGAAAAGGCGGAGGAAAATCCCGAATTGAAAAACAACATGAAAAAGGCAAGTTAACGGCCCGGGAGCGTATCGATCTGCTATTGGATAAAGGCTCTTTCGAGGAAATTGACAAGTTTGTGACTCACAGAAGCACGGCATTTGGTTTAGAGGAGAAACAGTTTCTGGGAGACGGAGTGGTAACAGGATATGGGAATATCCACGGCCGGCCGGTTTATGTATTCAGTCAGGATTTCACTGTTTTTGGGGGATCTTTATCTGAAACTCATGCTGAGAAGATTTGCAAGATCATGGATCTGGCCCTTAAAAATGGCGTTCCCATTATAGGACTGAATGATTCCGGCGGAGCTCGAATTCAGGAAGGGGTTTCTTCATTAGGGGGATATGCTGAAGTATTCTGGAGAAACAGTATGGCTTCCGGTGTTGTGCCACAGATATCTGCAGTAATGGGACCTTGTGCAGGTGGCGCGGTTTACAGCCCTGCACTTACCGATTTTATTTTTATGGTTGAAAATACCAGCTACATGTTTGTTACCGGACCGAATGTTGTAAAAACCGTAACACACGAAGAAGTGACTTCAGAAGAACTGGGTGGAGCATCAACCCACAGTACTAAATCGGGCGTATCTCATTTTTCCAGTGCAAATGATGCGGTTTGTTTGAATGATATCAGAGAATTGATGAAGTATGTTCCTCAGAACTGCGAGGAAAAAGTGCCGATGATCGAGTCCAAAGAACCGGATTCAGCTAAAGCAAAAGCACTGGAAGATCTGGTTCCGCTCAATCCCAACAAACCGTATGATATTCATGATGTGATTGCCGGGATCATGGATAAAGATTCTTTTTATGAAGTGCATGAAAACTACGCAGACAATATCGTGGTTGGATTTGCACGTTTAGGCGGGCGCAGTGTAGGAGTTGTGGCTAATCAACCACTTTCGCTGGCAGGCGTACTTGATATTGACGCTTCCCTTAAGGGCGCACGATTTGTTCGTTTTTGTGATGCCTTCAATATTCCATTGGTGGTATTTGAAGATGTACCCGGATTTCTTCCCGGTACTGATCAGGAGTGGAATGGTATCATTAAACACGGTGCGAAGCTACTGTATGCGTTCTGCGAGGCTACCGTGCCTAAGATGACTGTTATTACCCGTAAGGCCTATGGAGGCGCTTACGATGTAATGAACTCCAAGCATATCCGGGCGGACTATAACGTAGCCTGGCCAACCGCCGAAATCGCGGTAATGGGCACAAAAGGAGCGGTGGAGATTATCTTCCGTAAAGAGATTGCAAAAGCAGATGATCCCGAAGCCAAGCAAAAAGAGCTGGAAGATGAGTATAGCGAAAACTTTGCTCATCCATATCTTGCAGCAGGGCGTGGTTTTATAGATGATGTGATTTTACCATCCGAAACCCGTCAAAAACTTATAAAACAGCTTGAAGTAGCTCAGAACAAGGTAGATACCGTTCCGAAGAAAAAGCATGATAATTTACCGCTTTAGTGGTAGTGGGGAATTAAAGGAATTCAACATTCAGACATTTAAAATTCTTTTATCAATCCCTTAACCAACTTCGCAAAAACATCCTTTTTCTGATCGGCGGCTTCCTTAACCTCAGCATGATCTAATTTTTGATTGATCACGCCTGCTGCTGCATTGGTTATGAGGGAAATAGCCGCAGTTTTAACCCCGAGTTTTGCTGCTTCGGTAAGTTCGGGAGCCGTGCTCATTCCAACGGCATCTCCGCCCATTTTGCGGAAGGCACGAATTTCAGCCTTGGATTCATAATTGGGTCCTTTGGAAAAAAGATAGCTTCCCATCTGAGTTTCAATACCGAGATCCCGTGCGATCTGTTTTACTTCCCGGGCATATTCCTCAAAATTGGAGTCCCAGGTGTGCAGTGCCGGTTCCGAAACCAAAAAGAACTGCTTTATAATGCTGTCGATGATCATAAGATCCCCCACACGGTAACGCAGATTGATGCCACCGGCCGCGTTAGAAATGATGAGTTTATTTACCTCAAAAGCTTTAGCAAGCTGTACAGGAAGCACGGTCTTTGAAAAGGCATGTCCCTCATAATGATGAAACCGGCCTGAAAATGCCAATACCGTTTTATCTTCAACCTCCCCAAAAATGAGAGAGCCCGAATGTCCTTCCACGGTAGATTGAGGAAAGGAGGGAATATCTTTGTAGGGAATGGAATCTGAATTTTCTATTTCATTGCCAAAGCTGCCTAAACCTGAACCCAGAATGACGGCAGCATTGATCTGTTCAGGGAACCCATGTTCGGTCAAAAAATCTTTTATCGTCAAAATGTAATCAGGCAGGGACATACGAATCTATGTTTTCTGTGCTGTATCCGGTTTTATCTTCATAACCGGTAAGTTTGAATAATGGATTTCGGTCTTCATGATAAGACATAATAACAAAACCTTCTTCAAAGGCTTTTTTTGCGAGTTCTTCCCGCCGCTGTTGGCTTACTTTTGGCTCAAAATCATATTTCGCGGCATATTTTCTATTGATAGCACCTTTTGTACCAATTACATCACCGGCCTGCATATACTTTTGTTTACCGTCATCGAAAAGCAGCACCTGATGAAATTCAGTATGTCCGCCAATTTTCTTTACGGTGATGTCGGGATAAGGCTGATCTTCTTCATCCAGGAAATTTAAATCAGCTTTAGCATCCAGAAAGGAAATGAATTCCGTTTTTTCGGCATCATAATATTCTTCTTTTGCTATCACTTTTTCCCATCCCTTCTTTGAAACCCAGATGTTAGCATCGGGAAAAGTAAGTTCCCAATATCCGCTTTCACGATGTGCTAATCCACCGATGTGATCATAGTGCAAATGACTCAGAAAAATGTCCGTGATATCAAATTCCGATAGACCATGTTCATTGAGGTTTTCACGGATAGTTTCAGGCCCGGTATCTTCACCAAATTCCCCAATTCCACAATCAAACAAGTAATTCCGTTCAGAGGTATGAATAAGAAACGGATTCAAAGATAGCTTCAAAGCTCCCTTAGCAGGGGGATCATTACGGTCAATGCGAACAAATTTTTTATCAAGTCCAACGGAAAAAGTACCTTCGTAGAGTGTAGCGGCGTAGGTTTTCATGTTTGATTCGAAGATAGAGTTTTATAAGTAATACGTAATTGATTTGACTGTTGAAGCTAAGGAAGGTTTAGCCGTCAGCTATTAGGCTTCAGCTTTCAGTTATTATTTGAAAAAGAAAACTGAAAGCTGATCGCTGTATGCTGAAAGCTACTTCTTATTCTTCCCCTCAAACTTCTCATAGGCATTAATGATATCACGAACCAGTTTGTGGCGTACCACATCCTCTTCGCCGAGATACACAAAATCGATGCCGTCAATATCCTGAAGGATCTTTTGAATGGATATCAATCCTGATTCCTGACGACGGGGGAGATCAGTTTGGGTAATATCACCGGTAATGATGGCACGACTGTTAAAGCCAATTCGCGTCAGGAACATTTTCATTTGTGTGTTGGTGGCATTTTGAGCCTCATCCAAGATCACAAAAGCATTGTTCAGCGTTCGTCCCCTCATATATGCCAAAGGAGCGATCTCAATAATATTTTTTGCAAGATGCAGCTCAAGCCGGTCGCGGTCTATCATATCCTCCAGGGCATCATATAATGGACGAAGATACGGGTCGATCTTTTCCTTCAGATCACCGGGTAAGAAACCAAGGTTTTCACCGGCTTCAACAGCAGGTCGTGCTAGAATGATCTTTCGAACTTTACGGTCTTTAAGTGCCTGTACAGCTAAAGCAACAGAAGTGTAGGTTTTCCCGGTTCCGGCCGGCCCGATAGCAAATACAATATCATTTTCAGTGGAGGATTGGACAATCCGGCGTTGCCCCGGAGTTTTGGCCGTTATGGCCTCTCCGTTATGGGTATGGATGATCGTATCTCCGGAAGCACCATCCAAAGTATGGATCTGAGGCCTGTTGGCTGTGCTCTCCCCTGATTTCAGGTTGACCAATGTGTTTACATCATCTTCAGCTACTTTACTTTTGCGGTTAAGTAATTCGATCATACCTTCGATCACTTTTGTAGCTGTTTCAACCTCTTCGGCAGGGCCGGTTAATTTGACACGATTGCCACGCGCATTGAATTTAGTTTCAGGAAAAGATTTATCCAGTGCAATGAGGTTATGATCATGCAACCCAAAAAGAGCCATTGGATCAGCTCCCTCTAATTCGATAATTTTTTCGATAAGTGTTTTTTCGTCTTTTATGGCAGTAAAAATTTAATTGAATCTAATACCTAAAGATAAGGATTTAGCAACAGAAATGATGCGGGATACCGATAAGAGCCCGAAAATGATTAAAGGTTCTGCTTAAGCTTACCGGTAAGCTCTTCAACACGTGCAGTAATATCCTTAGCACTGAAAACGCTGCTCCCGGCAACTAAAACGTCGGCACCTGCTTTAGCAACTTTCTTAATGTTCTTGAGATTTACACCGCCATCTACCTGTATGAGAAAGCTGAGCTCTTTCTCTTCTCTCATTTGTGCTAAGCTATTCAATTTTTCATAGCTGCTTTCAATAAAGCTTTGACCTCCAAATCCTGGGTTTACACTCATAATAAGCACAAGATCAACGTCCGCTAAAACAGGCTCAATATTATGCAGGGAAGTTGCAGGATTGACCACTACACCGGTCATCAATCCATATTTTTTGATGTTTTGGATGGAGCGGTGAAGGTGGGGACAAGTCTCATAATGAACAGAGATCAGGTCAGCACCTGCTTCAACAAAACTTTCTACATAATCGTCCGGATTCTCGATCATCAGGTGAACATCGAAAAAGGCGTCAGGGGCGGCTTTTTTAGCAGCTTTTACGATACCGGGCCCATAACTGATATTTGGTACAAAATGCCCGTCCATGATATCGCAATGGATCCATGAAGTCCCCCCTTTTACAGCATCTTCAATATTATTTCCTAGTTTGGTAAAGTCTGCGGCTAAAATTGATGGTGCGAGAATAGGGAGTTCAAAATTCATTTAGTACTTATTGTAATTGGATTAATTATTTAGAGAATCGGGTATAACGGTATTTACTGAATCGGGATTACTATCTGTAGAATCAATGATCACGGCACCACTCTCACTTTGCTCAACAGCTTCGAAACGCTCAGATATTATCAATGTAAGGGTTTCACCTTCCCTGAATTCTGCTTGTTTGGGGCTGTAATCTAAAACCGTATTTGGAGATACATCTTTGGTTGGCCTAAAACGTACTTCTCCAACATTTAAGCCGGTTCTTCTTAAGCTAAGTTGTGCTTCAGAAAGTCGTAATCCGATGATTTCAGGCACGGTAACCATTCTTTCACCCAAGCCGTCACTGATCACTAAGTCAACAACGGTTCCTTTTTCCACAGTTATTCCTGCCGGGACTGACTGGCGAAGAACAACGTTTCTAAAACGGGAAGACTCATAGCTTGTGGAACCCATAACCAAACCATAGTTTTGAAGTTGTATCTCCGCATTCCTGAGGTTCAGGTCTACCAACATTGGTACTTCTACCTGTGGTTTAACCTCGGTATTAACGGTGAGATAAACTTTTCGGTTAGGCTTTACGATATTAGACGCTCCCGGACTTTGATCAATTACATAATCAGAAGGATAGGCTGAGTTTGCCCGTCTCTCTGTAACCTCATATTGCAATCCATATCCGTTTAAAAGTGTCTGAGCTTCCTCCAAAGATATTTTGGTGACATCGGGTACAGTTATTCCCTCGTTATAATTTGTGTAATAGGGCATGATAAGTTTATCAGCCAGTAAAAGGAAGAGTGCACCAAAGAGAACGAGTGCGGCACTGCCTATGTAGAAGTATTTGTTAGTGAATATGTATTTAAGCATGTTCATAAAATAAGGTAACTATCAACGGGTTAAAAGTGCCAGGTTAATGAAAATTGTTCCATTTTCAATAAGTTAGTCTCTGTCTTAATACGGCTGTTTTTGAGTTGGATTGTAAATAAAGCATCAAAGGCGGAGACTACATGATTTACCAGCAGGAGCTTTAAGATGTTCCCTGCAACACGGTAGTTTTGGTTGAATTCCTCTGCGCGGTCACGCCCTTCATAAAAAAGTGCAAAAGGTTCATCTTGTCCATTCCAAAAATATCTATACATAGAAATGTCTTGATTTGGGGCTGTTGTAATGGCTCCATACCAATCTTGCCAACCGGGCTGGTATTGATAATATTTACTGATCAGTTCATAATACTGCTGAGAACCATAGTCTGGAAGTTCATGTGAAAAATTACTTCCAATTCGGTCTTTGAAATAAAACGGGGTTTGGTTTTCAACATTGCGAAGAATGGAAATAGAGATCTGATTCCAGTCTTGTCTTGTATTACCCCAGTTTGGTACGGTTCCGTTAATTTCACTTTGGAGTAATTGCCACCCGTTGTCCAGTTGATGTATCTCTGAATAGTTTACCAACCACTGGGCATAAGCTACTACACTCCAGTTTTTATGAGTGAATTGTTCATAAGCTCTTTCTTGTTTTCGTGCTTTGGCATTTCTGTCAAGATGATAAATGATCCCTAAAACTTCAGCAGTGAAATAAACTCCGGCACGCACCCATTTCCCATTAGCGGCTTGCCCCGTCCCCGGAATAATGGCAGATGCAGCAAAAGCTATACCCGGAGTAGTTCTTGATCTTTCCAGTAAAGAATTGCTGACTGAAGAAGGCGGATGATATCTGAAATCCGAAATTTGAACTTTTTCGGTAAAAGCCGGTTGCTGATCGGTTTCTTTGAAAATATTATTATTGAATTCACTCAGTGACTGCGCTGATATAGAAAAGGGCACAAAAATCAAAAGCAGGGAAAACAATGTTCTCATAGCAGTTCAAAGTCAAATGTTAAGCCGAAATGAAATAGCAACTCGCGTCCATAAGATACCCGATTACTTTGTGAGTTGGTGATAAAATCGTCCGGTAGTGTCAGTGTAAATTCATTAAAACCGTATGATGAGCTGATAAAAAATTTAAGGGGAAATAAATAGTATCCATTCATAGCTACTCTCAGCTCAGCTCCAACACCTGACTTTAAATTGTTGCCGGTATCATAGGGGCTTCTCCAGCCGTTTCCTGTTTCAAAGAAAAAACGAGCGAATACTTTATCAAAGATATATGGACCGGCTTGCTTATTAATGCCCCGATATACAGGAGCAAACCAGGATAAGCTGGTAAACCCGGTAGTGCTTCCCCCAATTGCGAAATAAGGATAACTGCGCATTCCCAGGAAACCACCTACGTAATCTGAATAGAATGAATCACCGGGATCATTGAAATAATGAAAACCTCGAATCCGGGCCTGAAACGCCTGATCTCCAATAGTTTTTAAACCATAACGAAGATGTAATTCAGTTGAGTGATTATCTGAACTCTTATAGACGGGTTTTAGGGCACCACCATCAATTTTATATTCTTCCAATAGTTTTGACGGTTGATATTGATATCTTAAATAACCTTTTAGTCCCAAAGGGGCAATATCAGCATCATTAGAGTACAAATAATAATCAAAGGTATAAGAAGCGGATAATGTAGTTCCCCGAAAATATTCTGAAGATGAACCGCTTACCTGTTGTTGTAATTCACGGGAATAGAAGTTATCGGTAGATACGGTATAAGGGCTATATGAAACACCTAACTCCAGGAGGCTGCGTCTGCTTAATTTGCTGCGAAAGAATAAACCGGCTTCCCAAATGTCATATGCAATGTCAGTACTGATGGTATCCGGAAGACAGGATGTGCATGGAAATTCTTCAATGGAGAGCCCATCGGCTACATTTCTTCTCATATTATAAATTTCAACGGCAACGGTTGGAGACCAGCTTCTTTCGATAAAGGGAAGCCCGCGATGTTCTGCTATTAAAAAGGCATCCCGATCGAGCCCAAATAAGCGATCAGGCCTAAAGAACTCACCGATACCATCTGCGGGCTGTGATGCTAATCCTACCATCAGGCCGCCAAAAAGGCTCAGCTTGTCAATCACGTCCCGGGAAGAAAAGTAGACCCCGGGTTTTGCATCACGCAAAAGGTTTTGCCCGAGCTTCCCAAACTTTCCATTTTTAATTAAAGAGCCGTTGTTGCCATACTTCTGAGAGTAGTTATCAAAGCGAAGAACAGGAAAGAAACTAAAACTTGAATAGGTATCTTCATATTTTCTATAGCTTCGATCTTCATTGTCGTTAATACTGCTGATTGTAAAATGATAGGTTCCAGTATCTGAGATAGCCCGGATCTTTTCAGGAAAGGGACGAATATCTGAGTCATCGAAATCATTCAGCTTGTAGATATAACTAAGATCGGTCCCGGCTACGCTGATATCATCTGAATACTCGGGCTCATAGAATCCCATTTCCGAATGAGCTAAAAGATCGGCTATATCTACAGTCTTGATCTTATATCCATCGAATAGATATTCTGAAAAATATAATTGGCCGTTATCACTGATGTAAGGCATAAAGGCACCGCCTATAACCGCAGTAAGCTTTTGAGGTTCTCCTCCATTCAGGGGTAAGCGGTAAATATTGAAGATCCCTTCTAAATCAGATGAATAGTATAAATACTCTCCATTTGGCCCGGGGAAAGGATCTCGGTAATCGATATAAGGATCATTGAGTAAAGGAGTGATCTTACCCGAATCCATGTCATAAATGTGGATGTTGCGATTGTTCAGATCTGAAGTGGAAAAATAGACCTTAGATCCATCCGGAGACCACTGAGGGGTAAATATAGTCTCCCCGTTGCTGTATTGGGTAAGCTGAGTTACCGAATCCGGATGCTCAGGATAAAGTAGAACAAGGTTTTGCGTGCCTTGTGAATTTTGAACAGCTGCTATTTTATCCCCATTATTATTCCAGTTTGGAAATTGTATGCGTGCACTTTTTGTGAGCCTTTCGCTTTGGTGTGATTCGATATCATAAATAAAAATATCCCGGTATCGCTCACCGTACTTATTTTTTTTGTTGATGGCATAGGTAATTTTTTCTCCGGTTGGAGAAAAAGAAAAAGAGGTTTCCAGGTAGTTCAATACCGGTTGGCTTTGTCTTAAATGAGTTTGACCGTCTTGATGTGCAAAGTTATAGACTGTAGCTATCTCAGTTTCTTTACCGCTTACATCTTTGAGGTAAAGTGAAAGTAAGCCGTAATCAGTTCCTTTGTTGGATAGATACGCAAGCTTGGTTGCATCAGGGGAAAGCTGTGGATAAAAATTGAAGAAACCTTTTGGCTCAACTGTTACTGAAGGAGTTGGGTTTATGGTTTCGATCGCTTTTGCATAAAATGTCTTTCGTTCAGCAATCCAGTCTTCAAAAACCTGATCTCCGGAGATGCCAGTGGCAATTTCAATAGCTTTATTTACAGAATAGACTCCTTTTTGGCTTAAAGCTTCTGTTATCTTCCGCAATACCGGGTCACCAAAGCGATTCGCTAAATATATCACAAATGCGAAGCCCTGATTGTACACTATTTCCCTCTCCAAACTTGATTTAGATGAAAATATGGCCATTTCATCAAGCGTAAAATAAGTATCAGTGAGAATACGCGTCCTTAAGATCATATCCCGGTGACTGTCCCATGTTTCATAAAAAAGTCCGGCAGTTTGATATTGGGCTGTGCCCTCTGCAAGCCAGGCCGGAATATTTACGGTAGCGAAAGGCATTGTAATAATACCTTTAGGAAAGCCATATAGAACATCCGGTCTCCGTACATTTTCATATGAAAGCCATTGCAAATATAAAGCAGGTATCTTTCTTGATCGCTTCATTCCCTTCTGAATTTGTACAATATGTACATATTCATGCGTGATCACATTTCTGAGCCAATTATGAGTTCCCCGTAATGGTGTATCGAGAGCAGGAACCCAAATATCGATCTTGTTGTCAAAAAAGTAAGCAGCTCCATTTGAATAATCTTCCCGGTCTTTTAGAACAATGCTTACTTTACCTTCCGGTTCATATTGATACAGGTTGGTAATAGGGGGGTAGATTTCTTCTGCTATTCGGGAAGCTATTTGAGCAGTACGGCTGTTTCCTTGCTGGAAATGAACGAGAAAATGCTCACTTTCAATAGTAAACCAATCCAGGTGATTATTGGGGTAGTCGTAAAGCTGAACATCCGTTTGGGCCATACCTATAGCAGGAAGCAAAGCAGCCAGAGTACAAATAGCCAATAAATGCTTCAGTTGCCTCATTAGTGTACCACGCCAATTTTGATGAGTTTGGTTTCAGTCTTACCGTCAACAGTAGCCTTTACCCGTGCTACATATCCGCCACTGCTCCAGTTCTGAGTATTAACCAGAATTTCCTGCGGAAAGCCTCCGGGTGAGGTAACGGTTTCCTCAAAGATAATACGGCCACTCATGGTTATTACCGTTACTTGAATTATTCCGCCCGGTGGAGCTATCTGAAATCGAATATTAGTTTCATTATTGGCAGGGTTTGGCCAGTTATAGGTCTCGGCTTCATTTAACACTCCAAAACCGGAAGGATTTCCAGGGAAAGTATCATTTACACGTGCAGAGACTTTATTAAAAGTATTATTTCCGTACCTGCTGCTCCATTTTGTATCTGTGACTTGCGTCAGATTCCAGGATTTCAGCGCTCCTTTATGACTGACAGCATAAAGAGTGCCTTGGTAGATAATAGGATGAATCGGTTGTGCATTGCCGGATACTGCTCTTCCTATATATAAGGGAAACCCATTCACCGATCTGCCACCTTCTCGGTAGGCATAGATATTCATCGAAAGGCTGTCTTGCCCTATGACGAGTGAGGCGTATTCACTATCTGAACTAATGAGGTCAGTGAATAGGGGTGTGCCAATAAATTTTATTCCTGCAGGGGCCTGAATAGGTGTAAAGTTTTGAGTCCCTCCGATTTTATTGATCCCGATCAAGCGGTTATTAATTTTGTCGACCCGTAAAATTGAGGCATTCTCAAGTATTGCCGGCCATTCAGCATTGGATTCTTCAAAAATTGTTAATTCAGGATCAGCCAAATTCGGGTCTATAACTGAGTATTTATTATCTTCAAAAACGTAAAATATCATCCGGTTTCCTAACTGAATAGAGCCGGTATAAAGCCTCCCTTGAATAGATTCCGGATGAAAGGTGAAGTTTGGTATAGAAGAAAAAACCACCCCTGAATTTGATGCTTCGGAAAACTCACCATTTATGATCTCCGATCTCTGAGAAGGAGTGGTACTTACAGATACAACGTCTCCGTTGCCAGCGTCCAGGCCGGAAGCTGTAAGATCGGCATGTAGAATTTCCCCATTTTGGGAACTTAAAAAACCTTTGTTTTGAGGGAGTGTGGCAGTCCAGACAGTGTCAAAAGAGGTTGTATTCCAATTCAATGAAGCTATATCAATACTACCGGAGCCATTACCCGGTTTAGTCGCCAGGATAAGGTTATCAGCTATAAAGGGTTGCTGTACGGAGACATCCGTAAGTTGATATTGCATATTTACAGGATCAGAAATGGATACTGCTGTTACAGATTCCTGATCAGGTACGATCAGAAAGGTATCAGTTGGTGTCTCATAAATGGAAAGTGAAAAAGGGAAATATTTGAAATAGGGGTCGTCTTCTGCAGTAAAGTAACTTTTCGAAGTGTCTAACTGAGTTGTAAATCCTGAGGTATATAATTTAGTATTTGGTTCTGCCGGGCGGATATTAAAAGTAGCTATAGGTTGATTTTCGGAGAAGCCATATAATTCGAAAAAGGATGGCGCGCCGGAATTACTTCGATTATCAGGATATGTATCAAAACTAAATCTGTTTTCGTAAAGGCTGACTTCACTTCCTGTTTCTAAAATCACACGATAATCATTACCGGACCACCAAAAGTCAAAAGCAGTCCCAAATGCAGCAGTGTTATTTAGTGCACCGGGAACAGGTTGTCCAATATCTTGCGCTCCATCTGCTTCTTCCAGATCCACACCTCTTCTGTCAGGATCCGCATTCACGCGATCATTTTCTAGTTGAGTATTAATTACAGACTCATCAATATGCCATATCAGAATACCCCCATTTAAATTCCGATCGTCAGAAGGATCATTTTGATCTCCACCGGTATATAACCCGCCCGGCAGACTAAAATCAAAATTGGTAGCATTTACGAAAGTACCTGCCTCTAATAATTTATCAAAATCAGCTTCCTGAAAAACGAATGCCATATCCTGATTGGTAAAAGTTTGCTGAACTTCGGAACCATCCGGTTTACGAATGGTTATGGTAATCCCATTATTATCAGGGTCTCGGTGTCGGTTTTCTATCAAAAAGTATTCAAAATCCGACAGTTCATATTTGGCAATACTGTTGGATAGGGCAAGAGAACTTGCCGGGAGTGAAATATCCCCGGATATATTTTTATCTATAATAAAAGGAGTCTCCCAACCTAGGTATATTTTTTCCCAGGCTGAGGGTTCGGGAGGAAGCAGACCGTTGTATGCAAAGAAACCGGCACCATCCATTAGCCCAAACCGCCCGATTCCGGGATCTCCCGTTTCAGTATTGAATAGATCCGGTAAACCTAAATGGCTGGCAATGGAAGCAATTAACAACCCATTAATTGAAAGTGGAAACACGAACTCAATGTCTTGAATATCAAGTCCTCGGCGTGACTCCGTGCGAGGTATGATCAATGAGTTAGTAACTCTAAAGGACCCGTCATTAACCGGAAAACCATTGAATGAAGGTTCATCTAATAAATTGCCGAGTTGTTCTTTTCGAAGATAGAGTGAAGGAATATCATACGGAGTGATATCAAGGTTGGTTCCAGTAAGCTCAATATCCCGCCCCACACCGGCATGAAAAATAATGAAGGCTGTGTTTTCCGGATCAAGGCCGGTATTGTCGAAATTCACTCCGTTTTCAACTTGTTGCCAGGCATCGCGGGCAAGTTCAGCTATTTTTTCGTAAGTAAATGTTTCTCCAATTGGCGAATATTCTTCCATCTTTTTGGGGAGACGGTAGATATCTGGAAGTACTTGGTAGTTTAAAGTTAATTGGCCATCGGAAGATTTTTCGTAATAGTTCTTTGCGAATTCCAGGTGGGCTTCAAAGTAGTTAATATCATGGGGCAGAGGCTCGACCCGAAAATCTGAGGCATTTTGGAGATAGGGAAGGCCTTCCATTCCGTCCGTCCCGAATATTCCTGTGCCTGATGTAAGGCGATTACTATCGGGCTGGAATTCCACCATAATAGCAATAATATTCAGAGTCCCGATAGCATTCAAATCTTCACTTAGCTGTGGTTGTTGACTGGAAATAGCATGGGTACGTTGTACAGAAACATTTTGTGCCAAAATATTATGATTGTAAAACAGAAAGAGCATGCTAAAAAATAACATGCTCTTAAAGAAATCCTTTAAATTATGCATGCATTAAAAGTCGATGAGCAAACTGAACCTCAAGGTATTGGCAAGTGGGTGATCAGTTTCAAGCGTTTTTATATAACTAAAGTCCACACCTAACAGATTGTACCGGATGCCGGCACCAAAGGTGATATATTCACGATCGCCGTTTTGAGGATCTTCAAAATAGTAACCGCCTCTGAGTGCAAATTGATCAGCATACCAATATTCAATTCCGGCGCCGATCATAAACTGTTGCATCAGGCCAACATCGATATTTCTTTGCCCGTCAAAACGTTCAAAGCTTCCCCAGGAAGTGAATAATGCTTCGAGAGGCCCAACCGCTTTAGTTTTAGTGATAGTTGAATCTCCGACTTGAACTTCAAACTGATCGGTCCTGGCCATTATTTTGGAGATATCGTTGGCAATAGTAATTCGGTTAATACCCGCATCATCTAGGTCGAGGTCAAACGCCCAGCCAAATCGAAGGACAGTAGGTAGAGGATCTTTTTGTGCATTATCAGTGTACTGAAT
The DNA here is from genome assembly GCF_035704785.1 of Gracilimonas sp. Lineage (GTDB taxonomy): Bacteria > Bacteroidota > Rhodothermia > Balneolales > Balneolaceae > Gracilimonas. The sequence continues at coordinate 56,629 of NZ_DASSWP010000030.1, read as the reverse complement.
ACCGGGACCAAGATTAGAAAGATTGCTCCCCACGCTAAATCGGGCATTGCGTCCTCCTACATCAAATGGATCTGTTCTGTATAAGAATGCAAGATCTAAAGCAACACTGCTGCCTGGATTTACTTTTTGAGCACTAATAGTAGTAGACGTTTGAACTCCACTTGCAAGGCTTGAGTATATAAGCCGTAAACTGGTTCCCAAGGCGAAGTTGTCATTTACCTGGTAACCATATGAGCCTCCTAATGCAACTTCATAACTGTTAAATCTGGAAATAACATCAGGACTAGTTTCCCCAGTTTGAGCTTGCTCTCCCAAATTCAGATAGGTTAGATGGGCACCGATGGTTCCAATGCCTTCTATATAATACTTACCTACTACGTAATCATAAAAAAGATCACTTACGTTAAAGTTAGCCAGCCAATTAGAGTGCGTGATACTGGCTTGCTTTGTTTCATCCTGAAAAGCCAAACCGGCCGGGTTCCAGAATAAAGCTGAAGCGTTATCAGCTATGGCTACACCGGTATTACCCATACCTGCGCCACGGGAATCCGGTTCAATTTGCAGGAAGGGTACCGCCGTAATGGCGACCTGTGCATTTGTGATAGCAGGTAATAGAAATAATAATCCTGCTGTAATTAAGCCTATTGTTTTCTTCATAAAACTAAAATTTTATATAAATATAAGTGATTCAATATTAAGTTACGATGTTATTGTATAATTACGAGCTTTTCGATTTGTTATGCTATTTGTCTTCCTTTCGGGGTATCTGTTGTAACCTGAAGCACATAAATATAGGTACTGTTACCCAGGCGATCATAATCCCGGTCACGGCCATCCCATGAAATACTGGCATACGGACTTGTATCTATGAGTTAATTTTCAAAAATGTCGCACCGGCTTTCCACTGAGAGTATATATACGGATAGAAACATCTAACGGGTTGCCGGGTCTGAGCCTCATTGGTTATTAATAAGCAAAGCAAACTACTGATAAAAAGCAGCTTGTTAAATATACGAGTGAGTTATTTACAGTTTACGTATGGTTGATGCTTAAAATTTTGTAGCAGTATTCCTATATAAGATATAGTATTTAGTGTTGAAATTGACCTGTATAGATGGGTATAGAGAACCTTTGTTATTAAATGTGAAAAAGATGAATAGTAACGGTTTTCTATATAATAGCAGATCTGATTTTTTGTTTGGTGTAATGATATGTTGGAGAACCAATAATGTCAACAAAAAAAATGAGCCTGCTCAAAAAAGCAGGCTCAAATATTATTAAAGCATTTCAAGAACCAGGGAAGAGGCTCCGCCACCACCGTTACAAATGCCGGCACAACCGTATTTGCCTTTTGTTCTCTTAAGCGCATGGATCAGAGTAACAATAATTCGTGCACCAGAACATCCCAAAGGGTGACCAATACTTACTGCTCCTCCATGAATATTTACTTTCTCAGGATCCAACTCCAATATCTGATTATTAGCGAGAGCAACAACTGAAAAGGCTTCATTGATCTCAAACAGATCAATATCATTCTTTGAAAGTCCGGCTTTTTTCAGTGCGATAGGGATGGCATCGGCAGGAGCTGTAGTGAACCATTCGGGTGCTTTTGCAGCACTTGCATGGCTAAGTATTTTAGCCAGAGGCTTAAGTCCGAGTTCCTTTGCTTTGTCGGCGCTCATAACCAATACAGCGGCAGCACCATCATTAATGCTTGATGCATTAGCAGCTGTAACTGTGCCTTCCTTATCAAAAACAGGGCGAAGCTGAGGGATTTTTTCAAAACGAACCTTATCAAGCTCTTCGTCTTTTTCTACTTCAGTAACATTTCCTTTTCGGTCTTTGACCTTCATTTTGATCACTTCATTTTTGAAATAACCTTTTTCGGTAGCTTCAATGGCTCTCTTGTAGGAAGTGATGGCATATTCATCCTGCTCTTCACGGCTGATGTTGCATTCTCTTGCGCAAAGGTCGCCGGCGTTACCCATCAGGTAATCGTTATAAACATCCCAAAGTCCGTCTTTAACAATTCCGTCTTCTGTTTGGGTGTGGCCGTATTTTGCGCCAAACCGTTGTTTGGGAAGATAATAGGGTACATTACTCATGCTCTCCATTCCACCGGCTATGATAATATCCGCGTCGCCCAAACGAATTTGGTCTGCGGCTATCATTATAGATTTCATGCCGGATGCACACACTTTGTTTACAGTGGTAGAAGGAGTGCGCTGGCTTAATCCCGCTTTTAAAGTAGCTTGCCGGGCGGGAGCCTGACCTACTCCTGCTGATAACACGTTACCCATTAATACTTCTTGAACATCATCAGGCTTAATGCCTCCTGATTTAACTGCTTCCAGGATGGCTGCAGCACCTAACTCCGGAGCTGAAAATGATGAAAGACTTCCGCCAAAGGAGCCCATTGGAGTTCGTTTTGCTGATACTATTACTACATCTCGCATGATAAAAAATATTTGAAATTTGAAATTCTGTAAGCGCTTTTCTTATACCAAAAAAATACTAAAGAGTTGGGAATGATGTGATCCTAAAATGCCTGAGTTAAGTCTTCTATCAGATCTTCAGAGTCTTCAATTCCTACGGATATTCTGATAAGAGAGTCTTTTAATCCTGCTTTTTCCCGAACGTCTTTAGGGATTGAACCGTGAGTCATTGATGCCGGGTGACTGATCAGTGATTCCACACCACCTAAGCTTTCTGCAAGGGTGAAGATCTTGGTGTTACTCATGAATTTTACGGCAGCTTCTATGGAGTCATCCTTAAGGGTGAATGAAAGCATAGCACCAAAATCATCCATTTGTTTTTTAGCGAGTTCGTGCTGTGGGTGTGATTTAAGTCCGGGATACAACACGGAAGCAACTTTATTATGATCTTCGAGGAATTGAGCGATCTTTTTAGCATTATCAACTGAACGCTGAACCCGAACACTCAAGGTTTTGATACCCCTTAGGGTTAGATAGCAGTCCATAGGGCCTGGAACAGCTCCGGATGTTTTGGTCTGAAACCGAAGGTTCTCCATGATCTCCTGATTGGAGCTGGCAACAGCACCGTGAATGACATCGGAGTGGCCGGCCAGGTATTTTGTTGCTGAATGAAGGGCAGCATCGGCTCCAAGTTCTAATGGCCTTTGAAGGTATGGGGAGGCAAAAGTATTATCAACAACCGTTAGAATGCCATTTGGTTTTGCCAGATCAACCAATGCTTTTATATCAACAACCCGGAGTAAAGGATTAGTTGGGGTTTCGATCCACATCAGTTTTGTTTTTTCTGTAATGGATGATTTAACATTTTCCAGATCCGTCATATCCACAAAAGTAAAATTGATACCATAAGGCTCAAATACTTTTGTGAATAAGCGATAAGAACCGCCATATAGATCGTTAGTTGTTATAACGTGATCACCCGGGCGGAGCATCTTCATTAGTGCATCCATTGCTGCAACACCGCTTGAAAAACAAGCTGCCTCATCAGCACCTTCTAATCCTGCAATCATTTTTTCAAGAGCAGTTCTTGTAGGATTTCCTACCCTTGCATAGTCATATCCTTTATGTTTGTTGGGAGCTTCCTGAGCGTATGTGGATGTTTGAAAAATGGGGGGCATAACCGCACCTGAAGTTTCTTCAGGCTTTTGACCGGCATGAATAGTCTTGGTATTAAATTTCATAATTAATTTGCTGCAGAAGTATTATGGCGTTCTTTTAATGTCTGAAGTACTTCGAGTTTATCATTATACTCAGAGTTATTTGGATCGAGATCAGTCAACTTTTCGTAATACTCGATAGCAAAGTCAATAAGTGTATAAGCTTTATTGCGAAGAGAGTTCTTGTCGTCTTCGAATGAAGCATTTGCCAATCCAAGATATTTAGCTGATAGATTATTATAAAACACAGCTAAACTTTCCAGGTATTCGGTATTAGAAGTATCTCTTTTGAAAGCTTCCACCAGTTGTTCTTCCGCATTTTCACCCATTCTTTCAGCTTCCACTCTTTTTCGTTCTACTAAAGATGCGTTTTCATTGGAATAAGCTGTCTTAAGATCATCCAAAATGTCTGATGTTAGCTCATAAAGCTGAGTACCGTATACGTTCCTCAGGTTCGCATTTTGTGGATTTTCATCAACAAGTGATTCCAGCATACCTGCTGCTGCTTTACTATTGCCACTTGATATGTAAGCATTGATCAATCCAAAAGCTAAATTAAGGTCATTAGTTAGATTGGTATTAGCCAATTCATAATAGTAAGCAGCTTGAGTTGGGTTCCCTTTCTCAAGGTACAGATACCCAAGATTTTCATAGATTTTAGCTGATGGTTCATCAGTAAAATTAAGAGCTGTTTCTAAACTTGTGATAGCTTCATCTAAATTTCCAAGATTAAATTGAGCAACCGAGAGGTTTTGATATGAACTTATAGCATCGGGTCTTAGAATTAGGGCATTTTGGAAATGAATTTGAGCTCGCTGAAATCTTTCAGATTGCGCTTCATTTTCTGAAATACGCAATCCGGCATTATGTTCCTCTTTCCAGTATTGTTGACGCAGACTGTCAATAGTAGAAAGCTGGGCGGGGCTTGCTCCATATTCCATAGCTGATTCAAAATCGTTAGCAATATTTGAATAAAATTCTGCTCTTAACTCTGGTTCTGTATCGCTGGCTAGTTCTGCACTTATCTTTGCTCTTTGTATATAGAGGCCGGGTTGAGAGGGGTCTTCCTGTAACCGGTCATCTATTTCTGTAATTGCTTGTTCGTAATTATTGTTAGCAAGCAGATCATCAATATTGGCTTGAGATGAGCTACAAGAATAAAAAAACCCGGCCACAAGAAGTAAGCCTGTAAGCCGGGTAAAGGATGATATATTCATTTTTTTTTGTTTTAAGTATAACTGCAATTACATGCCTGCTTTATCAAGCGCTTCTTCTGCTTTTTCCTGCATGTCTAATGTAATATAAATGCTGGAGAGACTACGCCAGGCAGATGTATTATCAGGATTCAGCTCAACAGCTTTTTCGTAGTTTTCCATAGCTTTTGTAAGCTGTTCTTTGGCTTGTGTGTCATATTGATCCACTAGATCCATATCGTCAGAGTAGTTTCTTTGTCCAAAGAGTATGGCCGCTTTGTTGTTGTATAATACACCTAATGCATTGTAGGCAATTGCATCATCAGCTCTTAACTCGATGGTTCTAAGAAGCTCTTGTTCAGCAATGTCATTCAACCTCTGAATTTGGTCAATATTCTTATTTATCTCTTGCTCTAAAGATTCTATCTGGCTTCTGAGATCTTCTGCTTTACTGCCGGATGCGTTTCTTAACTCACTCTTTAAGTCATAAATTTCATCATATAGATCTGAAATTTGACCGGTAAAACTGTCAGTTTCAGTCAATACTATAGTACCCAGTGCAAGATGGTATTGTGGATTCTGAGGCTCGGTTTCAATCAGGTCCTCTAGCACTTCTATTGCCAGTTCTCTTTCACCTGCGGTCATATAGTTATCAGCAAGTTTCTGTGTAAGGCTTACACTGTCGGGGTACAGCTCAAGTCCTTCCTTTAAAACATCGATAGCTTTTTCTGTTTCACCGAGTTGAGTGTAAAAAGCTCCAAGTCTGTCATAATCATCAGCAGGTGGTGGATCTTTTAACTCCATAGATTGTGATAACACCTCAGCAGCACTTTCATAATTATTATCCATAAAATGTATTTGAGACAAAACATCATATGAAAGAGTACTGTCAGGATTTATGATGATCGCATTCTCAAGGTGTGAAGCAGCAATTTTTAAGGGCTCTTCTACCGAAGCCATTACGCTGTCGTTAGTAGCATAATCAAGTGAGGCGTTATGCTCTCTACCCCAATTATTGAGGATCAAGTTGCTAACATCACCTGCTTCTTCGGGCTTTTCTTCAGCAGCATCAAAAAATTCTCTTGCAGTAACAATATTTTCTCTAAAGTCTCTGTAATAAGGTTTTCTGTCACTTGGGGGTTCTACTGTTACAGCTTCCTGAGCATAAGCAAGGGCTTTGTAGTAAAAACCAATACCACTATTGGGGTTTTGCTCAATGAATCTATCGAGTCCGGCATGGGCACTGTCAAAATTTTGGGTATAAATATTTACCTGGGCTTGGTCAATAGCAGGGCTGGAAGTTTCACAACCTGAAAGTATCCCAAAGAAAAGGATTACGGGAATTAAATTACTAAGTAGCTTTTTCATTTTGTTTATAGATTGAATTTGGTTGTAATCAGAACAAATTTATATGTTGATGAAAATAATCATATGTGTTGCTTTCTGCAATTTATTAGCAAACATGCTTTTGATTAATAATTTGAACTAAACTTATAGAATTTTTCGATGAAAAAAATACATTCAACAGACAAAGCTCCGGCAGCAATCGGCCCTTACAGCCAAGCAACCTCTTATAATGGGACACTTTATTGTTCAGGGCAAATCCCATTAAACCCCAAAACGATGGAATTGGTGGGTAATACGGCTGCAGAACAGGCAGAACAAGTAATGAAAAATCTTGAGGCTGTATTGCTTGAAGCGGGTATTGGTTTTTCCAATGTTTTAAAATGCACCATATTTTTAGCAGATATGGGAGATTTTGCGGCAGTTAATGAAGTCTATGGTGCACGATTTGAAACAGATCCTCCGGCAAGAGAAACAGTAGCTGTTAAAACTTTACCAAAAAATGTGCTTGTTGAGATCAGCTGTATAGCTTATTTGTAGGTATGCTAAAAGCCGGTAATAGTCTGCTCTTGTGAAAAAGAAACGTTATTTCCGGCTTTATCTTCAACATCTATGAGAACCGTATTTATGCTATTAGGTGTAAAATCGGGATGGTAATAAATAAGTAGTTCCTCCTCATAATCATATTCAGCAATTCCTCGCATGCCATTGATGGTAAATACGGCTGAAGCTGAATTTATACCTGAAAGCTCATCCTTTACATCAACAGTGGCGAGCCATTTACCGTATTCTGTTTGATAAATCTTCAAGTTTGAGATACTTGGCGCCTCGTTATCAGGAATTATTATAAACTCTCCAAGTTCAGAGGGATAGGCGTGAACTGTTTTCCCACGCAGCTCTGATTCTATATACGACAGCTCACCATTTGAGCGTTTTTTTCTGAATAAACGATATTTATTTTCTTTTTGAAACATTTCCCCCAAATAAAAGGCCACGTGAAAATCTGATTTTGTAGCAAGCATTTCCGGTTGTATTGAAATATGTATTTCTTCGTTCATCAAAGAGTAAGAAGTGGCAATTGTGAGAGTGTCAAAAAAAGCATTTTTCCTAAACCGAAGGGATAATTTCCGACCTGGAGTGTATATCTTTTGAGCTTGTTCAGGATTTAGTCTGGAAAACTGAATATCAGGTGACTCATCTTTTTGTACTATTATTTGGGAATCAGTCCATTTTAATCCTTTCAGATCTTCATTGAGGTCAATGGTATGGATCAGATCAGGTGATGCCCAATCTTCATGCCAATACCAATTTTCAATTGGTAAATAGGTGACAGGTGAAGCCGTGTTTTCCTTTGTAGAAGGTGAAATTCTTAAGGTTGCTGTTGATCTGTTTCCAAAATAATCTGAAGCAACAATAGTGTAGTTTTTAGCTGTATCAGCCGGCAGAATCTGTGCTTGTGGCTTGTCGATCAAATAAAAGGGATTGTTATGACCCTCTTTTCCGTAAAGTCGCTGATGACCTCTTCTGTCAGAACCAAATGGAGCAATACGATCTAAGAACATTTCACGGTCATCAGAAAAATTAAACGAATTGAGTTCTTGATAAAAAAGAGTGTCCGAATCATGCAACAGGGTGAGTGAATGTACAGCGTAAGCATTGTGAACTTCGTTTGCTCTATCGTATACATTAACGGCTAATCCAACTTCTCCTGAAATATCAATTTCTCCGAAATCATAGTCACCATTATTATTTTGAGAGCGGATGTATTGTGAAACAGGTTTTCCTTTTACCCGACTATCTTCAGTAAGTGGTTCAACTATTAAAGATGAAAAGATGGGAGACAGATCGTCTTTCACGGCCAAATTTGTGGTAAGTGCATTAATTGGGTTATCTAAAGAATCACGTACTTCAAAATGCAAATGTGGTGGTCCAATTCCTGAGGAGCCCGTGAAACCAATAATATCTCCTTGTTCTATAAAAATACCAAGAGAATCCAGTTGAGCGTCCATCTCAAAAGAAAAATCTTTTAGGCGGATCGAATCTGCGATCTCCTGAAATTCATCATTGAATCGCTGAAGATGTGCGTATACAGTATAGGTGTTATCTGCATGTTTTAAATAGATGGCTTTCCCGTAACCCCGTTCGGTTACCAGTAACCGATATAAGATCCCGTCTCTTGAGGCGAAAACCCGGTAACCTTCACGCCCCCATGTTTTGATATCTAATCCTGCATGAAAATGGGCAGACCGGGTTTCTCCAAAGGTGGAGCTAAGATACTGTCCGGAGTCAGTTGGCCAGAGATATTCTTGTGACCAGACATTTGGTACATATGAAAAAAGAAAAATTATTAGGATCAGAAACAGCCGCAAGATTCACCCGATGTTAACAGTTAAAGATTTCACTCCATTATTCAGGAGTACTTCGAGTTTATCTCCTGAGCTGACAGGGCCAACTCCTTCAGGTGTACCTGTAAAAATAAGGTCTCCGGGATGGAGCGTATATATCTTAGAAAGGAAAGTGATAAGATTCGGGATAGGGAAGATCATTTCCGAAGTATTGCCATGTTGTTTAACAAATCCATTCTGGAAAAGTTTAATATCCATGTTATCCGGATTTTCAATTTCAGAGACAGGGGAAAATTCACTTATAGGTGCAAAGTCATCAAATCCTTTTGCTATAGACCATGGGTGCCCCTGTTTTTTGGCCAGTTTCTGAATATCCCGAGCTGTTAAGTCGATCCCAACGCCGTATCCCGCAATATGATCCATGGCTGAACCATGGGATATATTTTTACCGGATTTGGAGATCGCAACTACGACCTCAGCTTCAAAATGAACATCATTACTTTGTATGGGAAGAGAAATAGTGGTGTCATTGTAACAAATAGTGCCTAAAGGTTTTACAAAAACCAAGGGCATCTTTGGAATGGGGCTTCCCATTTCTTTTACATGCTGTTCGTAATTTCTACCAATACAATAAATATTATGTACCGGGATATCGAAACCTGGAATCTTTGGATTTTGCATAGATCTAAGATACAAAAAAAGCCCCTCACATAAATTATATGAGGGGCTCTTAAATTTCTAAAATGAGGATCAGTTTACAGGATCTACATTTACGTGCTTACGGCCACCTGCGCGAACAGCAAAATTTACGGTGCCATCAGATGTTGCGAAAAGTGTATCGTCTCCACCGCGCATTACATTTTCACCCGGGTGAAATTTAGTGCCTCGTTGGCGAATAATGATACCACCGGCACGAACAAATTCTCCGCCGAATTTTTTTACACCAAGTCGTTTTGAGTTGGAATCACGTCCGTTTCTAGTAGAACCTTGACCTTTCTTATGTGCCATAACAGTAAGAGTTTAGTAGTGATAATTATTTTAAAGCTTCAATGAGTTCAGCCTTTCTCAAACTTGAGTATCCTGTAAGGCCTTTTTCTTTAGCAAGTTCTTTAAGTTCAGCTACAGTCATTGAATTCAAATCAGCAGATTCCTCTTTTTTAGGGGCTGATTTTTTAGCTTCTGCCTTCTTCGCAGGTGCTTCGTCTTTTTTAGCTGCTTTCTTTTTGGAACCACCGGATGCGGAAATACTCTCGATTTGAATTTGAGACATTACCTGACGGTGTCCATTCAGCTTTTGATATCCTTTGCGACGTTTTTTCTTGAACACTAATACTTTATCAGCTTTAACAGTATCCAAAATAGTGGCGGAAATTTCTGCTCCTTCTACAACCGGAGTCCCAACATTTACATTTCCTTTGTCATCTTTTATCAGCAACACTTTATCAAATGTAAGCTTTTTACCGTCGGCATTTTGTTTGTCAACAAACAGCACGTCGTTTTCTGCTACTTTGTATTGGTGTCCGCCGATTTCAACTATAGCGTACATAATTGTTTAATTTCTTTCTTTTGCGTTTGATTCAGAGCTTGAAAAGATAAGGGTTACTTGGTACAAAACAAAGCAAATATGAACTGATTAATTCATAAACTTCACTTAAATTGTATGGAAAAGAAAATAAATCACAGATCATGAAAAAATTACCATCTTTACACGAACAGGCTTTTAAATATAAAAATACAAAAAGACTGCAGCATGACGGCGGACGTGCATGGATAAAAGACTCTCAGCTTTATGAGGCCAGAGATGGTGCAAATGGCCGTTTTTTAACTATTAAAGAAGGACTAAAAGTGCCTCACAAGAAAACGACTATTTTAGATGACAAAGATCTATCTACCCATATACCAGATGATTCTCCGTTGCCTTAACTCTTGCAGTTGATCTTAAGCATTAAGCCACTTTAGGGACCGCTCGCTGGAACCCTTGGCGGTTAACGTGTCCGATGTATTTTCCAATAATTCGAACTTCTTCAAATACATCCGGTTCAATAAAAATATCATCATATTCGGGATTTGCCGGCTCAAGCCGTAAACCATTATCATCCCAGTAGATTTTCTTCAGGCTTGTTTCTCCATCATATAAGACTGCACCGATGTCACCATTCTTGACATCTGTATCCATGAGAAGAACAAAATCTCCGTCGTATATCCCAACATCTTTCATGCTAAAACCGGTGACTCTGAGAGCAAATAAGTCCTCCAGGTCGGGAAACAGAGTTTCCATGGTGATGCTCCCAAGGTTAGCTTCAACGGCTTCTTGCAATGAACCGGCAGCGATTAGGCCTCGAACAGGAATACCTCCTTCCTGATCCTCAGATTCACCTAACAGACTTTTCTTTTCCGCAGGCAGATCGTATTCTTCATCATTGCGTTTAACTAAATAGCCTTTCTTGAGTAACGCCTGTATATTTTGGGTAACGCTATTTGGTGATGCATATCCAAAATGATCTGCAATTTCACGGTAAGTTGGCCATACTTCGTACTCTTTTTTATAATCTACAATGAAGTTGAAAAATTCGTGTTGCTTTCGGGTTAAATGTGCATTATCCATGGTCGTCTGTATTTAATGTAAAATATATGTGTAATAAAAGGAGTTTGTGTATGAAGTTCAATAGTGAATGTGTAAAAAATATGTGTGTTATTTTTATGGTGTGTAGCATGCTTACAGTGTTTTTAGGTTGCGAAAGGGAATCGGCTTATGCCACGCTACTAACTGAAGATTATCCGGAATTATATACGCACATCTTTGAAAGAAATGCTGATTCTCTTTTAACATTCACTGACCACCCAAATTCTTTTGTTCGTGAGCAAGCTTGGCGGGGATTAATAAGTACTCCGGTGGACAATATTGATGATTTAATAACCCAAGTGCAGTATCAGAATACCCCTGTTGCATGGAGTGCTCTAAGTAATCAGGAGCTTTCAGAGGATCAATTATCGAGGCTGCGAGATCTTTGGAATACCCGCGCTTCACTTCGAAATGGAATCAGTTTGGTATTAGGTAAACAAGGAGATCAGGCTTCATTGGATTTTTTAGTACGAAACTTCGAAAATTTTATCGACACAGATTTTGAATATGAAACTGCACTGGCCATTAGTCGATTGATGACTGAGCATGAAGTAAACGATTCATCTCAAAAGGTTTTGTTTCGTTATGCTGCAGTGATCGATGAGCCTGAATTATTCAGAGCTTATTTTTATGGGCATTACAGAAATAATAGGGCATTAGAGAGCACGGAAATGCAGCAAACTCTTTGGGAAACCTATGAGTGGACCGATCAGCCTGCTATAAAGCAATATGCAGCGGGGATCTTATTTAATACGGATGCTGAATGGTTTCTCGAACGCTTAGCTATTGATGAAGTATCAAATATGAACGTTCAATTGGCAATTGAGCTTGCTCAACATTCCGGTAAACTTAGCTGGAGTGAGAAATTAGAAGGTCTGTATAGTCAGCTTTTAGAGCACTCAAATCCTGTTGTTAATGAAGTAGCCCTAAGCCAAATAAAGGATCATCCCGAACAGACGAGTGATTTTGATCAGGTAATTATATCAAGCGTGGTCGATAATGAGGAGAAGGAGGCTTCGATTCGGCTTTCGGGCATAATCGCACTAACTGAAAGGTCCAATTATCTGGAGCTGGCTGATTCGCTCTCTGAAGGAAATGAATATTTACTGGTGAAGAAACTGGACATTTATAAAGAGGAATATGATCCTGAAACGTATCTGAATGAGTTAGAGCCATATTTTTCCAGTGAAAATAGAATGGAGACCTTATTTGCTGCTCAATCTTTATCCGGTTGGTGGGGAGAGTTGACTGAGGATCAAAGAGCTATGATAGATTCTGAAAGAGTAAAAGAACTGGCCTTCAGGCTTTTGGAGAAGGGAGATCGATCCATCACCTATGTGACTACAGGACTATTAAGGGAATCAAACTTAGTTGATGACAATGATTATTCTAAATTGGAGGCACTGATTAATACGTATAAATTACCGGAAGATGTGGAAGTATATCAGGCTTTTGGACAATTATTGAGGGATCATTTTCAAGAGCAGTCTAAGCCACTTATCGATTCATTAGCAAAAATTGGAAATACAGCCCTAAACAGTACTTTCCGCCAGCAAGGATGGGAGATTCCGGAGGTGGAAAGTATCTCCAAAGATTTCAGAAACCCTAACTGGCAAAGACTTGCTGAACTTGAATACGGGCCGGTCTGGGTATTAGAAACCCAAAAAGGCACTATTAAAATAGCAATGGATGTACTTTCTGCACCGGCAACCATTTCAGGGATGGATAGCCTTACCATTGCCGGAGCTTATGATGGAATAGCTTTTCACCGGGTTGTTCCAAATTTTGTAATTCAGGGTGGAGATGTAGAAACCGGTGATGGTTTTGGCGGACCTGATTATGTTGTCCCTACTGAAGCTTCTGAAAAAGAGTATAAAAGAGGAAGGGTAGGTATAGCAAGTGCAGGAAGAGATACAGAAGGGAGTCAGTATTTTGTAATGCATCAATGGAAACCTCACTTAAATACGGGATATACCATAATAGGAGAGGTCATTGAGGGAATGGAGGTAGTGGATCAAATTTTAGTTGGTGATAAAGTTGTTCAGGCGTACTGGCAGCAAAATTTGGATGAATGACCTTTTTTGAAGCAAAAAAATCTAATTCACTGAACGCCTTATCTTTTCCGGTACAGATCATTACTCAGGTTAAAACTTGGGCAGAGTACAATTTTACACATTTCTGAACGATTTTAGATAAACAAACCGTTATCTTGGAAGCGTTTCCACAAAACAATTATAAATAGATAGTATTATAAGAACATGGATACCGTTTTAGACCGAGAATTATCATTTGAGCTTACAGACGATCAAAAAATGATCCGTGACAGCGTTAAGGAATTCGTTGAGCGCAATGTAGCACCTACCATTATGGAGAGAGATAACAGCAAAGAATTTCCCCATGAAATAGTTAAGCAACTTGGTGAATTGGGCATGCTTGGGATTTACCATGATGAACAGTACGGAGGCGGCGGATTTGATGTGGTCAGTTTCTGCCTGGTGCTTGAAGAAATTGCCCGATGGGATGCCTCTCTGGCACTAACGGTAGCTTCTCATACTTCACTTGGAACCGGGCATATTGCTTTGGCAGGAAACCACGAGCAGAAAATGAAATACATGCCAGAATTGACTTCTGGTAAAAAACTGGCAGCCTGGTGTTTGACAGAGCCAGGCTCAGGGAGTGATTCTTCGGGAATGAAAACGACGGCTATAAAAAAAGGAGATAAATATATTCTGAATGGCTCAAAGATATTTATCACTCAAGGTTCTGTGGGAGATACCTATGTTGTACTTGCCAAAACCGATCCCAACAAAGGAACCAAAGGAATTTCTGCATTTATAGTAGAGCGTGAGTGGGATGGAGTAAATCCGGGTCCTGGTATGCATAAACTTGGAATGAACTCATCTGACACAACGGAAGTAGTTTTTGAGAACGTGGAAGTGCCTGTCGAAAATCTGCTTGGCGATGAAGGAAAGGGATTTGTTGATACAATGAAAGTTTTGGATGGGGGTCGTGTTGGAATTGCAGCCCTTTCAGTTGGAATAGCCAGAGGCGCATTGGAAGAATCGCTGAAGTATTCTATGGAAAGAAAGCAGTTTGGTACTGAAATAGGTAATTTCCAGTACATAGAAGGTAAAATGGTGGACATGGCCACTGAAATTGAAGCAGCCAGATTATTAGTACTTAGAGCAGCATGGCTCAAAGACACTGGCAAGCCTTACACCACCGAAGCATCTATGGCCAAGTTGTTTGCTTCCGAGCTTTCTGTTCGGGCTGCACTTGATGCTATTCAAATCCATGGTGGTTACGGATATACCAAAGAATACCATGTTGAACGTTTTCTACGAGACTCCAAGCTTATGACGATTGGCGAAGGAACTTCAGAAGTTCAGCGCTTGATCATTGCACGAGAGTTGAAGAAGACACTCGCATAATATTTCTCCGGTGTTTGTTGTTGGAGACCCAAAAGCCTGTATTTCAAATGAGGTACAGGCTTTTGTCTTTTACTTTATCATGTGATGATACAATCCGGACAAACATTTTCTGCATGAACCATATTTTTCTTACTATTCACCATCATCTAAATAGATAAAAAAATCAACCCATGCCTAAAAATCTATTCAACATCGACGATGCTTTTCTTTTTGAATCAGAATTAAATGAAGAAGACCGCCTGATCATGGAAACGGCTCGTGATTATGCCCAATCGAAATTGGAGCCGCGAGCACTCAAAGGAAATACCGAAGAATATTTTGACCAAAGTATTGCCCGTGAAATGGGAGAAATGGGATTGCTCGGCGTGACGATCCCGGAAGAGTACGGCGGATCGGAAGCAAGCTATACGGCTTATGGTTTGATCGCCCGGGAAGTGGAAAGAGTCGACTCCGGTTACCGCTCATTTATGAGCGTGCAATCGTCATTGGTGATGTACCCGATCTCAGAGTTTGGTACTGAAGAACAAAAGCAAAAATTCCTTCCAAAACTGGCTTCCGGAGAAATGATAGGCTGCTTTGGATTGACAGAACCTGATCACGGTTCAGATCCGGGTTCTATGGTAACCACGGCTGTAAAGACTGATGGAGGCTGGAAGTTGAACGGAGCCAAAATGTGGATCACTAATTCACCCATAGCGGATGTTGCTGTAGTTTGGGCGAAAGCAAAAGAAGACCCAAAGGAAGAAGGTGTTATAAGAGGCTTTTTGGTAGAAAAAGGCATGAAAGGATTTTCAGCTCCGCACACCAAATACAAAATGAGTTTGCGAGCATCTGAGACCGGTGAATTGGTTTTTGATGATGTGTTTGTACCCGATGAAAATGCGTTTCCTGATATAAAAGGACTTAAAGGGCCGTTCATGTGTTTGAATTCAGCTCGATACGGAATAGCCTGGGGAACAGTTGGAGCTGCTGAGTTCTGTTATCAGCGGGCACGTCAATATGTATTAGACCGCAAGCAATTTGGGAAGCCATTAGCTGCCAATCAGCTTATACAAACGAAACTGGCAAACATGCTTACCGACATCACTTCCATGCAAATGCTTGTTTCAAGATTAGGCAAGCTGAAAGATGAAGGGCGTGACCATCCTTCAATGACTTCCCTTGCAAAGCGCCATAATTGTGGAAAAGCCCTCGAAATTTCACGCATCTCCAGAGATATGCATGGCGGAAACGGTATTGTTGGGGAATACCGTGTAATTCATCATGTTATGAATCTGGAATCTGTGAATACCTATGAAGGCACGTACGATATTCATGGACTGATCTTGGGCCGTGAGATCACCGGTATTCAGGCCTTCACTCCTAAAGGAAATGATTAAGAGGCAAGATATTAGAGGATCTTTTTTCTGAAATTTTGCTTCCATTCAATTACCTTAGGCAGGCAATTTCCATATAAGTATGCATGGATTTAAAAAATAAGCTTTTAGAAAATACAGAGGACTTGATCGGAATCACTAAGCCGATTCCAGATCCGCAATTCAATATGAAGGCTGAAGAGGATACATGGTCGGTTGCGGATGTATTCGAACACCTTTATCGTTCAGAATATGGGATACCCCGCTTGTTAACCGGTAAAACAACAAAAGAAATTGATCGGGCTGTTGATGCCAATCTTGAGTTGATGAGGGAACAGTTTTTGAAATCGGATACGAAAATGAAGGCTTCCGGAGTTATTCTTCCCACCGAGGGAGAAAAATCAAAAGAGGATCTTATTTTTAAATTTCATGAAAACCGAAAAAAAATAGCAGAATTGAGCCAGGAATTAGATCCCGGTGAATTGTGTCTCGCATTTAAGCATCCTGTTTATGGATTTTTAACGCGATTGGAATGGGTTCATTTTAACATAATCCACACCCGGCGTCATATTAAACAGATCAAGAGAATCCTCTCTCAGCTAAATTGAATTTTTGAATAAAATGAGTACAACTAATAAGGACTATTTATCAAAATGAAGATAGCAAGCAGCATTTCATTGGTATTATTGACACTGATTTTCTGGGAGGGTGGATTAAACGCACAAAATATATCCCGAGAGCAGATAGTATTCAGAAGTGGTGAAAATGTATTAAGTGGTACTTTGGTTCTTCCTGATTCTGCCGAAAATGTGCCCATTATTATTTTTATGGGAGGCATGTATGAATGGGGTGATTTTCATCCACAGCGAGAAATTTTTATTGAGGAAAACCTGGAAGCGGTTTTTCCAAGAGCAGGAGTAGGTGTTTTTTATTATGATCCCAGAGGAGTTGGAGATTCCGAAGGCAGATGGAGTCGTGCTACTTTGAGTGATTTTGCAAAAGATGCATTGGCTGCTGTCTCATTTTTAAAGCAACGTAAAGAAGTTGATCCTACCCGTATAGGAATCATTGGACATGGTGAAGATGGATGGGTTGCACAAATTGTTGCGGCAACAGCACCCGAAGACGTTAAATTTATGGTCTCTGTTGCAGGGCCTACATTTGATCCTACCCGGCAGCTTATTAATGAATATCACAGTGAGTACGTGTGCAATGGAGCGGACAGTACGTTAGCATATAATAAGGCAGTACAGAAAGCTCAATCGCATCAAAACTGGGTTTCAATGATAGCTATAACCAAGAAATGGCGTCATATGAAGATGAAACTCGGTTTTGACCCTGCTCAATATCTTAAAGAAATAACCATTCCTACATTATTCCTTTTTGGTGAAAGCGATGGAAGTGTATATCCATCCTGGGCTATGGAAGAGTTAAATATGATTTTCCCGGATTCTTTACCTTCAAATTTTACTACTTATAGCATAGCCGGAGCTAACCATTACTTTCATGTTGTCTCTCCGTGTTATGACTATGATGAGGAGAGCTCAAATGTCGGGCGCAACTTTTCATTTCGATTTAAAGAAGTATTCCAGGATTGGATATTTGAGAATTTGTAGACCAGTTTATTGACCTAAACTTTAGAAAGGATGCGACTATTAAACCATTGATTTATTAATCAATTTATTACTGCAACTAAGGCCGCAAAATCTCTATCTTAAGTATAGCTTAATAAAGTAAAATATGATCTGGGAAAACTCACTTTATCTTTGGTTGTTATCATTAATACCTGTAGCCATTGTACTGCTTTGGTGGAAATCGGTTAGGGTACGGGATTTACAGAAAAAGTATTTTAGCCCTGAACTTTTCAATTCCTTAAGAAAAGGGTACTGGTCATTAGGGAACCGCCTTAAAAATATTTCGATGCTTGCGGGTTTATTTTTTCTAATTGTGGCTTTTGCCGGTCCAAAAATTGGTACTGAAGTTCGTGAGATCAAAAGGGAGGGAATTGATATGTTGGTGGCACTTGATTTGTCAGCAAGCATGAATGCAGAAGATGTACGCCCCAGCCGGTTGGAAAAGGCCAAGTTTGAGATAAATCGTTTGATCGAAAGGCTTCATGGAGACCGGGTTGGACTAGTCGTTTTTACCGGAGAGGCCTACCTCCAAAGTCCTATGACCCTTGATTATTCTGCATTACGCCTGTTCTTAGATATCGCGGATACTGAACAAATGCCAAGTTCAGCAACGGATTTTAAGTCTGCGATGGAAACATCTCTTGAGGCTTTTTCAGCGCTTGAAGAAAATGGGACTGATGCCGCTAAAGTCTTGTTGATCATTTCTGATGGTGAAGATCATGGGCAATCTTATGATGAGGCACTTGAAAAATTGATCTCGGAAGATATTTTAATATATACCTTAGGTGTAGGAACAAATGAAGGAACGACTATACCTTTATACGAAGAAGGGACCGACAGGATCATTGGGTATAAACGAGATAATAATGGACAGGTTGTAACTACCCAGCTTCAAAGCCAAACTTTAAGAAATATAGCTAAAAAAGGTAATGGGGAATACTATTCCATAGAACGGGGAAATGATGGCATCGATGCATTTTTAGCACGCATGGATGACCTTGAAAAAGGTGAATTCGCATCTCAAGAATACGCAGATTATAAAAACCAATATCAATGGATGGGAGCATTAGCTCTTTTATTCATTGTAATTTCAATGATCATTCCCTCATACTCTTCCAGAAAAGAATAACAGATTAATTAACTTTTATATAAACTACGCATGTCAGAAAAGGAAAGGCAGTTTCAAAGAATTGAAGAGAAATTAAAAGAGCAGGGTTTTAAAATTACAGATCAGGACTTTGATCGCCCCTGGGGTGGCTTTTTTGTAATTGATGACAGTCAGGCTAAAAAATTCATAGAAACATATTTCAATGATGTTGAAATGGGAGAGATCAATATTTCAGGAAGATTAAGCCCTAAGATCTTATTGGTAGAACCGGGAAAGAGATTGTCTTGGCAATACCATCATCGCAGGGCAGAACTGTGGCAGGTTCTAAACGGTCCGGTGGGAGTAATTCGAAGTATTACGGACGAGCAAAAGAAAGTGAAGGAATATAATACAGGTGATCGTATTACCTTGAAGCAAGGAGAGCGTCATCGTTTGGTAGGCCTTGAAAATTGGGGGGTAATTGCTGAAATATGGCAACATATATATGCTGACCACCCCTCAAATGAGAAAGATATTGTGCGGCTTGAAGATGATTTTGGGAGATAGGTATATTTTTCTATGATAAAGCTATTCATTACAGACTTAGACGGTTGTGTAACACATCCATTTCTCAGTCCTGATTGGAAGGCGGTTACGCGTATTAAAGAATTGAGCCGCCTGAGTAAGGAGGATAAAAATATTCCTGCACTAACAATCTGTTCCGGGCGTCCTTTTCCATATGTAGAAGCTATAGGGCAGTGGCTTGATGTAGATCTCCCAATGCTATTCGAAAGTGGAGGAGGCATATATGATATTAAAACCAACGAGATCACCTGGAATCCGCATTTTGATAATGAGGCTAAACAGGCAGTTGCAGAGATCAAGGAATGGTTAGAAGGAACGCTTATTAAAAATTATAAGGGTACTTATCCTGAGTTTGCCAAATATACCGATGCCGGATTAGTTAACCCTGATACATCAAAAATTACGCTAATGCATCAGGAAGTTCTGAACCATGTTGGTGATAAATATCCCATGTTTGAGGTCCACGCTACCGATGTTTCTGTCAATATCATTTTAAAGAAAGCGAATAAGGGAGAAGGGATACGGTTTCTCAGTGAGAAATTAGAAATTGATCTAAATGAAATAGCTTATATAGGCGATAGCAGTGGAGATATACCGGGTCTAAGTATAGTTGGTAAATCTTTTGCGCCAATTAATGCTAAAAGCTTTATTAGAGATAAAGTAGATACTGTCACAAGAGAAGCGACTGAAGGGGTGCTTGAGGTGTACGAGCAATTGATCGCTTATAACAGAGGTTTGTAATTTTTATTTAAAAAAGACCGAATAAAACGGTAAAGCCTTTACTGGATCTCACGTTCTTGAAGTCGTTTCAACAGTTCAAAGTAGTTTTCGATCAAACGCTGATAATCCGGAGAATATTTAGTGAAATTTGGATCATTAAGGCGATTTTGTATTTGCTTTTCGAGTTCTTCAAGCGTCAATTCAGGGGGGGTGCTTCTATTAAGATCTTCAGCTATAGATCCCTCTCTTTTATCTTCTTCATCACGTTCTTGCATTGCTTGTTCCGCGTCAAGCATACGGGATAGAATATTTTGCTGTCTTTCGATCAAAATTGGATCGGTAGCACCACCCCGCAAGTCATTGATAGTATCCTCCATATCTTCGATCATTCGCTCTAGCTCACTGCCGATTTTATCTCCGCTAAAATCACCGTTTTGCTGTAGCTCTTGCAGTTGTTTTCGAATTTGATTCTGTTGTCTGGCGATTTGATCCAGTCTTTCCATTTGATCCTGAGAAAGCCGGTCTCCCTGAATATCATTGATCATTTCCTGCATCATCTGGTTTAGCTGTTGCTGCTGTTCTCCGGATTGTTGAAGCTGTTCGATCATTTGCTGCATCGACATCCCTCCCGCACCACCTCCGCCTTCACCTTCAGAATTTTGAAGCTGTTCCAACAGATTGGCTACCATGAATGAGATCTCATTAATTCCACCTAAAGCCTGCCTTGATGCAACAGATGACTGACTCCTGTTACGTTCCGACATTTGTTCAAGCGATCGTTGAAGTCGTTCTTTAACTTCAAGTTTCTTTTTGTTGATGTCATTTGAGAATTGCGGGATCTGTGATGACAATTGAAAAAGGGAATCCGAGATGGAAGTAAAAATACCTTCCACATTACTTTGATCCCGGGCATAAGTTACATATGCCTGACTTCGGTTTTCAGTGGAAGAAGCAAGCGTTGTCAGGTCCTCCTGCTCAAGCGACAAATTAAGAAGGGAATACAACACATATCGCAGTCCTGCAATATTAATATTCATTTGGTTTTGGTATATACTGTCCATGAGCTTTTGAGTGTCTTCAGCCAATTTCTGATATCTCTGTTGTCGGTTTCCTTCTTGTTCTTCCGAATTATTTTTATCTGCAGAATCTGATTCAGATTCTTGCTTTTCTGCTTCTGATGCTGATTCGTTATCCTCTTTTGTTTCTTCTGATAAACGATCTAACTCTTCATTGGTATTTTGCTGATATTCGTTAACTGCTTGTTGATTATTCTCTGTAGTATTTTCAGAAAGAGAATTTACTTGTTCTTTGAGTTTTTCAATCTCTTCAAGCGACCTTTTCTGTTGCTCATCTATTAGCTCAGTGGGCTGATTTTGATCGCTTTGGGCCTGTTCCTCTTCTTTTCGGGCCATATCCTCAAAAGACTTGACAAGTTTGTCCAAATCAGAGTTTAATTTTATTTGCTTGAATAATTCAATGGTTCGTTGCAGTCGTTCTTTATAGAGTTCTTCGTTAAACTCGAGGTTCTCCATGGCCTCTCTCATCTGCTCAGGACTCATTTGTGCCATCTGTTCCTGCAATTTTCTCAAGGCTTCCCGGTAAGCAGGGTCATCAATTTCCTCCATTAACTTTTGAAGCTCATCGTATGCTTTTTGAGTCTCTTCAGAAAGCATATCGTCTTTATTTAGTTCATCTTTAAGCTCTTTAAATTTCTGGTTCAGTTCTTCAATTCTTTTTTGAACCTCTTCCTGCTGCTTTTGAACCTGTTCTAGCTCTCGTTTTTCCTCATATCCTGTACTTTCAGGATCATTCTTCATCTGTTCTTTAAAGCGTTCATACTGCTCCTGGGTCTGTTCAAAAGCCTTAGAGATGTCAGTCAGATCTGTTTCAATCTCATCTTCTTTTTGATCGATATCTTCAAAATAGTCAACGAGTGAAGGTACTTCGAGAATGATGGACTGTGAACTGGAAGATTTATATCCATTGTATTCGTCATTGTCCTGAACAGTAATCGAAAATGTAAGTACATCCAGCGGTTTTAAATTAAGTTCGTTCAGATTCCAAACGTAGGAATTCAAGCTACCTATTGAAGGAGTGTTGAGCGATATTGTACCCGTTACGGGTTCCTCCGTATAAGCTCTTCTGAGTTCATAACTCAAAGCTGCGGCAGTAAGTCCAAAGTCATCAGTAGCTCGATAAAGGAGGTTGATCTCTTCGGGATTAACTTCCTGTAGATTTTGTTCAGGCTCTATTATCTCTGCCAGGGGATATTCATCAGGCTGTGGAGATACAATTATCTGGAAAGGGTTTTTGTTTGTAAGCCCTTTTTTGTCTTCAATATAGAACCTTAAGGTATCGGCATCTTCAATTTCCAGATCGTAAGTGAAGGTACTGTCCTGATTGGTGGGTAGATCTAAAAATTCATTTCCTGAATATAATTGTAGAGATGAAATTTCCTTATTAAGCTCACCGGAAAGCTTTAATATTGAACCCTGATATGCCCTGATCTGAGAAACAGGATAAGAGATCATAGATGAATCGAGTTCGGTATATACCGGAGGAATTATAGCAGCTTGAAGTTGTGTGAATCTGGGCCTGAGTTGCACATTGGCACTGAAAATTTCACTTTTATAGCCATCCATTTCTATATAATATTCCAGATCATTATTCAGCTTCTGAGGAATAGAGCTGAAGATGGTTCCAGAATGTTCCATAACACGGGTTCGGTATTCTTCCTCAACCGAGGTCTTAATCCTTAACACTGTATTTTCGGGAATAAGCTCTCCTTTGAATGCGATATCAACTTTAAAAGGAGTTCCTTGTTCTAAAGTGATATCACCGGGAGATATAGTGAAGCTGAATGGATTAGGTTTTTCATAGCCTTTCCAAAACGTAAAAGTTCTTTGGGCAGCATTATTAAAATTAAAAGAAGTGATCCCTAAAATTATAAATGCAGCAACTCCTAAATTCAAAAACTGTTTATAGTGGCTATAACTTTCGGAGGACCTTAGGTATTCAGAGAGAGAATTCTCCAGCCTGTCGGTTTTAATTTTACTAAGATTCTGTAAAACAGCAGCATCAATCAGCGCGCGGTTTCCGCCACCGGATTTTTCAAGATCAAGAGTATCCTTGAGTTCAGGAAGCTTGCTTTTCCGGCTGAATTCACGATAAAATTCAGTGAATTCAAGCGATTTGGAAGCCTTCTTTCCCATCCGGTAGGAGGTAATCGAAGCGATCAGGATCGAAAATAGCAGCGTGGTCTTTGTGACAATAGAAAGGTAGATAACATTCTCGGCAATGATCAAGGCTGTAAATCCGGCAAATAGTATCAGAAATGACCGAAGCAAAATGGTCCCGCTTCTTTTAGAAAGAAGGGTATCAAAAGCTGAATGAAGTAGCTTCTGAACTTTATCGGTTGAGTTATGTGGTCCGGTTTTTTCCATTGATTGCTATAAGCGAGACAGGGTGTTGTAAAACCCCGTTGAATATTATTTATTGCGCCTTAAAGGTCACTAAGTGTTAAACTATCTGAGACTGAAAACCGACCATCTTCATATTGAATACGAATTATTTCTTTATGAGCATCATGTTCTAAATAAAGGTTCCAGTTTTTCTGGGCTGCAATTTTTAAAAACGCATCTTTTTCGTTTAACGTTTGAACAGGATACATATCGTAACCCATAACCCAGGGAATAGGAACATGTACATGGGTAGGCAGTAAGTCAGCTACAAAAACCAGAGTTTCACTATCTACCTCAACTTTTGGGAGTTGCTGCCCAATGGTATGGCCATTAACACCTACAGCAGATAATCCCGGCTCATACTCATGGTTTTCTTTAACAAGGTTAAGCTTTCCGGATTCCTTGATAGGTGTAATGTTTTCCGGAAGAAAGCTGGCTTTTTCACGGGCATTCGGAGCGTTAGCATTTTTCCAATGAGTATCAACAACATGGTAGGTTGCATTCGAAAAAGTCAGCTCCAGTTCATCACTATTATTATAGAAGCTGGTTCCTCCGCAATGGTCGAAATGAAGATGGGTAAAAATAACATCGGTTACATCATCAAAAGAGAATCCATGTTCTTTAAATGAATTCTCCAGATTTTTGTTGCTTTGATCAAGCTGATAGATGTCTTCCATTTTATCATTGAACTTAGTTCCGGCTCCGTTATCGATAAGGTATAACTTACCGGTATTTTTTGATCTGATAAGAAGACAACGCATGGTCATTGGAATTCGGTTTTTTTCATCTGCAGGAAGATCTCGAGACCAAAGGGTCTTTGGAACAACCCCAAACATGGCGCCTCCATCTAAGCGGAAATCACCGGTTTCAATGGTAAATAATTCAAAAGGTCCTAAGGTTGTTTTTGATAAGCTCATATAGTAAAGATTTGGTTCACTGAGAATATAACAATCAGCAGACAGGATTCAGAACAGAGGGTATTAAAAGGCATAAAAAAAGCCCTTCATTTCTGAAGGGCTTTTACACTGATTATAAATCTGTTTGATCAAAATGAAGGCACTACATCATTTCGATACAATGTATCAAGTAATGTAATGGAGATCATTAAAAGGAAGAATATTACAGCCGTGATTAAAAGCATAGCATTGAATTTTACATCCCAATATAAATTCATAAAAAATGCAGCTACCAAAAATGCTTTTATCAAAGCAATGGATATAGCGGTGACCACATCAAAGGGTGGGGGAATCGCAACAAATTTTGCGACTACCACCGTGATGATGGTCAGGATCAACAGTGCGGTTCCAACGGCCCAAAGCTGGCCTGCTGTAGAAATATGATGTTCGTGATTATGTGTGCTCATAGTCTAAAATCGTTTAGGATAAAGTCTGTCATTCAATGAGGTAAAGTAGCGGGAAGAGGAAGATCCATATAAGGTCAACCAAGTGCCAGTAAAGTCCTGTAATCTCAACAGGAGTATAGTACTCGCTGCTAAATTCTCCTTTCTTTGCTCTTCGGTAGATCCAGTAGATCAAGCCGATACCGATCAAAACGTGCAAAGCGTGAACACCGGTCAGCATATAATAGATACTAAAGAAAATAGCTGCCTGTGGATGATCAAGACCTTCATAGGTGTAATACTCACCCGGGAAAATGCCAAGCTCAAACTTATGGGCATACTCAAAGCCTTTAATAACCATAAATACCACTGCAAGGCCAATAGTTATGAGAAGGTTTATTTTTAACCCTTTCATTTGATCTTTCTGGGCAGACCGTATGGCCATAGCTACCGTTAAACTACTACCGATAAGAACAACAGTGTTTACTGCTCCCCAAAAGGTATTGAGCTCAAGTGCAGCCATTTGGAATAGTTCCGGATACCATGCTCTATAAACGATATAGGCACAGAATAACCCGCCAAAAAATAAGATTTCGTTTACTAAGAACACCCACATACCCAATTTTGCGGTATCAAATTGCTGATCGGAATCAACAAAGTGATGATGCACATGCGTAGGGTGTGAAGTCGAATGATTCGCCATTTACTTCCCGAGTTGTGTTTTGTTGGTTTGCATTTTTTTGTTTTCTACTCTTTTCCGAGCTTCAATTTTCATCAGTGATCTTTGTCTTCATTCGCCAAGCCAAGCTGGAATTCTTCCATAGGCCTGTGATAGTCATAAGGACCATTAATGATCACCGGAGTGTGATCGAAGTTGTGGAAATCAGGTGGTGATGTTGCCTGCCATTCCAAACCACGGCTTCCCCATGGATTTGAACCGGCTTTTTCACCACTCATTAATGATTTTGCTAAGTAGTAAGCGATCAGTAAGAATCCAACTCCAAGTATATAAGAACCGATAGTTGAAGTTTGGTGGAATATGGTAAACTGATCTATGTAGTTATAATATCGTCGAGGCATTCCCTGCGATCCCATAATGAACTGCGGAAGGAAGGTCGTGTTAAAGCCGATGAAAATTAAAGCAGCTCCAATCTTAGCCTGAAATTCGTTGTACATCTTCCCTGTCATTTTTGGCCACCAATAGTGGAGTCCGGCAAGAAATGAAATCAGGGTACCACCCATCATCACATAGTGAAAGTGGGCTACCACATAATAGGTATCGTGAAGGTGAATATCGGCTGAAAGTGCTCCAAGCATGATCCCTGTAAATCCACCGATAGAGAATATGAACAAGAAGCTGAATACATAGATCATCGGAGATTTCATTTGAATAGAACCTTTGTATAAGGTAGCAACCCAGTTCAGGATCTTAATACCGGTCGGGATTCCCACTAAGAAAGTTAGGAATGAGAAAACGGTGGTTGCTACAGCCGACTGACCTGAGGTGAACATGTGGTGTCCCCATACGAGGAATCCAATAAAGGCAATGGCTAGGGATGAAAGTGCGATCGCCCAATATCCAAAAATATGTTTCTTGGAGAAGGTAGTGATCACTTCAGAGATGATCCCAAAGGCAGGCACGATCATAATATATACAGCGGGGTGAGAGTAGAACCAGAAGAAATGCTGGAATAAAACCGGGTCACCGCCAAGAGCCGGATCAAAAATTCCTATTCCAAGAGCACGCTCCATAGTAAGAAGCAAAACTGTAATAGCTAATACAGGAGTAGCAAGTACCTGAATAATACTTGTGGCATATAATGCCCATAAATTCAAAGGAAGTTTACCCCAGGTAATACCGGGTGCCCGTAACTTGTGAATGGTGGCAATAAAGTTAGTACCGGTTAATATGGATGAAAATCCAAGTATGAAAACCCCAAGCGTTACCCATATTACACTCGATGAAGATTCGGTACTGTAAGGAGTGTAGAAGGTCCAGCCGGTGTCTAATCCATTATTTGCAAGAGCAATGAATGTAAAAATGGCTCCAATAACATAGATATAGAAACTGGCGAGGTTGAGCCTCGGAAACGCTACATCCTTTGCTCCAAGCTGCATAGGAAGTACAAAGTTTCCAAGCGCGGCAGGGATGGAGGGTATTAGCACAAAGAATACCATGATAGCTCCGTGGAGCGTGAAGAACTGATTGTAGGTATCGGCCTCAATGAAGGTTTTGGCAGGTGTTAAAAGTTCTGTCCTTAAAAGAAGTGCTAAAATACCGCCTAATAAGAAAAAGAAAGTAACTGAGCCCAGGTACATGAGCCCGATCTTTTTATGATCTACAGTGGTCATCCAAGCCCATAGACCTTTTTCATCGGTTAAATAGGTATTTTTGGGGTCTTCGGACGGCTTGTACCGTTTTACTTTTAATGTCTTTTTTGTTCCGGTAGATTCCGGAGTTACTTCAGCTGTTGACATATTAATCTTCTAAAGTTTTAATGTATTCAATAATATCGGAGATGTCTTCGTCACTTAAGCGACCTTCGTAACTAACCATCTGGTTTTGATATCCTTCAACAATTTTTGCTCCGGGATCCAAAATAGATTCTCTAATGTAATTCTCATCAACGGTCAGAGTAGTTCCATCGGTCATCGTTTCTTCGCGGCCAAATAGTCCCTGGAAAGTTGGGCCAATTTTCTCTGAACCATCAACAGAATGACAGGTTACACACCCTTGAATACTAATCAGGTTTTCACCCCTTTCTACGGGTGTTCCTCCACTGCCTGAACCTTGTTCTGAAAGCCAGCTTTCAAAGTCATCTGGAGTATGAGCCACTACAGTGGCTAACATATCAGAGTGAGAGGTTCCGCAATATTCCGTACAAAAAACCTGAGATTCACCCGGCTCTTCTACCTGAAACCATACTGTGGTATACCTGTTAGGGAGCACATCTTGCTTAATACGAAAGGCCGGTACAAAAAAGGAGTGCAATACATCTTCTGACTGCATCACTAATTTAACGGGGCGACCTGCGGGTACATGAACTTCATTTCCAACCTGAGCACCATTTTCATAGCTGAAGGTCCATCCCCACTTGTAAGCAGAAACATGGATCTCGTAAGCGTTATCAGGAGGGGTTTTAAGATTCAGCCACCCTTTATATCCCCATCCAAATACGATGAATACCAGAAGAAGGGGTATTACTGACCAAGTGATCTCAAGCTTATTGTTGTGGGTGATCAGTGGCGTTTCGTCGTCTTCAGACTTGCGCTTATACTTGATCGCAAAATAGATCAATGCGATCGTGACACCGGCAAGAATAATGAAGCTTACAATGTGGATGAAAGCCATCACTGCATCGGTACTTGCTCCTGTTAATGGAGATTTAAGCTCCGGAAGCATAAAATCGAATAAACTGCCCATTAGTTAATATCAGTTTTTGAGGTTTGTTTTTTGCGTTTTTCGCGAAGCCAAAGCGAACCCAAGAATATACCGAGAAATATCAGCGTAGCCAAGCCACCAAGCTTCATAATATTAATTGCTACCGGCGTATAACTACCGGAATCAGGATCATATTGATAACAGTACATGACAATTTTGTCTATGGTGTTTCCAATCTTTCCATCTGCGGCCTCATATAGAGCACTGCGAACATTAAATTCATCATAGGAAATACCGTACAGATAACGGGTTATTTTCCCATCAGGACTCAGGAGTATAATTGCTGCACTGTGGGCATATTCACCTGTGCCTTCAATTTCTTTGTATCGAAACCCAACGGCTTCAACTACTTTGTCAATCTGTGTCTTGTTGCCGGTCAAAAAATACCACCCTGCTTTGGTGGTTGAATCCATTTGGCTCAGGTAATTTTGTTTAGACCGAGCCGCAAGTTCAGTATCTTCATCCGGATCAATACTGACAGATATAACAATAAAATCTTTACCGGGTTTCCAATCCAGTTCTTCAATTACGTTGATTGTTCCATCCAAAACTAACCCACACAACATGGGGCATTCGTAATACAATGGATTCAATAAAATCGGTTTACCTTCTTCAAGAAGTTCATTTAAAAGAACACTGTCACCTTCTGAAGTTGCAAATTTGGCATCAAGAGGGATGATATCTCCCAAATGTTCATCGATGCCAAGATCTTGCAATGCATCCGGTTGTTCACGGTTTAACTGCGCCAAAGCAGCCTGTGAAGTCAGAAACACTGCAAGCAACATATGAGCTAACAGTGTAAAAAGTCTCATGATTATTTTAGTCTTCTATGGCTATTCTGTTAATAGCGCTGTCAATAGGAATTCTGTAGATACCTTCTTCGAGGTCAACTACACCAAAACTGTTTAATTCTTGTTTTTGTTCAGCCACTAAAGCACTGAAATCAGAATATGTTACTCTTGAAGAAGCCTCTTTTTGTGCTTCAAATAAGCTATACTGAGAAAAATAAACCAATCCTATAACAAAAATTATTACAAGAGAAGCTCCAAGGGTAGACCAGAAAATGAGTTTACCGTAATTCAGGTTATCGCTCATCACTCCGTGGGAAACAGCTGCGGCAAATTCCTCATCATTAGTAGTGATGTCAACATCTTCAACTTCACCGCCGTCATCAACATGGGTTGTTTCTGCACCAAATAAACTGGCAGCATCTTCATTTAATTGTGCTGCCCAGGAGATCACCTCTTCTTCAGATATGTCATGCTTTTCAGCGATCTTCTGAATTACAGAACGACTCTGTGATACGGCTTCGAGTGCTACTTTAGCTTTAAATTCTGAACTATACTTTTCTGACATCGGTAATTCGATTATTGATGATACGATTTAGAGAGACAGTCATCCAATTTAGGATCATTTTCTGGAACCATGCTGTGTTTCTTGAAAGTATGGAAGAATAATCCAAAGAACAGGCCTCCTAATCCAAGAAAGGCTGTGATATCCATCCAACTGAAGCTAATGCCATGGTCGTACAAAGCCGGCATCGCTATCCAATAAATTTCTGCAAAGTGAATAATGAGTACCAATACTGAAACTCCACCAAGAATGGTTCTATTCTTTTTGGCCTCACGATTCAGGAGAATCAGGAAAGGCACGGCAAAGCGGAAGATTAACAAGCTGTACGCTATAAACTCCCATCCGCCTTCCAATCTATGGAAATACCAAATGGTTTCCTCCGGAATATTCGCGTAATAAATAAGTAAAAACTGACTAAAAGCGATATAAGCGTAAAATATGGTGAAGGCAAAGAACCAGGCACCCAGATCGTAGATATGCACTTGACGAATAGTATTGGCAAGAAGTCCTTTCCGCTGCATATAAAACACAAGTAAGATCATTACAGGCCATAATGCCTGGAAGCTGATCGCAAAGAAATACACGCCGAACATGGTAGAGAACCAGTGGGGATCAAGCGACATCAACCAATCGAAACTTGCAAAAGCTACAGTAAGTGCAAATAGCAAGATGCCGGGGGCACTTACTTTTCGAAGTAAATATGTCAGACCCCAGTCATCGGTTTTGTCCATTTCAACGGATACCTTGTGAAGCTTATAGCCCAAATATCCCCAGATCACAAAATAGATGACCTGGCGGATGATGAAAAAAGTTGAAT
Organism: Gracilimonas sp.; assembly: GCF_035704785.1. Classification (GTDB taxonomy): domain Bacteria; phylum Bacteroidota; class Rhodothermia; order Balneolales; family Balneolaceae; genus Gracilimonas. The sequence continues at coordinate 26,248 of NZ_DASSWP010000030.1, read as the reverse complement.
TCAGGTAAGCCGATTTACCGGATATGATCTTGTCAAACTCGGAGCTTGAGTAGTCCAACAGTTCGGGGTGACTCCAGTGGTATAGATTATGGATACCGAGAATCACCGGAAGGATAAAAATAGCCCATATCCATAAATTGGCGGATAAAGTTTCTGCAATTCGTCTAAAAAGAACTCCCCAGCTGGAACGGGTAATATGGTGAAGCATAACCATGATCAATGCGGCTAATGCTATGCCTGTAAAAAAAGTAAAGCTGACTAAGTACGAAAAGAAAAACTGATTGGCATCAAAGAAGTAACCTATAATGGTAGCAATAAGACCAACTGTACCGATCCCAAATAAGGCACGAGGAACTTTGCTGTCAGCTGGAAATTGTAAAGAATCTGTTATTGTAGGCTTATGACTCATTGTGTAAGTGAATTAAGCAAAGTTCTTAGTTTTCAAGATTTTTTATGTACAGGATAATGGATTCTATCTCAACATCAGATAGGTAACTGTAGGAGGCCATCACGCCCTGAGCAAAATCAACAGGTTTCTTGGCGTTCGGCTCAACAATCGATTCCCGAATGTAGTCTTCATCTTTTGTTACAGTAATGGTTTCACCACCCTCGGTGATAACCTCACCTTCACTTCCGAATAATCCGGCCCATGTTGGTCCGATGCCGGCTGTACCGTCTTCACTGTGGCAGGTTCCACAGGCATTGGCTGTTATAGCTTCCTGCCCAAGTTCGATAGTCGGTTCCTGTCCTTTTGAACTGGCTTCCCGGGCAGCTGCAATAGAATCAGCTACTGCTTGTTCTTCAGCTGCTTTTGAATTCAGGGAAGCGATATCAACATCATACTGTTGCAGTTCCTCCTCACTGATATTCTGGCTTTCCTGAAGCGCACGGATATAAGCTACAATGGCCCATCGGTCTTCAACATCAATTTGGCTAGCATAAGAAGGCATGGTTCGCACACCGTTATAAATAGCGGAATAAAGTTCGCCATCCGAAAGGTTTCTCACACGTTGATCATGGTAGGAAGGAGCCGGAACATATCCATAATTTCCCTCCATGATAATACCATTACCCGCACCGGTTTGGCCGTGACAAGGAGTGCAAAAAATTTCATAGCGTTCTTTACCCCGATATAGGAAAGATCGGGTGAGATCAACCGGAATACGTTCGATATATTCTCCGTTCTCATCAACGCCTTCGTAATATTCGGTATCTAATTTTGCTAATCCGCGAGCAACAGTCCCTTTTACAGGGGGGCGCATGGACCGGCCGTCTGCAAAGAAATTGTTAACTTCCTGAGCTTCTTTTCTAGGCTGTTGATCCATGTTCATATTGGGATGGATAGGCGGCTTTTCTGAAAGCTGCCCCTGACAAGCCGAGAGGGAGACTCCGAGCGCAACAATGCCCGCAATCTTAAACATTCCTTTAAAATTCATTCCTGGAAATGATATTTGCGTGTTCTTTTTATTCATAAACTTCCTCGATATGGGTAGCTCCGGCTTCCTTAAACAGTTTCTTTACTTCGTCAGCTTCAAATTTATCATCGTCAGCTTCGATGCAGGCAAAGAATTTATCATCAGTTACTTTTTTAAAGCGTTCTACATTAAAAAGAGGATTGTTAAGCTTTGGAAGCCCATTCAGGTAAAACATCCCAAATACAGCGCCAAAAGATGATAGCAATACGGTCAATTCAAAAGTGATGGGAACCCAGGCGGGTGCATTGAAAAATGGCTTACCGCTAATGTTCATCGGATAGTCAACTACAGCCATATAATACATCATGGCGATAGCACCGGTAAAACCGATTAAACCACATATAAGTACAATCCAGCCCAATTTCGATTTTTTAAGTTTCATGGCTTTATCCATTCCATGAATGGGGAAAGGGCTGAAGGTATCAAAATTGTTGTAGCCTGATTCCACCATTTTTTTGGCAATATCAATAAGTTGCTTAGGAGTTTTAAACTCAGCAACAATTCCGTATAAATTATTTTGATCAGTCGTACTCATAATTGTTAAACCTTCCCAGATTGAGGTTTCGGTACTTCTATTTTTGGCTTATGGAATTCACCGGTTTCCTCATCATAGTTATGAGGATCGGCTTGTGGTATTACCGCTTTGATCTCTGCAAGTGCAACCATTGGAAGGAAGCGCAGGAACAGCAGGAACATGGTGAAAAAGAGGCCGAATGTTCCAACGTAAGTCAAAACATCCCAGATAGTAGGGGAATAATAACCCCAGCTTGATGGCAGGTAATCGTTTGCCAGTGAAGTAACTGTAATTACAAATCGTTCAAACCACATACCGATATTTACCACAATAGAGATAAAGAAAGTGAACCCGACACTGCGGCGTAATTTCTTAGACCAGAAGAACTGAGGAGAGAGCACGTTACAGGTCATCATAGCCCAGTAAGCCCATGCATAAGGACCGGTTGCTCTCAGTATAAAAATAGCTTTTTCGTATTCAACGCCACTATACCAGGCGATGAAGAATTCCATCATATAGGCAAAACCTACCATGGAGCCGGTAACCAATATCACAATATTCATTTTCTCCATGTGATCATCGGTCATGATATCCTTCATTCCGTAGATCTTGCGGGCAACGATCATCAGCGTAAGCACCATTGCAAAACCGGAGAAAATAGCCCCGGCAACGAAATATGGAGGGAAGATGGTGGTGTGCCAGCCCGGTATCAAAGAAACAGCAAAGTCAAAGGATACGATAGTGTGAACAGAAAGTACCAGTGGAGTAGCTAATCCGGCTAAGATCATGTATGCTTTTTCATAATTCCACCAGTGGCGGTTTGAGCCGGTCCAGCCTAAAGCGAAGATTCCATAAGCAACCTTTCGAACCTTATCAGTGGCACGGTCGCGGATGGTAGCAAGATCGGGAACCAAGCCAACGTACCAGAACAAAAAGGATACGGTGAAGTATGTAGAAACGGCAAACACATCCCAAAGAAGGGGAGAGTTGAAGTTGGGCCACATAGCCATTTGGTTAGGAATTGGGAATACCCAGTAGATAGCCCAGATACGTCCAACGTGAATGGCCGGAAATACTCCGGCACACATTACCGCAAAGATGGTCATCGCTTCCGCAAAACGGTTAATGGCAGTACGCCAGTCCTGTCGGAATAGGAAAAGGATAGCTGAGATCAACGTTCCGGCGTGGCCAATACCAACCCACCATACAAAGTTGATGATAGCCCAACCCCAACCAATAGGATTGTTAAGGCCCCAGATTCCGGTTCCCTCCCAAATTAGATACCCAATGGCCACAACCATAACCATAAGCAGGGCATTAGCCCCGATCATGCATAAGTACCATGCTTTGGGAGTGGGTCGTAAATTAATATCAGTAACCAGTCGTGTAAGGCTCGCAAAGTCGTGATCGCCTTTTACAAGAGTGGGTTCCGGTACGTATTGGTATTTACTCATGTTTTGGATGTATTCCTGATTAATATCTTAAGCCAAAGCTGGGTTCGGGTTCGTAAGTTTAGCTACATATGATGTTCTCGGACGTGTATTGAGTTCCTCGAGCATCTGATAGTTTCGTGGATTGCGTTTCATTTTGGCAACTTCGGTATCTTCGTCGGATATGTCACCAAAGTATATGGCATCGGCAGGGCAAGCTTGTTGACAAGCTGTTTTAACTGCACCGTCCGGCGGTATTACTGAACCGGTTTCTATCTTGGCTTTAATTTTAGCACGGTTAACACGCTGCACGCAATACGTACATTTTTCCATTACACCGCGGAAACGTACGGTAACTTCCGGGTTCATCGCCATTTGGATGATATCGGGATCGTCACCGGTGGTTAAATATTCTTTGGGATAGTTGAAGAAATTAAAACGACGCACTTTGTACGGGCAGTTATTAGCGCAGTAACGAGTTCCGATACAGCGGTTATACGTCATTTGGTTCATGCCGTCGGGGCTGTGGGTGGTTGCCGCAACAGGACAAACCTGCTCACAAGGAGCCAACTCACAGTGCATGCAAGGGACCGGCTGGTGAACGGCTTGCGGTGAATTTGGATCATCACCAACGTAATAGCGGTCATTTCTTATCCAGTGCATTTCACGGCCGCGTTTAACTTCTTTCTTGCCTATCACAGGGATATTGTTCTCTGACTGACAAGCGATCACACACACTCCGCAACCAAAACAAGAGTTCAGGTCAATAGCCATTCCCCATTGTGGTTCGTAATCAGGGAAGGTTTGCTCGTCAAAGAGTGAAATAGGCTCATCTTCACCCATTTCGGCCGCTTCTTTCATTCCCGGAACGGGATAAGTATGAACCGATTCAAAAGAGGCGAAGTCCGGATTTTCTTTGTATTCAGAAAGGGAGGCCTGACGATACATATCGCGGCCTTCAAGACTGTGGTGATCCTGAACACAGGCAATTTCGTAGGTTTCTCCGGTTTTTGAAACTTCAGCAGCTGTAAAAAACATATCTAAAGTTGCTTTCAACGGATACACATCAACGCCGCCAGCGGTGTAATCAATGTAAGAACTAGCAACGCGACCAATTCCCTTACGGCCATAGCCGGTTGTTAAAGTGATGGAATCATCTACGTGACCGGGCTGAATCCAGGCAGCAATTTCAATACTTTTTCCATTAACCGTAATCTCAACTACATCAAAGGCATCATTTCCGGGACCCGGCTTTTCTATACCTAATCGTTTTGCCATTGCAGGACTCATAAGGGCCACATTATCCCAAGTGATCTTGGTCATGGGGTCAGGAAGTTCCTGAAGCCAGCCCAGGTTTGCGTAACGCCCGTCATATAAAGTAGCATCAGGGCGAATAACAACTTCAATACCCGAAGTTGAAGATATATTTGATGTAGCCCGATTCATTGCAGAAGCAAAATCGGAGCTTATCCGTACATTTACGGCATTAAAATTATTCGTCGTGGCAATACCATCGTGCAGGATGTTGGTCCAGCGGTTGTTGAAACCGGAGCTGAAAAATCCGCGGAAGGTATCCTGAACAAGGGAATAACCCTGCTCCAAAGACCCGTTTACAATAGTGTTTAAAAATTCGATGCCACTCAGCCCATTAAATAAAGGCTGAATCTGAGGCTGTATAACTGAAAGCGCTCCGCCATAAGAATATCCGTCACCCCAAGCTTCCAGGAAGTGGGCATGATTTACGTGCCAGTTTGATTTCTTGGCAGTCTCATCTACGTAATCAGAAAGATTGACCACGGTTTCAACATTGGAGAGGGCGCTCCCAAAATCAAGAGCAGAAGCGGTGTAAACAGGATTCACACCAACCATAACAACCGTATCAATATTGCCGGCTTTCATTTCAGCTACCACCTCTTGGAAAGCTGCGGTGCTGCTCTGTGCATCGGTATAAGGAATTTCAAGGTAGCTAACCGTGTTTCCAACATTACCTAAGGCCTGATTGATCGCTGCCACTGCGGCGTGTATTTCAGGTTTATGCTGAGCTCCTGCTGACAGAGTAGAACTTCCGGCGTTTGCTGCCAACTCATCGGCAAGAACGGTGATCCATCGATGATCAGAAAATTCGTTGCTATATCCGTTGAAAGTATTTAACCCATTAATTCGGGTGGAAAGCGCGGCAGCGAGAGCATAGGTAAATCCCTCCATTTGGCTGGCCTTGATCTTTAAACGATGATCAGCATAAGAACCGGTGAGGGAGAAAGAATCTTCTACGGCGTAGATACGATTCATTTCACCATTGGTATCGGTCACCTTTCTGCGAGCCGAAACCTGCTTGGCATAGTCAACACTGTTTGGATGTGTCGAGCTCATGAAGTCATCATCCAGGGAGACAATGACATCTGCACTTTCAAAATTGTAATAAGCGCGTAACCTGCTTCCGAAAGCAATATTATTCCCTTCAAGTACATTATCTTCACCGAAAGGTTCGTAAGTAACCCAGGTAGCATTGTTGAATTTCGAAAGCGCCTGCTCCTTTATACTATTATAGGTAGGAGAGGAATTGGCTTCAGAAATAAAAGCGATCCGCTGACTGGTATTTGCAAAATGAGAACTTGCGAACGCTTCAAAATCTTCTAGGGAAGCTTTATTCCCATTATATAAGGGAAAACGAGAGCGGTCAGGGTCGTAAAGGCCGAGAATGGCCGCCTGATTGTAAATACTGCTTCCGCCTTTGCTGGCAGGGTGAAGGTCATTTCCTTCAAGCTTGGTTGGGCGTCCTTCGTTGTTTTCAGCGATCAATCCAACCAAATTACCTTGAACAGGCATGGCGGTTGCATAGAATAAAGGCACACCTTCCACCACATCTTCAGGCTGTTTTGAGTATGGCAATATTTTTTGAACCGGACGGCGACAAGCTGCCAATCCTGCCAAAGCTACGGAAGCTCCCATAACACGGAGGAATCCGCGGCGGGAAACCCCATCGGTCAGTTCAGTGGCATTTTCAGGGAATTCACGCTCAGCAAATTTTTGGTACTCTTTATTATTGGCTAATTCGCTTAAGCTCTTCCAATATGTATTTTCTTTGACTTCTTCGCTCATTTGTTGATCTGTAATTTCTGAATCCTTCATTATTAATAATGACAACCCTGGCAGTAGGTTGGAGCATGAATATTTTGCTTCTCTACCAATTCTCTTCCAAGCTCTAGCTGATTTTCAACTTCATATCCCATGGTGGTAACTTCATCAACGGGACGTATATATTTTTCGGGCTCCCTGTGGCAATCCAGGCACCAGCTCATGCTAAGTGGCTCAGCCTGATACACAACTTCCATCTTATCGACCCTGCCGTGGCAGCTTTCACACCCAACACCTACAGTAACGTGAGCAGAGTGATTGAAATAGGCATAATCAGCAAGGTTATGCACCCGGACCCATTCGAGGGATTTACCAGTCTCCCAACTTTCGCGCACCAATTCAAGTTTATCACTATCTGTTTTGATCTGGTTGTGGCAATTCATACAAGTTTGAGTGGCAGGAATGTTCGCGAACTTTGATTCAAAAACATTTGTATGACAATATTGACAATCAAGCCCAAGCTGATCTACGTGTAGTTTATGACTATAAGGAACCGGTTGTTCCGGAGCATAGCCAACGTCAGTGTATTCAGGGGAAAAGAAATACCAAACACCAAAAATTAGTGCGTTAAGTACAACGATTAATCCAATTAAAATTTTTCGGGGAACCTGATTTGTCCACTTGGGGAAAATCTGCGCCATAAAGATTGCTTATTTAGGTTTACGTATAGAGCAATAAAGCTCCAGTTCAGAAGCCGCGCAAATCTATCAATTTTTTCAATGGAAATTGAACAAAAAGGACAAACAACCTATTATTTAAAACAATTCTAAATAGGCTGGCGGTGACTTGAGAATCCGCGTGGGATTCAATGGCTGAAAAGATAGTACACATTTGACAAAAATGCCGAGAAAGGAAACGAAAAATTAACGAATTCTCTTTTTGTTGCCTTACCTTTGGTTAGCAACCATATAGAAGCAAAAAACAATGAATGAAAATTATACTCTTCCTGAATCTTCCAAAATATTAGAACAGATCAGTGCGAAAAAAGCCTTGTCTTTAATAATAGGGATCAGCGCTATTGCTGTACTTTTCTTGTTCTGGCTTATCTATTTTAAGGAGGGAGCTGAAACTCCTGTACCTTGGATCAAAAATCTATCGGCAGTAAATGCAGGTTTGAATTCATTGAGTACCATATTTCTCCTGCTTGCCTTTCGTGAGATCAAACGGCGTGATTTCCAGAAGCACATGCGTTTCAATCTGGCGGCCTTTGTGACTTCCTCTTTATTTCTGGTGAGCTATGTAGTGTATCATCATTTTGTTGGAGATACTAAGTTCATGGGAGAGGGATTTGTAAGGCCTGTCTACTTTATAATATTGATAAGTCACATTATTCTTTCTGTTTTTGTGGTACCGCTGGTGCTGGCCAGTTTTTACTTTTCCTTGAGCGGGAAATTTAAAACCCATAAAAAAGTCTCCCGGTGGACTTTTCCAATTTGGTTATATGTTTCGGTAACTGGCGTAATAGTTTTCTTTATGTTGAAGATCTGGGGGTAGGAACTTCCAACATCGAACAAGGTACATCAAAGGGAGAAGGATTTGATCAAGCTTCACCCTGAGGATGACTTTCCCTCGTTCCCAACGACCCCGTTGGGAATGCTAGTCGAGACCACCCGGTCCCAATGGCTAGTCAAGCCCCACCCGGAGTAGCACCGCCGGCTACGAGATATATTCCGAGGGCGATGAGAACAATCGCTAGTGATACCTTCAGCCTGCTGGCTTTAATGCGCTGTGCAATATACCACCCGGAGATGGTTCCTATCAATAAAGGCACCGTCAGGAAGAGAGCGAGATACCAATCCACTGCGCCATGTATCATATATCCAGCTGTGGCAAAGCCTGAGATGAAAATGGATTGAACCTGAGCAAGGGCAACAGAGAGTAACATAGGTACACCAAGTACTACCATCAACGGAACTGCGAGAACAGGTCCACCCACGCCAAGCAATCCACTCGGCAATCCTACGGCAATACCTACTCCGCCCAGCCATGCCAGACCTTTGGAAGAATCGATCTGTAGCCGGCTATCAGGTTTAAGCTGTTTCTTCTGTCGGTAGAGGATCAAAATTCCGGTGAATAACACAAACAGTCCCAACAGTACAGCGAAAGTAGAAGCATTTAATAAGGTATTGATCTGAGATCCAGCAAAAGCACCGATCACAGATGCCAAACTCAAACCACCGGCTGCTTTTCCGGCAATCTTCCCTTTCAATTCACCCGAACGCAGATATCCCAAACTTCCTACAATACCCGTGGCAATGAGAGTAGCACTTGCAGTACCAGCTACGGTACTTGGATTAAGGGGGAGCAGGGCAAAAAGGGCGATGGTTACAAAAATACCGCCCGGACCAATAGTAGTAATACAGACTCCCCCCACCAACGCAATGATGAGCAAGAGGATCATGATCTCAACGCTCATAGTATTCATGGCAGAAAGGAATAGGCTAAAAAGTAAATTCATTAAGAAAAACTGTAAATGAGTTGGGCTGTTTTAATTTTATTCAAGCAATGTAAGTAATTTATGATCGTTCCCGACGATTCCGTTGGGGTCACTTAGTCCCATTGCTTAATCAAACTCGATTGCCTGAATTAGCGAATGATTGATAAAGTGCATCATCATGCATATAGATTTTTTCAAATCCTTCGCTTTTGTAATGGATTTACAAGATGATCATAAATCATTTCCCCAGTCGTCGGTCCGCCGTCATCCGTCCTCGCTCATCTATTCAATATTCAAAATTTCAAATCCAAAATTTCTTTTTCACCAAATCTTAACAAACATCTGGTATCATAGCTTATCCAAAAAATATGAGGCATGATGAATACCGAATTGATCCGAAAATACAATGTGCCGGGACCGAGATATACCAGTTATCCGACGGTACCGTATTGGAATAAATCAGGGATTAAGACTGAGGATTGGGAATCCACTCTCATAAGTTCATTTGCAGAATCGTACGATGAAGGTATCTCATTATATATACATCTTCCGTTTTGTGAAAGCCTGTGTACGTTTTGCGGATATCATAAAAAAATTACCAAAAGGCATGAAGTCGAATCCCCATATATCAAAACAGTGCTAAAGGAATGGAAACTTTACACGGATTTTTTACCCATTACTCCGATCATAAAAGAAATTCACTTGGGAGGTGGAACTCCGACCTTCTTTAGTCCCGACAACCTGAAGCGACTCATCTACGGAATTTTGGATGAAGCTGAAGTAGCAGAACAGGTTGAGTTCAGTTTTGAAGGCCACCCCAATAATACTACCAGAGAGCATCTGGAGGCCTTGTATGAACTTGAGTTTCGGCGGGTTTCTTATGGTGTTCAGGATTATGACCCGCGCGTGCAATTTGCCATCAACCGGATTCAGTCTTTTGAGAATGTGAAGCGGGTACATGATTGGTCGAAGGAGATCGGATACACTTCGGTAAATCACGATCTTGTGTTTGGGCTTCCACATCAAAATTTAAAGGGCATTGAGAACACCATCAACAAGACCAATGAACTACGGCCCGACCGCATCGCCTTCTATAGCTACGCGCATGTGCCATGGATGAAGGGGAATGGTCAGCGGGGTTTTAATGATGACGATCTTCCAAAAGATGATGAAAAACGAGCCCTTTATGAATTGGGCAAGCGCATGTTCTACGAGAATGATTATGTGGAGATCGGGATGGACCATTTTGCCTTGAGGTCTGATGGATTGTATGAAGCCATGCAGCATGGAGATCTTCATCGGAATTTTATGGGCTACACTGCCGGAACTACGAAGGCGATGATCGGCTTAGGAATGTCAGCTATCAGTGACAGCTGGTACAGTTTTGCTCAAAATGAAAAGAACCTGAAGGGCTACGAGCAAAGAGTTGAAAGAGGAGAGATTCCCATATTCAGGGGCCATCTGCTGAATAATAAAGACCTTATGATTCGGCAACAGATCCTGAATATTATGTGTAGTTTCAAAACAGAATTTGGCGGTAGTGAACAAGTATTCATGCAAATCAAAGACCGCTTATCAGAACTTGAGCAAGATGGGTTGGTCCAAATTTCAGGAAGAACGATAAAGGTAACGGAAGCCGGGATTCCATTTGTAAGGAATGTATGTATGGCCTTTGACCTGAAATTGCACCGAAATAAAGCGAAGGAAAAATTGTTTTCACAAACAGTTTGATGACCGAAAAAGATTCTGCGGTTTAAAGCAATAATTCTTAAATTAAGACAAATTACTCTTAAATAGATTTTAGTTATGTTGCTATCAAAATCTTGCGTGTATGGATTGCGTGCTTCCCTGTACCTGGCCTCGAAAAGTGGGGGAGAGTTTTATTCCCTGAAAGAGATCAGTGAAGAGTTAGACATCTCATTCCATTTTCTGACCAAGATTTTGCAACAGCTTACTGCCGATGGATTGATGGAATCCTATAAAGGTCCGAATGGTGGGGTCAGACTCTCGGATAAGGGAATGAAAGCAACTCTTTATGATATGGTGATAGCGATTGACGGCCCCGGGCTTTTTACACAGTGTGCCTTGGGACTTCCCGGATGTGGATCGCAAGAGCCTTGCCCGCTTCACGAAAGCTGGATCGAGACCAGATCATCCATTGAGAAAATGCTTAAGCGTACCTCACTGATCGGGATCGCAAAAGAAGGAAAAGAAAAACACTTTAGGCTAACTGCAGAAGGACAGTTTTCCTGGCAGTAAAAAAATTTAATTCAATAAAAGATAAAATACTCTTAAAACTTTAAAACATTATGAATACTCAAACATTATCCCAAAAACCGGTAGGAGAGATCGTTGCCGGAGATTATAGAACAGCACAGGTTCTTCGTTCACACGGATTAGATTTTTGCTGTGGTGGAGGACGCACCCTTGAAAAAGCATGCGCTTCTAAAAAGATCGATCTGGAAGAGGTTGTTTCTGAATTGGCCGCTTTGGATATGGCGGACAACACCGAAGATAACTACAACGAATGGTCGCTCGATTTTCTGACCGATTACATCGTGAACAATCACCACAGCTTTGTGCGGAAAATGCTCCCCGAGATCAGCTTTTATGCCGAGAAAGTAGCCCGGGTTCATGGAGAAAGGGATCCGGAATTATTAGATATACTTCAGAATGTTCGTCTGTTACGAAGCGAAATGATGGGGCACCTTCAGAAAGAAGAGGAAGAATTGTTTCCCCAAATCAAAGAGTTGGTTACTCAGAAAAAAACCGGTTCAGTAAAAGCGGCCATTGTCGAAGCTCTGGAAGAAGAGCACGATAAAGCCGGAGAGCTGATGGCCAAGATTGAAGAATTAACCAATGGCTTCAATCCTCCTGAAAATGCCTGTGCCTCGTACCGAGTGTTATTCCAAAATCTGGAAGGCTTTCAGGAAGACCTGCACAAGCATGTTCACCTGGAGAACAACATTCTCTTCCCTAAAGCCCTTAAGCTTGAGAAAAGCTTAAACTAATTGACTTCAATAAGGCAGTCTGAACTTCCAGTTGGTTAGAAGAAGAGTCGGCCTGTCTTATTTTTTTAAGATGTGCTTTATTACTCCTTCACAAATTCAGTCCATATTAATTTGGGCAGGTCGTTTTTCTTTGCCCGAAATTTCACTTAATACAATTCTATGAAAAATTCACTTCACACTTTTTCCATTCCGGTAATGGGGACCGGGCATTCTATTGATTCCCCAATCCGCGTGGCACCCTATGGGATCAACTCGGTGATATCGATCGTGGATGATCTGCTTGTTGAGCGTATCAGGAAATATTATTCAAACCTGTTTGAGTTTCCATACAAAAACATTTCTCGGAAAGCTGTGGACGGCAGGGCAAAGAGAATTACCGCATATCTAAATATGGTTCAGGATATCGTTCAACAAAAGTTTGAGGAGCTCAAGTCTCAGTCGTTCTTTGAGCAAAATGAGAAGACAAAATATTTTGAGATGTTGCCTGACAGTTCGGAGCTGAAAAAGCTTTATCAGAGAATGATAAAAATATCAGGAAAGGAAGAACAACAGATATTAGCGGCAGTACTTACTGCCAGAATGAAGCCAGGTTCCATCGATGTTAACATCATGGCCAAAGTGGATGGATTCAGTTATACCAATAATGGTCAGCCTATGACATCGGAATTCAGTGATGGAAGTGCAGCTTTACGAGGATATGCGAACAGTAAGCTTTCATCCAGTCTGATCCTTTCAGCGGGGTTTAATCCAAGACTATATAATTATTTATCTGAATTTGAAGATTTCTACCGGGATGTAAAAGGTGAGATCAAGAAAAAGATCATCCTTAAGGTAAGTGACTTCCGTTCAGCTTTGATACAGGGAAAATATCTGGCTAAAAAGGGATTGGAAGTGTTTGAATATCGTATTGAATCGGGATTGAATTGTGGCGGCCATGCTTTTGCATCAGATGGTTATTTACTGCCTTCTTTACTCAAGGAATTCAAAGAAAAGCGGGAGATGCTGAGTTCTGCCATACAACCTTTGATTGAGGGTTTTTATGAAGAAAATCGTGAAGGTGGATTTAAGTCGAAATGGATTCTAAATGAACCGCGGCTTACCGTTCAGGGAGGAATTGGAACCAGTGGTGAAGCACGCCGGCTACTGGAAGATTTTGAAATGGATGCCACCGGATGGGGCAGCCCTTTTTTAATGGTTCCCGAAGCAACTACGGTGGATGAGGCTACCATGAAACTTCTACAAGATGCCAAGGAAGAAGATCTGTACTTGAGTGGAGTATCCCCATTAGGCGTTCCATTTAATAACGTGAGAAACACGGGTTCTGAAAAATGGCATAAAGAGCGTATTGAAAAAGGAAAACCCGGATCGCCTTGTCCAAAGGGATTCTTGGAATCAAACACAGAATTTACGGAAAGTCCTATTTGTACAGCTTCCAGTCAGTATCAGTTGCTCAAGATCAGTCAGATCAACGAAAGTGAGTTGCCGGATGAAAAGAAAGAGGAGCAACGCGGCAAAGTATTAGAAAAAGCATGTCTTTGTGATCATCTTGGAAACGGAGCGCTGATAAGCCTGGGAATTTTGAAAGAACATCGTGCCCCTCAGGCAATTTGTCCCGGGCCCAATATCGCCTGGTTTGATCGGCAGTATTCTCTTCGGGAAATGATCGATCATATTTACGGACGAAGTGAAGCATTGGTTCCGGCAGATCGCCCCCACATGTTTGCCAAAGAATTGGTGATGTATGTGGATTACTTTAAAGAATTAATCAACCAATGTGAAGATCCTGAATCCGAATTCAAGAAACTGACACGTTTCAAGAATAACCTTGAGGATGGAATGAATTACTGTCTCGAAATTGCAGAGAAAACAGCTTATCCTAATGAAAATCTGAACTCAATAAAAGAGGCCGTAGAACTTCAGAAGACAAGATTAGCAACATTTTTCGAAGATCTTGAACACAAACTCATGGTAGTCGGTTGAATCTTCATTCAATCTTTATGATTAACAGGTATTTTTGGTCAGCAAATCAACTTTAAAGAAATTATGTCCATGAAATTGCTGATCAAAGATTCGGGGATCTGGCAATGGGCGATGTTCAGTTTTGTGCTGGCAGGCCTGACCGGATTCCTTTATCGCCTGGGATTTATTGTGCCGCTTCCTCTGGATCTGAACCTGGAGAATATTCGTTATGCTCACTCGCATTTAATGTTTTTTGGCTGGGCAGCCTTATTTCCCATGTATTTCATAAAATTGGATTCTGTACCCGGTTACCATGCCGCATTTGGAGCGAGGTTCATGAAAAGCTCCCTGTGGTTTTCCCTGATCTTTGGCTTTCTGTCTTTTCCGGCATTTTTGCTGTGGGGCTATCAGCCTGTGGAGATCGGAGGTGCAAATCTTCCATTATCGGCCATTATTTCCGGCATAGTGATGATTGGTTGGTATGGCTTTATAGCCGGATACCTTATCACGCGAAAAAACAAACACAATTTTAATCCAAATGTCTGGTTTGAAGTTGCATTGCTGATGCTATTCATTAGCTCATTGGGTGCATGGGGAGTTGGATTCGTGGAGATCGTCGGAATTGGCGGCCCACTGTTTGGAAAAGCACTTACCCATTTCTTTCTGGCTGTTTTTGTGGAGGGATGGGTATTGTTAGTGCTTATTGGTTTGATCGCAAGATCTTTGAAAATGCAAGCCGATGATTTTGCATTGTCTCCATGTATTTTGGTGGGTTTGATCGCTTTCGGAGCACCACTCACTTTTCCATATGGCATCCCGGAATCGTTTGTCAGTATCAATATGTCGGTGGCAGCCCGAATGGGTGGGATCCTGATCGCTGAAGGTGTTTTACTGTTCGTTTATTCTGCCTGGAAAACACAGCGTGGGAAGTTATCGCTCTGGATCTGGCCACTTGGATTTCTTGCATTGAAAGGCATAATGCAGCTTATTGCATCAGTTTCACCGGCCGATCTATGGCTGTCCGACCATGGCATCCGCATATTTTATCTTCATGTAACTTTATTGGGAGCTTTAACTACCGGATTAATTGCCTTTCTAAGTGAAAAGGAAAGTCTCCCAAAGAAATACTTTTACGGAGTGCTATTAGCGGTCTCTGTTCTGCTTTTTAGTTTGATCTTTATGACGAGCTTATGGCCGGAATCACTCAGCGGAATTTGGATATATACCGCATTGACTGTTACAGCAATTTTACCAATAATTGCTGTCAGTATATTTTGGATGCAATTGAACAGAAGTTGAATGTTTAAAAAGATTAACCGATCTGATTCATGCCTTTAATCACGAGAATTTTTCTTAAAACCGGTATGGTCTGGTTTCTGATCGCACTTTTATTTGGTGTTGCTCAGCAGATCAATGCGCTAACGTTTCCTTCTCTCTCTGTGTTATTCTGGCATAGCCTTATGGTTGGCTGGATCACACAAACAATTATGGGTGTTTCTGTATGGATGTTCCCAGGGAGAGTGAAAGAGGAATCGCTTCAGCATCAAAAGTGGTCGTGGATGGCGTATGGATTTTTGAATGTCGGGTTGGTATTGAGAATCATCTCTGAGCCTTTTGTAAATACTTCAGAGCTGGCAATGTGGAAATACCTGCTGGTTGTATCTGCAGTGACACAATTCATTGGAATTCTTTGTTATGTGATCGAGATCTGGCCGCGTGTGCTTTCCAAAAAACAGCGCCGTCAACAACGAAAAGCTGACCATTGACATGCCACTTATTTCGAGATTTATGATCCGATTGTCGTTGATTTACCTGTTAATCGGGGTAAGCATTGGCGCGTTAATGCTCATTAACAAAGCCTTTCTGATCAGTCCGATCATTTGGTTCATTCTCCCAATCCACATTGAGTTTCTGATCTTTGGATGGATCATCCAGTTCACCCTCGGCGTTGCCTATTGGATATTGCCGCGATTCCTGGAATCAAAAGGCCGAGGTAACACATACGTTGCCTGGCTAATGGTTTTCTTCCTGAATACCGGAATTTTATCGGTCGCTTTTTCGGGATATGGATTAGGGAGTTCTTTTGCCCTTGCCGGCAGGATACTCGAAATACTGGCGGTTTGCCTGTTCATATCGCTGCACTGGAAAAGAGTGGTCACGTATAACAAAGGCTAAAACCTGATGGCCTAGCAAGTTTTACAAAGCTCCATCTGACGGCTGTTTAAGGATCAGGTAATTAAATCCTGCAAAGAGCCGTCTGATGGATGTACCTGATTATACTTCAAACATCTTAGAAGCAAGAGATAAATACTAATCAGCTTGATCCTGTAACTCATCCCTCAGAGAAGTAAACCACGCGGATAATTCCCGGCGCTCTTGATCACTTAGCCGGGCATCAGAATGAATCCACGTGTAGGAGGGAAGGGGCATTTCTTCTGCATCCACCAATTCAATGGCTTCTTCTAATTTGTGGTCAGCGCGATCGGCGGGGTAATCTGCCCATAGCGATAAGTTGAATTCATCCCGCCCTTCATCAATATGATCCTGTAGCCACCATGAAACAGGAACGATATTTGAGTACCACGGATAATTGGTTTGATAGGAGTGGCAGTCGTAACAAGCACTTTGTATGATGGTCGATATTTCTTGTGAAGGCTGGTGAATCGTCAGGAAGTCTTTTGAACCGTCATATTCCGGAACAGAAGTATCGGAACCGAAAAACTGCAACACGATCAAAAGAAGGGCCAACCCAAGCAGTATTTTAGATGAGAGAGATTTCATAATTACTCCTTTTTTTGGAATGTATCATAAAAAGGAATCAATGGTCTGTAAATAATTATAAATGCTGATATTTAGAACAGGACTAAATTAAAGCTTCACAATTTCACGCCCGAAAGGAAGCAACGCAACCGAAGCCAGTTTAAAGTGTTGTTTAGCGAATGGAATTCCAATAATGGTGATGAATAATATCACCCCAAAAATGAGATGAGTGGCAGCGATCCAAATTCCCCCGATGAGTATCCAAAGGATATTCATGGTGAGTGAAAGACAGCCATCGGCTTTTTCATTGAGGATCGTTTTTTTACCAAATGGGAACAGGGAAAGTTTAGCCAGCTTGAAAGTTTGTATTCCAAAAGGAATTCCGATTATGGTGAGACATAGAATCACGCCCGAAATTACATATTCAATGGCTACGAAAAGTCCGCCAAAAATAAACCAAACAATATTTCCAAGAGTGTTCACAAGCAGAGAGCTGATTTTAAATTAAAAAGAGATACAATTCTGATGAATGTATCTCTTTGAAAAGAAAATAGCAGGGTATTTTTGGCAATTTCAGAAAGCACTTATAACCGGTCGATCACATTTTTGAGCATGTTACGAACATCCTGAGCAACCTGACCAAGCCCTTCATTATCGATAGCCTGCATGGAGGCGACCGGATCAACAGCCGAGACTTCTACTTTACCGTCTTCATGTTCCTGAACAATCACATTGCAGGGTAACATCAATCCAATATGACCTTCAGCCTGCAGCGCCTTGTATGCATTAGGTGGATTACATGCTCCTAAAATCCGATATTTGCGAAAATCCACATCCAGCTTTTTCTTCAGCGTTTCCTTGATGTCAATTTCGGTTAGCACACCGAAGCCTTCTTCTTTAAGAATTGCAGTGGTTTTCTCAATGGCTTCATCAAAGCCAAGATCTAATGTTTTACTAAAATGGTATGACATGGGATTTTTGATTTAAGATTGATGATTTTTGATTTGCTACTAAAACTCGAAAGCACAAAAAAGGTATTTTTCATTTTATGATTTCGTGGCATAAATTGTAGAACCTGCGAGCGTCCATCGGACCTCGCAGCGTTCGGGTATTTGCTACAAGGGCATTCCCAACGTTTGGAGGAGCTGCCGCACGCTCCAAGGTTGTTAATTCACCCACCCACGGCAACCAGCACTTCGGGCTCCAGTTTTACTTCAGTTTTTATGGAGCGGGTGATCAGGCAGGCTTCTTCGGCTTTCTCTAAAATTCGAAGTGCCTTATCATTCTGATTCTCATCCATAATAACCAATTTGGGGCGAAGGATAATTTCGGTCATGGCAAACTTGTCGGATTCGTTACTCATAGTTCCGGTAGCCGGTACAGAAAGCTCTTCATATTTTAGTCTTGAGTATTCTGCTATAGTCGTAAATGTGGTCATAAAACAACCGCTTACGATAGCTTGATACCAAATAGCCATAACTGCCAGGAATATCTCTTGGATAATCCTACCCAGTGCATGGTATGCCAATTCGATAATAATGTTGTTTTGTTCGTAGATATCATACTAATACATACGCTTTTATTGTGAAGAGTATGTTAACGGTATTTGGGAGAAAGATATCAGTTGTTATAACAGGTTGTAATAGGAGTTTAGGATGTGTCAAATCTCTCAGAAACAGGCGGTAATTAAGTTTGGTGACCTATAAATAATGGACTGTATCCTATTTGGGTGTGAAGGAACGTTCCCTCTTCATATCCTGTCGCTTCAGAAAAGCAAAGTTTTCCTGAAATTGTCAAAACTGTCGGAAAGCATAGATGGTGTGACAGCTGGAATTTGTTTTTCTTAGGAGGGAGATTGGATTCCAACTCCCGCAACCTTCAGCGACTGAGTAAGAACTAATCCATATATAACATGCATCAGTAACCCGGCAAGAATGAGCTTACCCGGTACCCAGGTTTCAGAATAAAAAATACCAAAGGATTCACCGGCTGCAATCGAAACTACGGGAGAAACAATCAATCCGGCGATCACAGAAATGATCACCCCGTATATTATACCTTGAATCAGCCAGTTCCCGGGAATTCGTTTTTGCAGGTAAACCACCCAGATTATAGCTAGTCCAATGCCGATGATGTTAAAAGCAAGGTTCCCAAAAATAATGTGATATGGTTCTGATTCATAAACATGATTAAAGCTTTCAGTGAGAATGTGTCCTACATCAATAACGGGCATGCCGATGGCACCCTGCAAGAAAGCCACCATAGCCATGACAAACGTTGCGATAAATCCGCATACAACGGTTCGTAAGAAAACGGAAGAGCTCATAATGTCA
This sequence comes from Gracilimonas sp., assembly GCF_035704785.1. Classification (GTDB taxonomy): domain Bacteria; phylum Bacteroidota; class Rhodothermia; order Balneolales; family Balneolaceae; genus Gracilimonas. The sequence goes on along the minus strand of NZ_DASSWP010000030.1, from coordinate 7,194 downwards.
CCATTTTAGTGTGGGTGTTGTTGTTCATTTGCCACTAAAACACGAAAGTTTAAAAGAAGGTATTTCATTTTCGTGTTTTAGAGATTTAAAGGCCAAAAAATAGTTAATTATCGTCACATTTTTTGCAGTCCAATTCCATGCCCAGCTTTGATTTACGTCCTTCTTTAGTAATTACCCACGGCCGTATTTGCCAGGGTGGATCATGCCGAACGTGCTGCGTATGCCCACACTTCAGATCGGCCACCCAGTCTCCAACTTCATCTTTGTGAAATCCGATGATGGGTTGTTTCATGAATTTAGCCTGAGAACTTTTTCCAGATCAAGGGACTGCATAGCACTTATTGCTGCTTCCATAGCACCTTCCGTACAAAGTCCACTCATGGATGCATCCATAAATCCTTCTTGTGCAGCCTTGATGCAGGCTTGTCTAATTTGTTCGGCTATAGCTTCTGCAGGTAAATCTTTATTCATAATGATAGTACTGTGTGTTTTGAAAAATGTAACCAAACCCGCCTGGGAATGATCTAATACCTGAAATTTTCACCTAAATAAAGAACTATGACTAATCAAAACAAATTAAACAGCGTCGTAAATCTTCAGTTATTACTTAAATATACGTTCACCATAGTACCCATTGCTGCCGGGGCAGATAAGTTTTTGAACTTACTGGCAGATTGGAGCGCCTATCTTTCTCCATCAATAGCGGGGATACTGCCTTTTGAGCCTGCTACATTCATGATGATTGTGGGAGTGATAGAGATCATAGCCGGTATTATTGTTTTTACGAATACCCGCCTGGGAGCATACATTGTATCCGCCTGGCTGTTGATGATAGCATTAAGCCTGCTGCTCACATGGCACCATGCAGATGTAGCTGTTCGGGATATCGTGATGGCTATTTCCGCTTATGTATTGGCTAAACTTACCGAGTTAAAATCAGGCACAAATTTAGCAGAACCGGGTGCCTAAGGTCAAAATACTGACTTATTACTTAAGCCCCGGGTTATAATAAGATCCGGGGTTTTTATATGTCTTTAAATCGGTTGTAAATTTTCATTTATATATTAGCGGGGAAATTTCATCACAAAAAATTACATGGAAAAACGGATCAGGGAATTACAGGAGAAATCAGGAGTGCTCGAAACAACACGGGAAGAGCAAGCGCAAATCAATAAGGCCGGCAATAAGTTTTCAGAAAATTTTTATTTATCCCTCTCTTCACAAAAAGCATACAAGAAACACGATCCTGAGACTATAAAAGAAATATTGAACGAAACTCTGAGTGAAGAAGGGGTAGGTATAGATGAAATCCTGAATTTTGTAGAATCAAAGGTGCTGCCGCAGGGACTCAATCCCGCATCAGGGAATCATTTTGGATATATACCCGGAGGCGGTTTATTCTCAAGTGCGGTTGGAGATTATATTGCTGCTGTTACGAATAGATATGCAGGAGTGTTTTTCGCTTCGCCGGGAGCAGTAGCTATGGAAAACAGGCTTATAAAATGGATGTCTGACATGATTGGTTATCCAAAAGGGGCAGGCGGATATTTGGCATCGGGAGGAAGCATGGCCAATTTAACAGCGGTACACGCAGCCAGAGAGGAAGCCGGATTGAAGGCATCAGATATTTCAAACGCAGTAGTTTATATGAGTGACCAAACTCATCATTGTGTGGATCGGGCATTAAAAATTTGTGGGCTTAGTGAGTGCCAAAAAAGGCATATTCCATTGGATGAAAAATTCAGAATGAAGGCAAATGAGCTTGAAAAAACTATCAAGAAAGACAAAGCAAACGGGTTGATTCCGTGGCTTATAGTAGCTTCAGTGGGAACTACCGATATGGGAGCTATTGACCCTCTTGAAGAGATTGGAAACATTGCGCACCGTCAGGGAATATGGTATCATGTGGATGCAGCGTATGGCGGATTCTTTCTGTTAATAAGAGAAGGAAAAGAAAAATTGAAAGGGATTTCCACGGCCGATTCAGTGGTTTTGGATCCTCATAAAGGGCTATTCTTGCCATATGGATCAGGAGCTTTGGTAGTCAAAAATGTAGATCACTTGATCAAAGCTCATCACTTTGAAGCTAACTACATGCAAGATACAACAGCGGAACGGACATTATATTCTCCGGCCGATGTGTCTCCCGAATTAAGTAAGCATTTTAGGGCATTGCGATTATGGTTTCCTCTGAAATTGCATGGGATAAGCGCCTTCAGAAGTGCTCTTCAGGAAAAACTATTACTGACAAGATATGCCTGGAATAAATTGCAGCAGCTTGAGGATATCGAGGTAAGTCCTGAGCCGGAATTAACTACTTTTACCTTTCGGTGGAAGCCCACTTTGAAATCACAAAACTTTGACCAAATTAATAGGAAGCTGCATTACTCGATACTGGAGGAAGGGGAGATATTTTTATCCACAACGCAAATAAAAGGCAAATTCTGGTTCAGGCTCACTGTACTTTCCGTGCGTACTCACTTGGAAGAAATAGATCGGTTTATGACGGCGCTCCATCGGAATATGGAAAAAGTGGAAAGTGAAATATAAGGGATGGTTTACAAGTTCAGTTACGCTTTATTTATATGGCGTGAAATCTGCATAATAACCTGATAAACCAGCATGTCGCATCGTTTGCCCATAAAATCAAAGATTTCGGTTTCGCTTAGTTTTTGGTTCAACGCCTCCTGAATCAAATGCTTGCTTCGGTGCAGCCTTACTTTCACGTTAGATTCCGAAATGTTGAGGCATTCGGCGGTTTCTTTTGTGCTCATATCCTCAATTTCTCTCATTATATATACAGAGCGGTATTTTGGGGGCAGTGTATCAATAACGTCTTCCAATAGTTCCTTATAATCATTTTGAATAGCAGCTTCTTCCGGGGTGGGACCCAGGTTTTGGAAATCTTCTTTCTTCAAGGTTTTCTCATGCAAAAGCTGGAGTTTTGAATAGCGTTTTTCCTTATTTAAATACTTTAATGCCTCGTTAATGGCAATTCGGGTTAGCCAGGTTGAAAATTGTGATTCTCCACGAAATGAATCCAGGTTCTCAAATGCGTTGATATAAGTTTGCTGAAGGATGTCTTTAATGGTTTCTTCATCCGAAATATATGAACGCTGAATCCTGTAGAGCCGCTGGTTATACCGTCTCATTATCACTTCAAATAAATGAATTTCCCCTGAGCTAACCCGCTTAATGATCTCTGAATCTGATACATCAGAGAATTTCTGTGCACTAACAAATGAATACTCTTTAAAAGAAGAACCTGTTTTTATCGATTTAAGCATGATATTAATTCTTAAATAGCTTTATGGATTAGATACCATTTGGGATAGTTGGGTTACATTTTAATTAAAAGAAAGATTTTTTCTGCCACCATCAAAGCTAATATAGAATGAATAAATATCTTGAAAGCAGAATCATAAACGCGGCATTCTAATGGCAGGGAATGCATTGAAAATATTTAAGACATCTTCATCTTAAATTCACAATGTGGGTTTATTTTAATCTCAAAAGTAGCAAATAAATGTTTTGATCTTATTTAAGATAAAATTCTCTTAAAACTAATAATTAACTAAATACAAAAATTATGAAACGCGCAATCTCAAAAATCACCCTCTTGGTCGGAATGATTATCTTTGGAATGAGCTCAATGTTGTTCGCTCAAACCAAAGAGTACAAATTAGACGGAATGACTTTCGGCATGCCCGAAGCTGAAGTTTACACTGAAGATTATGATGGGCCTCCAGTAGTAGGAGATTACCTGACTCAACTGCCAAATCTGGCCCCGCTGGATTATGAAGGCAACAAACATCACGAAGTCCGCATCGATATTATCGTGCAGGAAATTGAAGTGGCTGAAGGGGTACGCTATCAGGCATGGACATTCGGCGGAACCGTTCCCGGTCCGGTGCTTCATGTTCGTGAAGGAGACCGAATTACTTTTACTATGAAAAATCGTTCGGATGAAGAAGTTACTATCACAGATCCAGCGAAAGGCGGTTCTCCATTTATGAATCAGGTAGCTGCAAATCCTTATCAGAAAAACTCATCCGCCATCATGCCGATGCCTCACTCTATGGATTTTCATGCAGGAACCGTTGCTAAAGATGACAAATGGAGAACAATTGGCCCTGGCGAAACCATCAAATTTGATTGGATCGCAAACTATGCCGGTACCTACATCTATCACTGCGGTACTCCAAGTGTGTTGATGCACACTGCCATGGGCCAGCACGGTGTGGTTGTCGTATCACCAAAAGACGGATATCCAACTGATTATGAAGTGGATCGCGAGTATGTGATCGTTCAAAGTGAGTATTACCTTACAAAAGGTTCAGGTGAATTATATACTTACGATTTCGAAGCGGCTTCTAATAACAATCCATCACATGTAGTATTCAACGGACACCAAACTATACTCCACGACCAGCCGCTGAAAGCAAATGCAGGCGAACGTGTGAGATTTCACGTTAGCAATAACGGCCCGAGCGGAACATCAAGTTTCCATGTAATTGGCGGAATCTTTGACAAAGTGTGGTTAGAAGGACACCCATTCAACGAAATGCGCGGAATGCAGACCGTACTTTTGGGTGCATCCGGTTCAGCTACCATGGATATGATCGTGCCTGAAGAAGGTAAATACATCCTGATCGATCATGAATTCGTGGACGCTGAAAAAGGTGCTACCGGTACGCTAAAAGCTGGTCCTCGTAAGAATTAGGTAATTGAAAAAGATCTGGCACAAGCGTCTCGCTTGTGCCAGGTTTACGTCCAAGCGAGACGCTTGAACCAGTATTAGATTTGAAAATCTGAATAAAATTACCATCGGGGCGAATCGCATTCGCCCCGATGGTTTAACAAGGAAATAATATTACAACGATGAGATCCCAAACGAACATATTCACTTTTTCCATTATCACAATCGCTGTGATGATGGTCTTCATGCCTGAGATTGCGTCTTCACAAACGGCAAGAGTGCTTGTTCCGGCGGGATCTTTTCATTCTGTTTTACCGGAAGTTGAAGGCGAACAGGTTGCTGTTGATTCTTTTTACATGGATGAGACAGCCGTTACCAACGAGCAATACGTTGAGTTTTTAAAAAATAATCCCAAATGGAGGCGTTCTGAAATTCCACCCATTTTTACTAATAAAGGATATTTAAGAGAATGGAGATCTGACCTGGATCCGGGATATGAAAATGTTGGTGTGAATCGACCCGTAACAAGAGTTTCATGGTATACGGCCAATGCCTACTGTGCCGAGCGAGGCGGACGACTACCAACCTTGAATGAATGGGAATACTCAGCCCAATTGATGGAATTTGATTCCGAAGCGAAGATGAACAAATTCAGCAGCGGACTTATCAACTGGTACTCCGGAATAGATGTAAAGAACCTGGCTGAAGTCGGATCAACAGGAATTGAAAATACCGAAGGCATTAAAGATCAGTTTGGATTGGTCATGGAATGGGTGGAGGATTTCAGACCCATCATTGCTGATGAACTTTCGCTGGATTGTGGTACGGTGGGAAGAATGAATACTCTCGGAAGCGTGTACAGTTATGCTGCTTCCATAAGATATATTACCAGGATGAGCTTCAATCCAAAAATAACAACCGGGATGGTCGGATTTCGCTGTGCTTATAATGAACCGATATCATCCTCCCAAACAAGTATCAATGGAGAAACACTATGAAATCAGTAATTGCATATACGTTGGCTTTTTTGGGGATTTTATCTCTTGAAGCAGTTGCACAACATGGTAACCACGGAATTGAAAAGGAAGCCCTAAAAGCAGAAGCGATCCACGCAGATCATTCACTGTATCACCTGGATTCTGAGTTCGTTGATCACAGAAACAATTTGGTTCAGCTCAGTGATTTTCAGGGTGAACCGGTGATCGTGGTGCTGTTTTACGGAAATTGCACTCAGGTTTGTCCGATCTTAATTCAGGATACCTGGAAATTATTCAGCTCTCTGGATGAATCAGCCCAGGCCAAAACAAATGTACTAGCTGTTTCTTTTGATACCGAAAACGATACGCCCGAAGTGTTGAAGGAATATGCCGAATATGAACAGCTTGATCTCCCCGAGTGGCATTTCATCACCGGCAAACACACAGATATAAAAATGCTGGCCACTATGATGGGCGTAAAATACCAACAAACGAGTGACGGACATTTTGCCCACTCCAACCTGGTTACGGTTCTGGATACCGAAGGTAAAATTGCCAAAAGGGTGGAGGGCTTAAATCAATCCATGGATGAAGCAGTAGATATTATTGAAGCCATGCTAAAGAATATGTAGTACCGTAGGGGCAATTCATGAATTGCCCCTACGGTAAAATTTAAATGATGAGATCATGAAACTCTTCAATGTCGTATTTCTGATTTTTGTATTCGGAATTTCATTTTCAACCTATGCGCTACCGACGGACACCCTCACCGTAAAAGTGTTGGGAACAGCAGAAGATGCCCGCTTTGAGCCGGTTGTATTGCAGGTTCAGCCGGGAGATGTGATCCGGTTTGAAGTGGTGGAGGGGTTACATACGGTTACAGCTTATCATCCTGATAATCGTCGTCCACAACGAATTCCTGAAACAGCCCAATCTTTTGATTCAGGAATGCTCACCTCCGGACAAACCTGGTTCTTAACATTAGATGAGGCCGGTATGTACGATTATTTCTGTCTTCCCCATGAACGAATGGGGCATGCCGGACGAATTTTGGTGGGAGAAGTGAAAGAGATCCCCGATTACCCCGTCGGAAGTATCCCCGGCTCAATAATAGAAATGCTAAATCGCGAAACTGAGAAATTACTACCGTAGGGGTAATTCATGAATTGCCCCTACGGTGAATAATAAATCATCCCAAACATCTAGCGCAGGCGTCTCGTTTGTGCGGTGTTTTGATAAGCACAATCAGTCAAAGTAAAGTATCATTAAAAATCTAGCGAGACGCTTGAACAAGTCTGAGATAATTCAGTAAGGGCGCATTGCGATGCGCCCTTACTGAATTATGAGGCTATTAAAAACTACTTGTCTAACAAATCTTCCAAAAATTCCTTCAACAAAACCGTGCTGTTATATTCCTCATCTCTGGAGGCATACACCATCGTCACCGTTTCGTGATTCTTGATGATCTCCAGCATTTCGTTCACAGCATCCGAGCCGAATAACCCTCTTCGATAACGC
>NZ_DASSWP010000220.1:0-4905 GCF_035704785.1 Gracilimonas sp. | reverse complement strand
AAAAATTAAAAAATGGCGGGATCATGCAGTATGAGGTGAGTAACTATGCACGTCCGGGGAGTGAAGCACTTCATAATTCCAATTACTGGAGCCACGTAAATTACCTTGGGTTAGGCCCGGGCGCTCATTCCTTTTGGTGGGATGAGAATCAAAATTCAGCTAAACGATGGAGCAATAAAGAGGATCTGAAAAGCTATCTGAATAAAGGCTGGGATACTCCTTTTGAAACGGAAAAGCTGAATTCAGCAGATTTGGCTGAAGAGCGATTAATGCTGGGTTTACGAACTAAAAGGGGGGTATCGCTCAGAGAACTCAAGTCCCGCTATAACTTTGAATTCAATTCTTCACAAAAAGCCTATCTCCAAAAGCTTGAATCAGAAGGAAAGGCAGTGATTGATGATCATGTACATCTGACAAAAAAAGGCCTCAAGATCGCCGATGCCATCCTCCTGGATGTGGTAACTTTACAGTAATACCTACGGATCTAATTTAAACTAACTTCCCAGTCTTTCCCATTTTTCAGCAAACCGAGTGTAATCCGCAGCTTTTTCCATATTACCAAAGTTCTCATAAGCCTCAGAAACTAATCTGGAAGCAGCAGCAAGCTTTTTGTAGTCGCCTTTGGTCAGAGTCTCTGCAGTTCCTTCTAATTCCGGTATCTGCAACTCAACATTCTTTTCAAGAGAATCAGGATGTGTATCTGCAGTATGGTTTTGCTGAAATATTAATGGCCAGAAATAAGCTTTTCCATATGTTTCCCGGGCAATTACCCAGTACCACTCATTTTCTTTGACTGTATGGATCGCCATGCTTCCCGTGCTTTCCGCCGGAACTGGCTCAGAAACCTCCGCCTCCCTGTCCTCCATACTATCCCCTCCTTCAGTAACCGCTGCAATTTCAGTTCGCCCTTGATCACTTTCTTCCTGTTCAACCTCAGCCCCTGCTTCCGATGCAATTGATTGCTCAATTGCATTCTCTCTGGCAGTCATACTATCATCACCGGTGTTCATCAAAAACCAAACTGAGGCAAAAGCCAACACTGAGATTATCAATACCACGATCAATATAAGCCCGGTATTTCTGCCCTTCTTTCTTCTCGGAGGCCCGAGCGTTTTCGTTTTGCGGACAGGAGCCTCTTTAGGTGGCTTCATTTCCTTTACAGGTTTCGGCTTTTCAGGTTTTGGTACCGGCACAGCTGGTTTTTCTTTTTGCTCTTCGGGCTTAGCATCTACAGTCTTCTCCTCTACAATTAGCTCACTTTCAAGGTGTGCGTATTTATTATTTACTTCTTCCCGCAGAGCTTTGTAAGGCGAAAACGTAACTCTACTATGGGCAGGTATAGTAATTGGTTCGCCTGTTTGGGGATTTTGTCCCTGTCGTTCTGCTACTTCTTTGACTTTAAAACTGCCAAAATTTGTAATAGAAGCTTTTCCGCTTTCACGTAGTTCTGCCTTTATCTTCCTAATCAGTGCTTTAGTAAAAGCCTCGCTTTTCTGCTTACTTACACCCGCTTTTATAGAAAGTGCTTCAACGATCTCGGTATAGGTTACCTTTTTACTCATCTCCACCCTCGTTTATCTCCTCCTTTAGCGTGCTGCTTTGATTAAAATGCACCACTTTTTTAGGGGGAATGCGCATCATCTGCTTATAATGCGGATTAAATGATTTATGTTCGGGCCGAACTTCCGCATGAAAAGTACCCAGTCCAGGAAGGGTAAATCCCCGGTCTTTTGACAGCAACAATGTAAGTCCATCCACAAAAGAATCATACAGTTCTTCAGTATCTGCCTGCGTCAGATCAAGTTCATCTGCTAACGACTTTAGTACCTCCGCCTTTGTCATAATATGCCAAACTTATTTTTCACCAATTTTGATTGAAATAAATGCTAAAACAGGGAAATAAGCAATTTTCCACCTAAGTCCATGAATCCGCAGTATTTTAAGATTTCACCATACTCTGAGGTTTGTTATAATACATCCATCCTTTAAAGTGCCAATCACTTATCAAAATGCTAAGATCTTTTATTGACGTTAAACCCAATTCTCATTTTCCAATTCAAAACCTGCCCTTTGGTGCTTTTCAAACTGAAGAGGGAGAAATTCATTTGTGCTCGGCCATTGGAGAATTTGTTGTAGATCTGTTTGTTTTGGATGAAGAGGGTCTATTTCACGGCCCTGAACTTAATGATCGCTTTGTATTTCAGGATTCTACCCTCAATTACTTTATGAGCCTCGGCAAACCGGCCTGGAAAGAAGCACGCGAAACACTGCAATCACTACTATCAGAGAATACACCCCTCCTTCGGGATGACGAGCTGCTTAGAGGTCGTGTATTCAAAAAACAGGATGAAGTTGAAATGGTTTTGCCAGTGCAGATAGGCGATTATACCGATTTTTATTCTTCAGAACAGCACGCCCGAAATGTTGGGACGATGTTCAGAGATCCTGATAATGCATTGCTTCCAAACTGGAAACACCTCCCCGTTGGGTATCATGGCCGTGCCAGTTCAATAGTAGTCAGCGGAACCGATATTCACCGCCCCAAGGGACAGATCCTCCCAAAAGATTCAGATCAGCCTGTATTCGGAGCTTCTAAACTTGTGGATTTTGAATTGGAAATGGGTTTTTTAACGGGACCGGGAAATGATCTGGGTGAGCCTATCTCCGTCGATGAAGCCGAAGATCATATTTTCGGATTGACTCTTGTTAATGACTGGAGTGCCCGCGATATCCAAAAATGGGAATATCAGCCATTGGGTCCTTTTCTGGCAAAAAACTGGGCTACTTCCGTATCACCCTGGATCGTCACCTTAGATGCACTTGAGCCTTTTCGAGCTGATTGTTCTGAACAAGATCCCAAACCCCTGGATTATCTTCATCAAAAAAAGCGGATCACTTTTGACATACAGCTGGAAGTTTTCCTTAAAACCTCAAAGCAAACGGAACCATTTAAGATCTGTACTTCTAATTTCACGCATCTATACTGGACCATGGCTCAACAGCTGGCGCATCACACCATCACAGGATGTAATATTCAGCCCGGCGACCTATATGGATCAGGAACCATCAGCGGCCCTGATAAAGACTCTTACGGGAGCATGCTTGAATTAGCCTGGAAAGGAACCAAACCTCTTAAGCTCCCATCAGGAGAAGAACGAACTTTTCTGGAGGACGGCGACGAAGTGGTCATGACTGGATTTGCACAAGGTGAAGGCTATAAGGTTGGCTTTGGAGAGGTCAGGGGAAAGATCTTACCACCTAAGCGATAGTTTACCGTGTTAAGGTGTTACCGTGTTTACGTATTACTAAATTAATCATAGAAATTGTAATACGTAAACACGGTAACACTCCGATACTTTAACACAGAAAAGCTACTTAACCAAGGTCATCTTTTTCGTATACACCATTTCATCAATTCGCAGTCGGTAGATATAAACTCCGGAACTCAAGCCCCTTGCATTAAAAGGAATCGAGTAAAAGCCCACTTCCAGATTTTCATTTGCAAGAGTTTGAACTTTTCTCCCGATCATATCATAAACTTCTAACTCCACGAACGATCTCCGGGGAAGTTCAAAATTTATATTCGTTGTCAGGTTAAATGGATTCGGATAATTTTGATACACCTGATAAGAATCCGGCAGATCCACATATTTTGGATCTCTGATACTAATGGGGTTGCCGGCTTTCCCAAATTGCAGTGTAAGATTGCGTGTCTGTGTATCTTTTCCATGGTTGGTAACCACTACGCCCATTTTTTCAATCTCAGTCCAGTCAACATTTGAGGGCAGATAAACCTGTCCCTTATTTTCTCCTGTATCCAGAAGTTCCAGCATTTCGCCGTCTTTCTTGTAAAGAATCAGACCCAGCCCAACCTGTGTACTATCAAAATCAACCGCTACATCGATAGACCCGTAATCATTTGCGGAAGGCGTAACTTCATAATAGCGTGCAGCCAGCCTGTTCACACTGCTAATATTGATCTCTGCTTCAGGAACAGATAAAAAAGATGCTTCAATATTTGAATAGGGATAGAAGTCCTTTTCGCCAAACCCGTAATCATCATCGCCGGCACGTGGGCCCGATGCAAAGTGCCACAAATGATTTTGAACAAAAGTTGTTGCAAAATCACTGCCGTAATTCGGAAGTACTGAAGTTAAGCCTTCATCAATACTCAGATCGTTTTGAACTTCGATCAGCTCCCAAACATCCCGAAACAGACCGTTTCCAAAAGCCTCAGAATAGAAGATCATCCAGCTCACATGCCAATAAGCACCGGGCGTGCCATTGTTGGGGTTAAAAAAGATCGAATTATAATTCGGATTCTCTGAATACAAGCCGTTCTTTATATAATTATAATAGTCATTCACATCGTCATATACTACTTCTTCCATAAGTGTAGCATCCATTTCAGTCCAGTTAATACTACCTGATTGCCCCTGCCAATTGTTTTGGACATACTGAATCGCATGCTTAAACTCATGGGCCATTGTGGCATAAATCGCTCCTATTTGATTACCATCAGGATGCGTATTGGGAGGGAACCCATTAAAATCAGATTCAATTACTATAAAAGTGCCGCCAGGTGAACTCATTGAAGGATCAGTATATCCATAAGCGTCTCGAGGTAAATCATTTTCTACATAAACCTTGTAGGTGGCCCCGCTTGGAATTGGATCGGCAAATCCAATATTCAAGACTTCATGCCGATAGGATGAATCTGCAGCCTCAGCTACGCGGTCAATATAATCCGGAACTCCATTTCCATCATTGTCCGTTTGAGATACTGAATCAGGTCCCGAGGTTTGATAGATGATCTCAAACTTACCGGAAGGAGAAATGTAGCTTTCTTCGGCTAATTTACTTTTTGATGAAAGCCTCACCGCCTCATAATTTTCAATTTTACTC
>NZ_DASSWP010000056.1:0-2594 GCF_035704785.1 Gracilimonas sp. | reverse complement strand
ACGGATCGAATAGTTATAATGGGAAGTAAGGAATCACTGGATAAACTGTTAGAAACTAATTGAACTTTAAGCTCTTGTCTTTCTCTTCTTTCGATATTATTAATTTATTTATTGGCGTTTCCACACTAAACTTTCCTCCATGAAATTTTTTACCTCACAACTCAGCTATTTCGTTTCTAACCGGAATACCAAGATCAACATAAAACGGCTTATTCGTTTTGTTTTGATTCTTATTGCCATGATCATAGTATATGGAATCCTCTTTCATGAGATCATGGAATATGAAGGCCAAAAGCATTCCTGGATTACCGGTTTTTATTGGACCATGACCACCATGACCACTCTTGGCTTCGGCGATATTACTTTTACATCTGATCTGGGCCGTGTTTTTTCTGTCTTCGTTTTGATCTCAGGGGTTGTTTCTCTGCTCATCATGCTTCCCTTTACCTTTATAGAGTTTTTCTATGCCCCCTGGATGGAAGCTCAACACCGGGCCCGGGCGCCACGAGAACTTCCCGAAGGAACCAAAGATCATATTATCATCACCAGTTTCGATGCTGTTACTAAGGCATTAATTCAGAAACTTGATCAGTATGGCCACGAATATGTTTTGCTGGTAAATGAACTTGAGCAAGCGCTTGAACTTTATAATCAGGGCTATAGGGTTATGCTTGGAGAGCCGGATGATCCTGAAACTTACCGAAAAATGTTTGTTGAACAAGCAACCCTCGTATTCACCGGTGGTACCGATATGTTTAATTCTAACGTTGCTCACACCATTCGTGAATTTTCCGATACCGTAAAAATTGTCTCAACAGCCAATTCTTACGATTCTATGGATATATTGAAATTAGCCGGAAGTGATCACGTTCTGCATATGGGTAATATTTTAGGGCGGGCCTTATCTCGAAGAACGCTGGGGCAAGATGCTCGGGTGCATACTGTTGGTAGATTCGGAAGGTTGGTTATTGCAGAGGCAACGACATATGCCACTCCATTGGTGGGAAAGACTTTAAAAGAAAGTCGCATTCGCGAAGACCTGGGAATTAATGTCGTTGGAGTTTGGGAAAGAGGCAGCTTCCAAAGTGCTCATCCTGAAGTTGAGATTCACAATCACAGTGTATTGGTACTTGCCGGAACAGTAGAACAGCTCAGAAAATATGATGAATTATTTGGGATATACGGCGTGAGTGATGAGCCGGTAGTTATTATTGGGGCAGGAAGGGTGGGTCGCGCTACCGCACTTCATTTAGAAAGACGGAATATCAAGTATAAGATCATTGATAAGAATCCGGACCGGATTAAAGATTCTGAGCATTTTATTGTGGGTGATGCCGCCGAACTTGATACCCTTAAGAAAGCCGGTATAGAGGAAGCTCCCAACGTCATTATCACAACAAATCAGGATGATGTTAATATTTATCTGACTATTTACTGCCGCAGTTTAAGGCCAAATATTCACATTGTTGCCCGCTCAACTTTGGAACGAAATGTTAATACTCTGCATCGTGCAGGAGCCGATTTTGTGATGAGTTACGCCTCTATGGGAGCTAATGCCATTTTCAACATTTTTGAGGAAAATGATATTGTGATGATCGCTCAGGGCTTAAATGTATTTAGTTTGGATACTCCAAATAAACTCGTTGGCAAATCATTAATTCAATCAGACATCCGACATAAAACCGGGTGCAATGTGATCGCTTACCAGGTTGATGGAGAGCAGGATATCAACCCGGATCCCAACAAGCCTATCCCTGAAAACAGTGAGATCATTTTGATCGGTCAGTCTGAAGATGAGCAAAGGTTTATCGATTATTATAAATCTGATTGACCAGTATTTTTACTGTCGCCAGAAAGCAGGAGAGAACAATATTAATACGGTAAATATCTCAAGCCGCCCGACCATCATCAATAATATAAGAACCCACTTTCCAAGATAAGGTAAGTGCGCAAAATTATCAGTAGGCCCAAATTCACCCCATCCAGGACCGATGTTTCCTATTGAAGCTATACTTGCCCCAATGGACGACATAATATCATACCCAAACAGGCTAATAATGAACGCACCGAGGGCAAATATAAAAATATAAAGAATAAAGAAGCTCAGTACCGTTCGCTGAATATTTTGGCTGATGGCCTGATCTCCAATTCGAACCGGGAGAATAGCTTTGGGGTGCATGATCTGTTTGATCTCACGACCGGTATTTCGGATCAGTATCATCCATCGCACCATCTTAATTCCCCCTCCGGTAGAGCCTGCACATCCTCCGGAAAAAAAGAGTAAGAAAAGGAAAAATGCCCCTACGGTATTCCATACTTCATAGTTGTCGGTTCCAAATCCGGTTGTTGTTAAAATTGATAACACCTGAAATGCCCCATATCTAAGCGCATCCAAAATGGGATACTCATCTAACAACCAAAGAGAACAGGAAACAATGAGAATACCGATCATCGCCACAAGTGAATAAAAGCGAATTTCACGGTTATCAAAAAAGGATTTGTAGTCACCTCTTATCAACCTAAAATGCATGGCAAAGTTGACCCCTGCAATAAACATAAAAATGATAATGACCCAGTCAATATATGCTGAATCG
>NZ_DASSWP010000060.1:0-23760 GCF_035704785.1 Gracilimonas sp. | reverse complement strand
GAAACCCTTTCTGCTAAAGCCAATCCAAAAAGTTCAACCGGAAGGCTTGATGTATTTACCAGAGTGATCACCGATTACTCTCATCGCTTTGAGGAAGTAACACCGGGATATAAAGGAAATTTATATCTGGAAGTAGTGCCAAAATCATTTTCCATCAAGGTAAAAACCGGTCAGCGGCTTAATCAGCTAAGAGTACGGCATGGATTTGAAGTATTAAAAGATCAGGACCTGCTACGGGTTCATGGAGCTGATCCGTTGCTCTTCAATGAAGAGCGGAAGCCGGTTTCAATGGAGAAGATAAAGGTGAAGCAGGGGCTATTTATGAGCGTACACCTGAAAGGAAAAAAGGGTGAGATCATTGGCTACAAAGCTAAAAAGCACAATAATTACATTGACCTTGATAAGATCGGTCATTATGAAGTGGATGAATTTTGGGAGCCCATTTATGCTCAGCAAAATGATCAGCTGATTTTGGAACCTGAAGCATTCTATATCTTTGCATCCAAAGAACGAATTCGTGTTCCTGCACATCTTGCCTGTGAGATGATGGCCTATGATACAGGTTCAGGCGAGCTTAGAACCCACTATGCAGGTTTTTTTGATAGTGGTTTTGGCGGGACTGTTGACGATAAAGGAGCTCGGGCTGTACTCGAAGTCCGTTCACATGATGTCCCTTTTATGATTGAGGACGGACAGACGATGTTCAGTATGCAATTTGAACCAAATGCCGAACGTCCTGATTTTGTGTATGGAGAAGAGATTGAAAGTAATTATCAGGGACAGGACCTTAAACTTGGTAAACATTTCAAGCAACCATGAGTCGTTTTTTAGTTACGGAGTGTATTTGTCACTCTCGTAAATTTTCAGAGATAAAGGAATATGCTCAGGAAAATGACCTGAATACTGTTGAAGAACTTCAATCCGAGAAATTTTGTAGCTGTGGCTGCGGGCTTTGTATTCCATACATAGATTTGATGTTTGAAACCGGGGGGACAGAATTTGAACCCGGCGCTCATTACAAAAGAAAACCGAACACTGAATGATGCTGCTGAGTTATGGATAACGTTTTCTACACACATCCTGAAAATATAACGGGGAGCAGATTAGAGCTGACCGATCAGGAAGCCCGACATGCTGCAAAAGTGCTGCGATTTAATATTGGAGATGAGCTTTTTGCTTCGGACGGAAGAGGAAGGTTTTACCGAACAGAGATCACCTCGATCTCGAAACGATCAGTTTCAGCTGAGATATTAGAAACTACTTCAGAACCGGAGCCAAAGTTCAAAAAAGTACTGGCATTCGGAGCCATAAAAAAAAGAGACCGTCTGGAGTTTGCCGTCGAAAAAGCCGTTGAGTTAGATGCCTGGGAAATCTGTGTGTTTAATGCTGATCATTCCGAAAGATCCAAGATCAATGAAGAGCGGCTTCATTCCATTGTTTTGAGTGCTTTTAAACAAAGTAAGCGAAGCTGGCTTCCTAAAGTAGTATTGCTTAATTCCCTGGACGAAGTGTTTGATCATTACAAGGATTTTAACCCGGTTATGGCTCACATGGATGCGGAATTGAACTCATCACTAAACCCTGATCATTCAAATACCCTGTTGTTGATAGGCCCCGAAGGAGGTTTTTCTGATCGCGAAGTTGAAATTGCCAAAACGAAAGGGACAAAATTTATATCATTAGGGAAAAATCGTCTTAGGGCCGAGACAGCTGTTATTGCAATGTTGTCTCAGTTTATTTTTACTGAATAAACGGTAGTAATCTCAACGCAGATTTTTCCAAATAGCCTTGAAGAAGGGTGTATATGGGACGGAACTCATGATCTTTAAGTCCTGACGTACATTTGTTCCTTCCTCAAGGAACCTGAAAATGTCATCTAACTTATTCTTCTTAAACAGGTCATGGAATACACGTAAACTATCTTCTGTGGAGTTGGAAAGAATGTGTAGAAGCAATAGATCGTAATAGCGATATTTAAATTTTGATTGTTGAGGAGGGAGGGGATCAAAACCTTGTATCAAATTTTGAGCGAGGTTTTGAGTGTATTCCTGAATACGGGTAAAAGTGTAGCCGGTACTGGGTTTTGTTTGTCCGCCTACGACTCCTAAGTTGAAAATATTATTATCATAGAATGGAATATGAGGCTGATCTTGCATTGGGATCTCTCCATATTCCTTACGCTTTATCTCATAATGTTCTTTATCTAAACCAAACTGATGGTAGAGATAATGTCTTATCTTTTCTTTGTATTGTTTCTTTTGAAGTGGGTCTTGAGAAAACACGGTGAATTCAAGTAAAGCCTTTTCATGGGTGTAAGGTAAAACATACATAAAACCAATTCCCGGGCTAAAATCATCGTCAAAGTCCATGATTGTAAAGGTCTCGGGATCAAAAGCCGGTTCTATTGTTTTTACTTCCCACCCTAAAAAGTGTTGGATAAGTGGATATTTAATACTGCTTTCATCGAGCCCCTTTGGCTTCATTACGCTTTGAAAAATGTAATTAGCAAGGAAACTGTCACCCGATTTAGTCAAAAGTACAGCTTTGTTCTTGTTGGCAGAAAAATCAAGGATATTATCCTCAAGCAGATCAAAGTTTTTGTACTTCCTTAATTCTCGAAGCACATGCTCTCTGAAATCCCCACTTCTAATACAGTAATAAGTGTACTCATTAAGGTAGCGAAAGGTGCTATATTCCAATACAGAGACCCAGGTCTTTTTCCACTTTTTATAAATGATCTCCTTAAAAGGCGGCTGTTTATTGGTCCAGAAACACCAGGTCTTATCATTGATCGGGGCAAAAGTCGAATCAACAACCAATACCTCTCCTTTGTATCCACCTTTTGCTAAATACCAGGCAAGGCTTAATCCGGCCAGTCCACCACCGGCGATTATGATGTCGTATTTGGCCTCAATCTTCAATGAATAATGTCCCCCGGGTCAATAAATAGCTAAAAGCAAAGGTTCGAATTTTTAATTTTTTTTTCATGCCTTGAACAGGTGAAACTTATTATCGCAACAGGTATTGAGTATATTCCATGAAAATGAAAAAGCAAAATAAGAAAATGATTGATTTAAGAAGCGACACTATCACCCGTCCAACTCCTCCAATGCTCGAAGAAATGATAAAGGCAAACGTTGGGGATGATGTTTTCGGGGAAGATGAAACCGTAAATGTTTTTCAGGATAAAGTTTCAAAAATGTTTGGGATGGAAGCCGGACTTTTTGTTCCCAGTGGCACCATGAGTAACCAGTTGGGCATTAAAGTGTTAACTGAGCCCGGAGATGAGATCCTGATCGATTATAAGGGACATATTTTTAATTATGAAACAGGAGCAGCATCAGCATTGTCAGGGGTTCAGGTGCGAACATTGGATGGTAAAAATGGGAAGTTAAGTATTCCAATTTTAACGCATACTAAAAGAGGCCATTACGATTGGGAGCCTAAAACCAAGGTGATTTGCCTTGAAAATTCCACGAACAAAGGAGGTGGAGTTTGCTACGATAAAGAAGAATTGAGAGCGATCAAGAATTTTGCTGATGATGAAAACTTGTTTGTCCATTTGGATGGAGCTCGTATCTGGAATGCAATAACTGCAACCGAGATCGAGCCGGAATTTTTTGGAGGGATTGCGGATACCATGTCAGTTTGTTTTTCAAAAGGATTGGGTGCTCCGGTTGGATCTATGCTTCTTTCATCTAAAGAACATATTGCCAAAGCACGCCGCTACCGGAAGATGTGGGGAGGCGGCATGCGTCAGGTTGGATTATTGGCTGCTGCTGCAGATTATGCCCTGGAGAATAATTGGGATAAACTAAAAGAAGATCATCGCAGAGCTAAAGAAGTAGCCCAAGTGATCTTTGATAGCAAATATCTGGCGGTTGACATGAATAAGCTTCAAACCAATATCCTGCTTTTTGATACGGTGAATGAATCTGCAGAAAGCATTTTGGGGAAACTTGAAAACAAGGGAATTAAAATGATCCCTTTTGGCCCTAACACAATCCGAGCTACTTTCCATTTTGAGATCACAGATAAGGATGTGGAAGAGGTTAAAGCTGCATTGGTTGAAATTGGGCAGTGACAATTAGAAAACAGGGAATTGAAAGGTTTATATAAACTCAGGCAGATAATAAAAAATTAGCTATCATTATTTCAACTGTCAACTGTCAACTGTCAACTGTCAACAACAAATTCCGCATTTTTTCGATGATCATCTTCCTAATAGGTAATCCTTTTTGAAAGATCATTTCCTGTTTTCGCTTGTACTCTTTGCGGCCCGCTTCCGTTTCAATTTTGATGGGCTCCAGTCCCTGCTCTCTTAGGTCATAGGGGCTTGCTTGCATATCAATATGCCGGGCTTCTTTGGCTAATCTGAAAGCTTTCAGAATGAGCAAACTTGGAATCCATGGATATAACTTAAAAGCCCATTTATATAGGTCCATATTGGAATGGATGCATCCCGGTTGTTCTGTTTCATGAAATTTTTCGCGGGACAGTTCAAACCTATTCATAGGTTGTGCCGGTTTGGTAAAGAACCGAAAAGCATCGAAATGAGTGCAAAGAAGAGGACGGGATTCTACAAACTCAGCCAGTTCATCCTGCTCCATACGCATCGGTACCTGACTGTGACGCGGATTGTCTGATCGATACACCATAGCCCATTCATGCATTCCAAAACACCCGAAAGATGGCTTGTTTGATTGGGTGTTTTCCAGCATTGTTATCATCCACTCGAGGGAAGAGATCCTTTTTTCAGGAAAAAGAGCAGGATCAATAAAAGCCATATTACCCTGAATTTTAAACTCACTGATCTCAGGAAGTTGTTCAAGGTCAGAGAAAGATAAGTTCACCCCAATTCCGGGCGACCATTTTCTCAAATTAGAAGGCCTAAAAGCATAATATTCAAATAAAAAATCCATAACAGGATCTTTCATATGGCGGGAACGGGCATCCAGATAATCATGAAGCAAATCATCAACCTGAGATTGATGCTTTTCCTTTATGGGAAGCCAATCTTTTTGAGGAATTGTTTTCTCGGCACCAATTTGTTCGGTTTCTAATAACATATGTTAAAGATAAGGAATGATAACTGATAAAGTGAGAATTGATATGGGCGAGAAGTAAAGATTCAAAACTTAAAATAAAGAATTAAATTTACGTTGGATTACTGCATTTTAAATTTTGATTTATCGAGGATAACATTGTCAGGAAGATCATGCTGAAGCAACTTTTAAACTTCTTTATTCATCTGCGGCTGCATTATCAATTTTTTATTCTCTCCGGAGGATATTTACTTGCAGCTTTATTCGTGGAAGATGTTAATTGGACTCAGTTTTGGCTTCAGTTCTTAAATGTACATGTACTTCTTTTTGGCGGCGCTACGGTCTATAATTCCTGGTGGGATAAGGATGAGGGTCCAATTGGTGGTTTGCAGCACCCTCCAAAGATGGAGAAGTGGATGTGGCCTGCTTCCATGATCTTACAATATGCTGGATTGGCATGGGCTGTAACTGTAAATTGGAATTTTATGATCATCTATGCGATAAGCATGCTGTTCTTTTGGTTGTATTCGACGCCGTTAGCTCGCTGGAAGGGGCATCCAATTTTAAGCCTGATTGCCATCGGGGTCAGTACAGGAACCAATTCTTACTTTCTCGGTTTTTTAGCTGCAGGCGGATATCCCATAACTAGTTTTGAAGACCTGATAGCGATAGGAGTGGCCTCCATTATTTTAAGCCTGTATCCGATATCACAGATCTATCAAACAAAAGAGGACCTGGAAAGGGGAGATCAAACCTTTGCTTTGCAATATGGAATAAAAGCGGTTAAAGGTCTTTTTATTGTACTTTTCCTGGCAGGTTCTTTAATTATTACCTTTGGCTTGTACCAAATGAATTATCTGCTTGGTATTCTTTTTGGCATTACCAGTCTTATTGCCTTAATGATAATTGGGGTGATCATTATTAAGCTCAAAGGGCAGGAGTCCGAATACAAAACAGTGATGAAGGTGAAATTATCAGCCTCTCTATGTTTTGTGCTTTTTATGCTGGGATGGATCGCCAAGGACCTTCTTCATTAAGCATTGAGGCTGCTTCAGCTAAAAGGGCACCAAAACTCAGCTCTGGATGAACAATATCATTCAGTAGCGTAATAGTTACAGGCTTTTCAAGGATAGTTACATCACCGGGTAAATTCAGCTTGAATTCGCTTGAGTTCTTGGTGCCTCTTTTCTTTATAAGAGTAACTTTGGTCCTTGATGACGAATTCATTTCTTCCAGAAATGTATTGGTGAATGAGTCTTCAAATTCTAAATCTAAAAAGGTATAGGAAGGCTGATGTTTGGTTGCGATTTCCATTGCCTCATCCAAAGAATAGGCATAGTAAATGACTTCGATCTTTAATTCGGAAAGCATATGAGCAAGTTCATGTTGGGTAACAACATCCTGGCTCATAACTAAACATGACTTTAATCTTTTCATAATTGATCCTTTTTCTTTGATTTCTTGACTATACGAACACCTTAAATGATTGGATTGGAGAAAATTTTACTGATCAACCCAATCAGTACTATCAATCAATATCTAAAAGTGGATTTCTTAGATTTAGATTCACTAGAAAGAGGCTACAAAATGCAGAATGTTACAAATACGTTGATGGATGAGGAAATTATAACCGATGCTTATACCTATCACGAATATTCACAGTTGATTGAGGAGGGGTTCAAATCTGGCAGAACCACCAACAATGACAACCGCCAAAATATGCTTGATCATACTAAAATAAATATCCACAGGAGTTTACGTTGGGATAAAAGAGGGGAGATATCTTCTGAATTAACCCAGAAACTCATAGATTTCAGAGGTGAAATGGTATGGTTGGTAATATCGGAGGGCTGGTGTGGAGATTCTGCTCAAACAATCCCTTTTATCAATAAAATGGCAGAAATATCTGATAATATTACGTTAAGAATTATTCTGCGGGATGAGAATCCGGAGGTAATGGATATGTTTCTAACTAATGGAAGCCGCTCAATTCCAAAGCTTATTGCACTCGAATCCAAAACAATGGAAGTGCTTGGAACATGGGGGCCGCGTCCTGAAGAAGCTCATGAACAATATATTACTGAAAGGAAGGATCCGAGTATCCCAAATAGCATAGCAACAGAAAACCTACACTTATGGTATGCCAGAGATAAAGGAAAGTCGATTCAAAATGAGTTTATGGAGTTGTTGAAGAAGTGGGAAGAGGAATTCAAGATTTAAAATTACCTTGCGAGTAATGACTAATTTTACACTTTGAATCTTTAATTTTGAATTACTTAAATATCTTAAGCTAATTCTCATTCAGAAAATCATGCTCGAAAAATTTCTCCGCCATATAGCCCAAACCAGTGATGCTCCTATGGGACTCGAAGTCAGCCATGCGGAAGGACCGTTTATTTTTACCAAAAAGGGTAAACGCTTTATAGATTTCATTTCAGGTATTGCGGTAAGTAGTCTTGGGCATCGGCATCCTAAGGTGATAAAAGCAATTCATGAGCAAGTGGATAAACACTTACATGTAATGGTTTATGGTGAATTCGTGCAACAGCCCCAAGTGGACTTTGCAGAACTGCTGATTTCTAATTTGCCTAAAAAGCTGGAGCAGGTCTATTTAGTTAATTCAGGAACCGAAGCTACCGAAGGTGCACTCAAACTCGCCAAAAAATACACCGGCAGAACGAAATTGATTGGTTTCAAAAACAGCTACCATGGGGATACTCATGGTTCGTTGAGTGTTACCGGTAGGGATGTGTATCGTGACCCGTATCTTCCGCTTTTACCGAATGTTTATTTCCTGGAATTTAATTCTGATAAGAATCTTGATTTGATCGATGAAGAAACGGCAGCGGTCATTATGGAACCTATTCAGGGAGAAGGAGGGATCATCCCGGCGCAAAAGGAATGGTTGCAGAAAATAAGAGAAAGGTGCGATGAGGCCGGTGCGCTGCTTATCTTTGATGAGATCCAAAGCGGTTTTGGAAGAACAGGAAAGCTTTTTGCCTTCGAACATTACAAAGTTGTGCCTGATATTTTATGTATCGCCAAAGCCATGGGAGGCGGTATGCCGATTGGCGGATTTGTTTCATCAACAAAGATCTTCCAGAGCTTTAAATATGATCCTCCGCTAAATCACGTTACCACCTTTGGGGGGCACCCGGTATCGGCCGCCGCTGCTCACGCCAATTTTAAAGAATTACTATCCGGCAATTATCTAAGCCGGGCCGTAGAAATTGAACAAACGGTAAAGTCTAAATTAAAAGGAAAGGGCATTTTAGAAGTTCGGGGTATGGGAGCGATGCTGGGACTTCAACTCGAAAGCCGGGAACTCACCAAAAAAGTAGTAGAAGAGTGTTTTGAAAAAGGAATTTTACTCGGCTGGACACTTCATTCCAACACACTCATCCGTCTTGCCCCACCACTGACCATTGAAAATGACTTATTGAACGAAGTGTTGGACACGATCTTGGAGGCTGTTGAAAGGCATTCGTAATTTAACGGAGAGGTCTGTAACTGTACATTGGTGTTCACAAATCTTCCGGCTTTGGCTTTTTCATGGCAATGAACATAGCCTTTATGGAACCCGGGAATGCGAAGAAGGTGTATGTCAAGTGATGAATTATTAAGTGATAAAGCGAGCTATAGTGTTGTTTATAAAACCTGCTTCATTACTCCTCACTTTATCACTTATCTCCTTATCTTGGTCACGAACTAAATAAAAGAGAAACTGTGCGCATACGACTTGAACAACTCAATCCCACTATTGGAGATCTTTCCGGAAATAAAGAGCTTATTCTGTCTTCCATAAAAAAAGCAGAAGAAGATGGGGTAGAAATATTGTTATTACCCGAATTAATGACCTGCGGTTATCCTCCCATGGATTTGCTGGAGAGAGAGGTTTTTCGTGAGCTGATCTATCAGGTTAATGATGAAATAGTGAAGACGACCGGAGATATGGCTGTAATTTTTGGATCTATTACCAAGAATTTGACAGGAACCGGGCGTAAGATGTACAATTCGGCAATAATAGCACAGAATGGAGTTGAGATAACCCGCGTTCACAAAGCACTGTTGCCTACCTACGACGTATTTGATGACCTCCGCTATTTTGAACCCGGCAACAAGTTTGAACCGGTGATGATAAACGGATTTCCATTCGGGATAACAGTTTGTGAAGATATCTGGTTCAATGACAATGATATCCAGTATCATCTTTATGATAAGAATCCTGCCGAGATTCTGGCTAAGAACGGAGCAAAAGCTATCATCAATATTTCGGCTTCTCCATTTAACAAAGACAAACCGGTTACCCGCAAGAACATGCTTCAGAAGCATGCAAAAAATCTCAAGTTGCCGCTCTTCTATGTTAATTCAGTTGGCGCACAAACGGAATTGATCTTTGATGGTGATTCTTTGGCTTTCAATGGGAAAGGCGACATGAAAGCACGCTCGAAGCGATTTGTACCGGATAAGATAGACCTCAATTTCAATACGCAAACATTTGAAGTTGAAGCGATCTCTAAAGTGGAAGAAAACTTTAAAAATCCGCCAAAAGAACAGGTGATGTTTAATGCACTGGTACTTGGTGTCCGGGATTATCTGCAAAAGAGCAAGGCAGCTGAAAAGGTCATTCTCGGATTGAGTGGAGGCATAGACTCGGCTTTAACTTGTGTAATTGCTAAAGAGGCGTTAGGCGCTGATAATGTAAAAGCGGTTACCATGCCTTCAGAGTTCTCCTCGGAAGGAAGTGTCAGTGATTCCGAAAAGCTCGCTCATAATTTGGAAGTTGAACTGTTGGAGATCCCTATCCAAGGAATTTATGATGCGTTCAATGAAGCGTTAGCTCCTCATTTTAAAGGGACTGAATTTGGTGTCGCTGAAGAAAATCTTCAAAGCCGGAGCCGTGGAGATCTATTGATGGCACTTGCAAATAAATTTGGCTATATGCTGTTGAATACCGGTAATAAATCGGAGATGGCAGTTGGTTATTGTACGCTTTACGGTGATATGGCCGGCGGGCTTTCTGTGATCTCTGATGTATACAAGACTGAGGTCTTTGAGATCTGCCGTTGGTTGAATAAAGAATATTATGGACAGGAAGTTATCCCTGAAAGTATAATTAACAAACCGCCCAGTGCAGAATTACGACCCGATCAAAAAGATTCAGATTCTTTACCGGATTATGGAACATTAGATGCTATTTTGAGATACTATGTGGAAGAGCAACGGTCGAGAGAAGAAATCATCAATAATGGAATTGATGCAGAAATTGTTGACAAAATACTCAGATTAGTTGATCTAAATGAACACAAACGCTTTCAGGCACCACCCGGGCTTAAGATATCAACGAAAGCATTTGGTAGCGGACGCAGATGGCCTTTGGCACAACAATGGACAGGGCAAGAGAAAAAGCTAATTCAATCCGGAAAAATTAAAGATTCAAGGCGCTAATTTTTAATTTGGTACGTTGTCGAGCCAATGAGTTAAACTCTCCCAATTCAATACAATAATTAGTACTTTAAATAAAATTTCAAAAATCATCTCCACTTCATGCTAAAAAATTTACAGAAAGCGGCTATTGCCTTAACCTGTTGTATGTTTTTAGTCCCCGGTATTTACGCCCAGGACACTACTGCAACCATCGATTTAAAAGACATGCCACTCCGTCTGCTGGATTACCAAAGTCCAATGCAAGGATTAAAAGGCGGGGATGGACTCACTGAGCAGCCTGCAATGCAGGAATTGGACAATTTCCAGAAAGATATCATGAGTCGCATTTCTGATATTTATCGCATTCATATCAATGCAATGGAGGCACAGATAAATAATGACCCTCTCGAAGCAGAAGCTAATATTAATGATGCATTAGCTGCTACACAGGGTTTATTGGACGACTATCCCGAGATCAGTGGAGATCGGAGGTTTACTGAATTGTACAGATCTGTGATTGCAGAATACAGGCAATTCTATGGGATTACAGAAACTGGAAATGAGCCTCAAGGTGAAATTTTTGCTATCCAGGAAGAGCTTTTTTCTGAAGATAACAGCTGGATGGTTGAGGAGTATGATTTTCCCGATGACCTAAATTTCAATAAAACCGAGGTTCCTCTTATACAAAATGATAAGGTGAATCGGCACTTAGTTTATTATACACTCCGGCGTCCGGAGGTGATGGAAACTTGGTTGCAGCGTGCAGTGAAATATCAGCCTATGATGCGGAAAATATTTCGGGAAGAAGGTACTCCGGAAGAACTCACATATTTGGCTTTTATTGAAAGTGGGTTGAACCCGAATGCAAAAAGCTGGGCGGCTGCGGTAGGAATGTGGCAGTTTATTCGTGCAACCGGTTCGGTTTATGGACTGGAAGTAAATTGGTGGGTTGATGAACGCCGTGATCCTGAAAAAGCAACCAGGGCTGCAGCACGACATTTAAAGGATCTTTATAATGTCTGGGGCGATTGGCATTTAGCAATAGCCGGTTATAATATAAGTCCACGGGGTCTTAAACGTGCTATTCGCAGGGCAGGTGGGGTTGAGGATTATTGGGCAGCCTACCCTTACTTACCCAGAGAAACCCGTGGATATATCCCCGGATTTATTGCTACCACTATGATCGGGATGAATCCTGAAGAATTTGGATTTCAAAAAGAGTATGAAGGAGAGCCATACAACTATGAAGTTGTTGAAGTTGAAGGCCTGATGGAACTGGAAGATCTTGCTAAGGCGGCAGGTATCTCCACAAACGAATTGAAGGAGTATAATCCGGAATTATTACGTTGGGCTACGCCTCCGGGCGGAAAGTATCCACTGAAGATACCGGTTCAAACCAAGCAGGAATTTTTAGCCAACTATGAAGATATCCCAAAAGAGAATCGTAGCCAGAATATCACTATGCATACGGTTAGACGCGGGGAATCATTAGGTATAATTGCCAGAAAATACGGTACCACTGTAGCCGGCTTGTATGGCTCGAACGAAAATCTTTCAAGCACGATCTATCCGGGCCAAAAAATTGTGGTTCCTCTACCAAGGGGAAGTGCTTCACAGATATCAGTAAATCAACCTACAAACCAACAGCGTAGTGTTAACACCCGCCGTTCTTCTTCCTCAAATACAGTTAGTCCACCGGCGAACTCCACTTCGCTTTCTTACAGAGTAAAAACAGGGGATACTGTAGGGCACATTGCAGAATGGTATGACGTGCGTGCCTGGAATATCAGAACTTGGAACGGAATAGGTAATACGATCCGAGTTGGACAAACGCTTTCAGTGTATGTTCCGAACAGCAGAAGAAATCACTATGAGAAAGTTAATGAGATGAGTTATGCAGAGAAGCAAGAAATTGAACGGAAGCAACGCCGCGGTGAAAATATATTTATAGCTGCAGCTACTTCCTCAGATGGCGGCAGTGCTACAACCTATACGGTTCAGGCTAACGATACCCTCAGTGAGATTGCAGAGAGTTTTGGAATTGGACTGAGCGAATTAAGAAGATTAAATAACATTTCAGGAAACCGTATTTACGTTGGGCAAACACTTCGCGTTTCCTCTAACTAAACCACATGACTAAAAAAGGGAAATATAAGGCAGCATTTGCGGCAGTAATTATTGGTTTGGCTTCAGTGGGTATTGCTGCACAGCAAACGGATATCTATTTCCTGATTAAAAAAAACTTCAGCATTTTCAGTAAAGCATATGAAAGTGTAGCGCTTGAATATGTTGATGAAGTTGATCCTGAGATCCTAATGCGTAATGGGATCGATGCGATGCTTGAAACGCTGGATCCCTATACAGTGATGTTTAATGAATCTCAGAACGAGCAATCAGAGATCATGTCGCGAGGGAATTATGCCGGCATTGGTATTGAGGCAGGATACCGTGATGGAGAGGTGGTAGTGATTGCTCCTGTAGAAGGCGGTCCGGCCGAACAAGTTGGAATCAGAGCCGGAGATGTTATAGTTGCTGTTGATGGAGTATCGACTGAAGGGCTACAGCCTGAAGAAGTAAATGTATTGACAAGTGGAGAAATTGGGTCTGAAGTAACCGTCACTATTGAACGGTTTGGTTTAGATCAAGAGCTTGATTTTACTTTAACCCGAAAGCGCATCGAAGTAACAAATATCTCATATTCGGGTTTAATTGGAGAGAATGATAAAACGGGATATATCCGCCTGAGTCAATTTGGAAGTAATTCTTCAGAAGAAATCAGAGAGTCTCTTATAAATTTATCAAATGAAGCAGACTTAGAAGGACTTGTATTAGACCTGCGAGATAATCCGGGAGGTATTCTACAGGAAGCCGTAGGTATAATCGATAAATTTATTGAACCCGGTATTACAGTGGTGGATATCAGGGGAAGAGTAGCTGAATACAACCAAACATTTATGACTCGAGAGCCTGTAATGTTTGAAAAACCGATCGTAGTACTAATGAATGGGGGAAGTGCAAGTGCATCAGAGGTAGTTGCTGGAGCCTTACAGGATCTGGATCGTGCATTGATCATTGGTGAACAAAGTTTCGGTAAAGGATTGGTACAAATAGTGAAACCGCTGCCTTATAATACCTCTCTTAAGATTACTATATCTCGGTATTACATTCCAAGTGGAAGGAGTATTCAAGCAGTTCAATATACTCATCAGGGAAAAAACGATGTGGTCATGGATGTAGATTCCAGCCGTCAAGAATTCAAAACTCGAAACGGAAGAACTGTATTTGAAGGTCGTGGTATAGAACCGGATATTGAAGCCGGAAATGAAGAGTTAAGTATACTTGAGATCGCCCTGCTTCAAAAAGGGCTTTACTTTGATTTTGCTACAGAGTATGAGTCGCAAAACTCTGATTTTGACTATTCTGAATTGCCTGATCCGATATTTGAAGATTTTAAAAAGTACCTCGAAGAAAATAACTTTATTTACAGAACTGATTCTGAAAAGCTGTTATCAGAATTAAAAGCCGAACTTCAAGGAGTGGAAGGAGCGTCCGATCAACTTGAATCGCTAAATATGGCTATTGATAGGGAGAAGTTATCTCGTTTTGAAGAAGATACACCCAATATAAAACGGACATTGTTTTTGGAGTTGATATCAAGATATGAAGGGCAGTCAGGAAGAGTTAAAGCCGGGCTTAGATCAGATCCGGAAGTACTGAAGGCGCTTGAATTTATTTACAATACAACAGATCTAAATAAACTGCTTGCAGGGGAATAAAAATGCTCCCAAAAGCGGATATGCATATACACACAACTTGTTCTGATGGCAAGCTAACGCCTCAAGAAGCTGTTGAGGTGGCTAAGGAAAAAAATCTTACCAGCCTTTCGATAACGGATCACGATACTTACAAGGGATATTTTGAAGCAAAAGACAAAGCAGAAGCTTTAGATATCGAGCTTATTCCCGGAGTTGAGATCACTTCATCTTTTGGAGATAAAGAAGCTCATATTCTGGCTTACTATTTTGATCCTGATACAAATTACCTGGAAAATTTTTTAACCGAACAAAGGACAGCACGAAAAGATCGAATCAAAGGAATTATCAGAAAAGTCCAGAAAGAAGGTCTGAATGTGGAATACGACGAGGTCTGGGCCGAGGCGAATGGTGCAAATATCGGAAGGCCACATTTGGCAAGGGTTCTTACTCAAAAAGGATATGTGAGTAGTCCTAAAGAAGCATTTATACGCTATTTGAGTAATCAGAAACTGGGGGCTATCAAAAATTACTATCCTGATTATAAAGAAGTGATTGAGATAGTCAAAAATGTAGGCGGGGCCTGCGTGATCGCACATCCGGGAAAAATGTATTCTTTGAAAGAAATTGAAGCATTTATAGAAGCGGGCATTGATGGTATCGAGTGTGTTCATCCAAGTCATAATTTCGCATTGCAAAAAAAATATACTGAGCTTTGTACTGAATATGGTCTGCTAATGACAGGAGGCAGTGATACACACGAAGCAAAAGATGCTGTTTACATGAATTTAGGAGTGGTGACAATTGCCTGTAAGCACATTGAGAAAATGAAGAAAATGACAGAACAGCGTAAAAGTATCATTGAAATAAAAAATTGATATGGCAACAGAATTTATTGAGGGAACAACCAATCCAGGTAAGGTGAAAATTGGAATTGTAGTTTCTAGATGGAACTCAATGATCACAGAAAAAATGCTGGAAGGAGCTTTAAAAGCCCTGAAAGGTAATGGTATTATAGAAGATGATATTACGATAGTAAGATGCCCGGGTTCTTATGAGATACCACTTACTGTTCAAAAAGTAATTGAACACAGAGATGTAGCGGGAGTAATTGCTCTCGGAGTTGTAATTAGAGGAGGAACCCCGCACTTCGAATACGTTTGTGATGCAGTAAATCGGGGAATTACTGATCTGATTTTAAAACATAATAAACCGGTGGCTTTCGGGGTTCTTACTACAGACGATGTAAAACAAGCCCTGGAACGTGCAGGGGAGAAAGGAAATAAAGGAGGAGAGGCTGCTTTAGCTCTTCTTGAAATGATTTCTATTGAACAAAAACTAACATCCTGACTAAATTAATTTACCTTGATAAAGGACGATCAAAGCTCTAATTTTAAAAGCTTCAAAACCATCCGAAAAAACACTTGAAAGAGCTTACATTAACAAATAAAATTCAGACCGAAGAGGACAAGAAAAACCAAGAAATTCTTAAGGATTCCGGTGAGGTTCCGCTTCATATTGCCATAATAATGGATGGCAATGGCCGATGGGCCAAAAATAAAGGAAGCATACGCTTGCACGGACATAAAGTGGGTGTTGATTCTGTTCGTGATATTACTGAATCATGTGCCCAGCTTGGTGTTAAATACCTCACTCTGTATGCATTTTCAACAGAGAACTGGGGCAGGCCATCAGCAGAAGTGAGAGGTTTGATGAAGCTGCTGGTTTCCTCTCTTAGAAAAGAAGCTGATAATTTAAATAAAAATGATATTCGGCTTTCCACAATAGGCCAAATGGACAGGTTTCCTCAAAGTTGTCAAACTGAATTGGAAGAAGCCATTGATCTAACCAAGAATAACAAGAGGTTGGAATTGTGTTTAGCTCTGAGTTATTCCGGACGTTGGGATATAACTGAGGCAGTTAAGAAAATTGCAAATCATGTTAAAGAAGGGCGTTTGGATCCCGAATTGATAAATGATCAAATGATAAGTGATCATCTTTCAACAGCATCTATCCCTGATCCGGATTTAATAATCCGAACCAGTGGAGAGTATAGAATCAGTAACTTTTTATTATGGCAGTTGGCTTATTCCGAACTTTATATAACAAAGACCTACTGGCCGGACTTTAGAAGAGATGAGTTGTATGAAGCTATACGATCTTATCAGCAAAGAGATAGAAGATTTGGAAAAATTCCAACTTCCGAAGACGAAAACTCTTATTCATCTCGTTTAGTTAACAAAAAATCATAAGCATTTAAAGAAAAGGCGTGTTCTTACTTTTGAAAAGATTACTTTTTGCCACCATATTAACGATCGGCTTTACATCACTTCTTACTCAAGCACAAGATATTGAACTCACTGATCCAACTTCATTAATTCCTGCAGAATATGAGATTCTGGGTGTTAGTGTAGAGGGTAATAAAAATACCCGTGAGCAATTTATCATCAATGCGAGTTCATTAGTTACGGGAAGTACACTTGTATATCCCGGAGACGCTTTAAACAATGCAATTCGAAGGTTGTATCGGTCCGGTTTATTTTCTGACGTTAAGATTTATGTAAGTGAGCGTACTGAATCAGGAATTCGGTTTTTAATAGAGGTGGAGGAACAACCTAGGATCCTGGATTACAGTTTAGAAGATATTAAACGTTCTCAGCGCCGTGACCTAGAAGAACTACTTGTTTTGACACCGGGTACTGTTATAACTGATGCAGCCATTGGGCAAGCCAAGAATACGATAAAAAGATTCTATAAAGAGAAGGGGTATTGGTATACGAGTGTGGAGACCCGCACCGAAGAAATAGAAGGTATTGAAGATCGGGTTCGCTTAATCTTTGATATTACTCCCGGTGACAGACTTGAGATACAGGATATCACATTTAATGGGAACGAAGCATTTTCTGACAGAAAACTTCGCCGTAAAATTAAACCTTTAAAAGAAGATGCCTGGTGGAAAATTTTCGGAAAGAAAGTTTTCAAAGAAGAAGATTTTGAAGAAGGAAAAGAAAATGTACTCTCATTCTATCGCAAAAATGGATTTGCTGACGTTCGTATCTTAGAAGACTCTGTGTACACCTATAACTACAAGGACGATAAAACCGGCCTTAGAGTACAATTAAATATAGCTGAAGGTCCTCAGTATAAAGTTAGAAATATTACTTGGGAAGGTAATACTGTATACACTGATGAAACTTTGACTCAGTCGCTCGGTTTTGAAAAAGGTGAGATCTTCAATGAGGAAAAATTTGACAGGAATGTTAATATTAATGAGCGAAACACCGATATAACAAGCTTGTATCATGACATTGGATATCTGTTCTTTCAGGTAGTTCCAAATATCACTAAAGTTGCGGAAGATTCTTTAGATATTCATTTTGAAATTTATGAAGATGAGATCGCAACCATTCAGAAAGTAAGTTTTTCCGGTAATACCCGTACCCATGATGATGTGGTTCGAAGAGCTCTGAGAACAGTACCGGGAAATAAATATAGTCGTCAGGCAATTATCAGAGACGTTAGGGAATTAGGACAATTAGGATATTTTGATCCAGCAAATATTGAGCCTCAGCCTATTCCGGATCGACAAGATAAAACTGTAGACGTAAACTACAAGTTGGACGATTCTCAGAGTACAAGTAATTTTGAGTTTTCCGGTGGTTATGGAGGATCAGGAATCGGCGTGATATTATCAGCCCGAATTAATTTCAATAATTTTTCTATACAAAGAGCATTTGAGAAGGGGGGCTGGACGCCAATTCCATCCGGCGACGGACAGCAATTATCGCTTGGAGTTCAGGTAACCGGTACTGGATATCAAAGTTACAGTTTCGGATTTCAAGAACCTTGGTTTAGAGGTAATCCCACTTCGTTAGGATTCAATGTTTCCTACAACTTGCTGAACTACTCGAACAGCAGTGAGAGAAATGAACTTTTTTCCAGTTCAGTGTCAATTGGAAAGCGTTTAAAATGGCCTGATGATTTCTTTTCTCAGAGAACAGTAGTTGGTTATCAATTATATAATGTTGAAGGTAACGAAGCATTTTTTGCAGAGGGAACATCCAGTCTACTTACTATTGAACAAATTATAGAACGAAATTCATTGAATAACCCGATATCTCCCACTGCGGGTTCCAAGTTCACTTTATCAGGAGAACTGGCTCCGCCATTACCCGGTTTTTCTGAGTATTACAAGTTCAGGACCAATTATCAGTACCATGTTCCTGTTGTAGGAAAATTAGTACTAACCAGTCAGGTTCAATATGGTTATATCGGATATTTTACAGAAGATAAACGAAGTGATCTGAAGAAATTCCTAGTCGGGGGTACTCAACTTCAACAGCGACAGAGTTTTTTATATGATAATATTGATCTCAGAGGATATCCCGGCGGCACAAGAGAAAGTATAGCACCTGTAGTTGACGGGCGAAAAGTAGGTGGTACCATGTTCAGTAAATATTCTCTTGAATTGAGATACCCCGCAGTTGCAAATCAACAAATTCAGATCATACCTTATACATTCATAGATGCCGGTAATTCTTATTTGAATTTCGCAGATTTTGATCCATTTAATGTAAAAAGGTCGGTAGGCTTTGGTGCTCGTTTATATCTACCGGTATTAGGTTTAATTGATCTAAGTTATGGTTACAGGCTTGATGGAGTAAATGTAACAGGTGGAAGAAATACGGTACTGCCAGGAAACTGGGAATTCTTATTCAATATTGGAACACCATTCTAATGCAAATGAAAAGGTATTCATATCTTCTTATTGTTATGATACTCTTCAGTCCAAATACTTTTGGACAGGATCAGACTATAGGTTTCTTTGATTCAGAATACATTTTGGAACAGATTCCTGAATATGAAGGTATTCAGCAACAGTTGGACGTATTTAGCAGCCAATGGAAGCAAGAAATAACCAGGCTGGAGAATGAAATTTTAGAGCTTGAAGAAGATTACGAGGCAAAGGAAATACTATATACCGAAGAAATACGTAATCAAAAGAGAGAAGAAATTGCGCAGAAGAGACAAGCCAAAGAACGGTATACAGCTCAGAAGTTCGGCCCTGAAGGCGAATACTTCACACGTCAACAAACACTATTGGAACCTATACAAAGACAGTTATTTACTGCAGTAAGAGCTGTTGCCGAGCAACAAGGCATGGATTTTGTGTTTGATCGTTCCGGCGATATATATATGGTTTATGCTAATAACGAATTTAACTTAAATGATTTAATACTTGACCAACTTGGTATAGAAGCAGAAGATCAGTAAAAGTATTCAATCGAAACAATTTTATAATAATTAATCATAAAACATGAACATGAGCAAAAAAATAACCATCGCCATTATCCTTTTTGGGACACTATTTACTATTCAGGATGCTTTTGCACAAGTAAAGATCGGCTATACAAATCCCGCGCGGATTTTAAGTACCCTGCCTGAAGTAGAAGAAGTAGATAATCAAATTGAGGCTTTAATTAACGAGAGTGATGCAGAATTAGCTCAAAAGGCCACAGAGTTACAAAAGACATTTACGGATTATGAATCTGTAATGAATACCTTGTCAGAGCAGGAACGAAGTGCTCGTGAAGAAGAACTGATGGCATTGAACCAGCAATTTGAGCAAGATCGTGAAAGCATGATGAATCAAATTCGTCAAAGACGAGGCGAACTCATGAGACCCATCATTGAGAAGATGAATGTGGCTATGCAAGAAGTAGCTGAGGAATTAGGGCTCGACCTTATACTAAATGAGGGTACTTCCAGCGGCGATGCTATTGTGTTTTTTGCAAATAGCGAGCAGATGAATATTACGAATCGAATTATAGAAAAAATCAAATAATAACAGTTAACAAATACATACTAATGAAGAAATTAAGCTTACTTTTACTCTCTTTGTTTATAGCTTTTTCAGCTGTAGATAAAGTTCAGGCACAGGAAGAAACAAAAATTGGTTTTGTTAATCCACAAGTGGTATTAGCTAAGATGCCTGAAATGAGAGCCATTCAACAACGTTTGCAGAACTTTGCAGAAAAAAAACAAGAAGAATTAGCAGAAAAGGAAAGAGCTTTTCAGACTGCAGTTGCTGAATACGAGCAAAAAGCCGGTGTTATCTCAACTGAAGCTAATCAACGTGAACAAGAACAACTCGGACAAATGCAGCAGGAATTGGCTGTAGCTCAACAGGAAGCTGAAGCGGAACTGCAGCAACGCCGACAAGAATTGTTAGGCCCAATGTTTACACAAATCGGAGATGCCATTGATAGTGTGGCTGATGAAATGGGGCTAACACTTGTTCTTAATACTACAACATCAACTGGAGATCAAATTATTCTTTATGCCTCACCTGAGTATCAAGCAGAATTTGATATTACAGATGCTGTGATGCAGGAATTAGGAATCTTCAACTAAAAGTAGTTCTGATTTACTTAACTGTATTAAAGCCGTTCTAAATTGAACGGCTTTTTTTTTATTTCACATTTTTCTTTCTGTTTTGGATGTAATCCTCAAAAATATACCCCCCCAAATCATCCAGAGAAGCAAAATATGCTTTTCCTTTATTAGCCTCCGTCATTTCACGAACAAAACTCTGCAGGTAAGGATCTTGAGCTATCATGAAGGTAGTGATGGTAATTTGGTCTCTTCGGCACTTCACGGCTTCATCAAGCACCTTATTGACGATCTTACGATCTAGGCCAAAGCTGTTTTTATATAACTTTCCTTTTTCGATCATACAGGAAGGTTTACCGTCGGTGATCATGAAGATCTGCTTATTCGCGTATTTTTTTCTCTGAAGGATATGCCGGGCTACTTCAAGTCCTTGTTTGGTATTTGTATGATAGGGACCAACCCTAAGATAGGGTAGGTCGTCTACTGATATTTGCCAGGCTTCATTTCCGAAAGCAACAATATCTAAGGAATCTTTGGCATAGTTGTTCATGATCAGCTCGGATAAGGCCATAGCCACTTTTTTTGCCGGTGTTATTCGATCTTCACCGTACAATATCATTGAATGACTAAGATCGATCAACAATACGGTTGCGACAGAGGTGTAGTGATCAGTCTCATAAACTTCCAGGTCATCTTCCTGCAGATTGAATGCATCTATTGAGCTATGATTAAGCATGTTCAGCATAGTCCCGACACTGTCTATCTGCCCGATATCGTCTCCCTGATTCCATTTACGGGTTTCCGGTTGCCGTTCAAGTCCTTTACCGGCATGAGGTGATTTATGGGAACCCAAGCCTCCTTTTTCAAGATTTTTAAAGATCTCTTCAAGGGAACGCTTTCGTAAACTGCGTTCCGTTTTCTTGGTGATAATAAATCCGGGGCCTTGACCATCTTTATCTATATAGCCTCTTTCGCGTAGCTCATCGATGAAATCTCCGAGAGAATAACCATCATCGAATTGACCCGTAATGTCATATTCATTATCAATTTCTGTAAGCCATTTAAGGGACTGCGATACGTCGCCACTTGATATGGTCAGCAACTGTTGGAATAGATCCCATAGAGTATCAAAGGGAGATTTTCCATTTGATCTCGCGAAACGATCATCCCATTCAAAATATTTAAAGTGCATATGCTTCCTTTTTCTTTATCAAATACTTCCTTAGTCAAATGAGTTCCATATCTTAGCAAAGAATATTACGCGATGGTTTACTGAAAACATGATCATTTAATGAAGAAACTGAAAGAAACAGATCGTCTTAAGTTTGAACGCCAGTTATGGAAAGA
Source organism: Gracilimonas sp. (assembly GCF_035704785.1). Classification (GTDB taxonomy): domain Bacteria; phylum Bacteroidota; class Rhodothermia; order Balneolales; family Balneolaceae; genus Gracilimonas. Next base: position 1,796 of record NZ_DASSWP010000060.1, on the reverse strand, counting down.
GGGATACAGACATGTAATAGGACTGGATGAAGTGGGGAGAGGGTGCCTGGCAGGTCCCGTTGTTGCTGCAGGAGTAGTCTTTAAACCTGGAACCGTAATACCGGAAATAAGAGACAGTAAAACAATCAATGAAAAAGAAAGGAATGCGCTAAGTGATAAGATCAAAAGTGAAGCATTAAGATGGACGGTACAGGAGGGAAGTATTGTTGAGATCAATAAGTTAAATATCCTCTGGGCTTCATTAGAGACCATGAAGAAATGCGTTGACAATTTAGATCCATCACCGGATTATCTATTAGTGGATGGTAATAGATACCTGGACTCCTTAATTCCATATACTTGTTTGGTAAAAGGCGATAACCGGTCCATGAGTATAGCCGCTGCATCAATTTTAGCCAAGGTGTATCGTGACGATCTTATGAAAAAATTACATAAAGAATTCCCTGAATATGGATGGGATACAAATGTAGGATATCCGACTTCAACTCATAAAAGAGCTTTGAAGGAATTTGGTTATACTAAATACCATCGTACTTCTTTCAATCTTGGAACCCGCCTCAAAAGGCTTTAAGCTAGAAATACTTCTTATCTGTAAATACTGAATTCACGTTTATAGAAGTCCATATTCAAGCATATGGCAAGCATAATGGTATTGGTTAGAAAAGCAGATCCTCCATAGCTTACAAAGGGAAGAGGTAATCCAATTACAGGTAACAGAGCTGATGCACTGCCAACATTTATGAAAAAATGAACAAAGAAAACAGAGGTGATACTTACCGTAACTAATTGGGCAAAAGGATGTTTATGACTGCCGGCCATATTTAATAATCGTACAAAGAGGAACAGAAAAGTCAGAATAACTATTCCTGCTCCTATAAAGCCGAATTCTTCCCCAATTACACAAAATATAAAATCAGTCCACTGTTCCGGTAAAAACTTTAACTGAGTTTGAGTTCCTTCTGTAAACCCTTTACCTGTTAGACCACCAGACCCAATGGCTGTTTTTGCCTGTATCACATTCCACCCAGCACCGGTTGGGTCGAAAGAAGGATTGGTAAAAGCGGCAATCCTGGCAATTTGGTGAGGTTGTAATAATTGAGTAATAGCCAGTTGTACTCCTGATACAGTCAGAAACCCGGTAATAAGAGAGGCAATTGTTAGCCATATTCTTCTTTGCACAAAAAATATAATAACTGTTAAAATTATAGCTGCAGTTACACCATAGTACCATTCAATGATCGATAAATAGGCAATTACGGCAGGTGAAATTATATATAAAGAGACCCCATAAGGAAGACCTGACCAAAAAAGCATAACGGGTATGAGAGTCAAAAATATAAGTGACGTGCCGAGATCATTTTGTAATAACACCAAAATCGTTGGGATCAAAATGATGACAACTGCAGTGATCGCATAACGTACATTTTCAGCTGAGATATCCCTTCTGCTGGTCAGGTAATTTGCAGCTGCCAGTATAGTAGCTAACTTCATTAATTCACTACTCTGTCCACCAAATGGACCGATGCTAAACCAGCTTTTTGCACCGTTAATTTCTGTACCAAACATTAAGGTCAATATCATTAAGATGAGCCCAAAAACATAGAACGCATACGAAAGTTGTATAAAAGCTCTGGGTGAGATGAATTGTACACCTATTAAAAGAAAAAATGATAAAGCAACAAAGCCGGCCTGCTTGTAAAAGTTAAATTGAATACTTTGAGGAAGAAATTCTGACACCGGGCCTTGTGTAGCACTGTAAATGGCTATAAGGCCTATGGTTGATAATAAAACCCAGG
>NZ_DASSWP010000148.1:0-11100 GCF_035704785.1 Gracilimonas sp. | reverse complement strand
AGTTTCCCTTTAACGATATAGAAAAGCTCGTCTTCATTCTCATGATCATGCCAAATAAACTCTCCTTTCAGCTTGGCGAGTTTAACATATTGATTATTAAGTTCAGCGATGATCTTGGGTGTCCAGTATTCATCAATAAGCTCAAATTTTGCAATTAGGTTTGCTTTATCGATCATGAAAAGATGTCGGCTAAGGTTTTGTTGATATCTTTTTCTAGAACAGGCTCAAATTCTTTTCCGGTCAGCATTTCGAACAGTTCAGCATAACGCTCAAAAACTTCCATTCTAAATTCGTCGGGGAGATCGGGAAGCGTTTGTCCTTCAAGCCCCTGAAAGTTATGCTCCATCAGCCATTCGCGCAGAAACTCCTTGGATAACTGTTTTTGTCCTTTGCCTTTAGCCTGTCGTTCTTCGTAGCCTTCCTTATAAAAATAGCGGGAAGAATCAGTGGTGTGCACTTCGTCGATGAGTGTAAGTTCGCCTTCATACAGCCCGAATTCATATTTAGTATCTACTAGAATCAGACCTTGTTTTGCGGCTACTTCAGTTCCTTTTTTAAATAATTTTAAAGCTATTTCCCTGATTTTATGCCAAAGTTCGGGAGTTACAATGTTGCGGGAGAGAATTTCAGCTTCAGAAATATCCTCATCATGTCCTTCTTTAGCTTTAGTAGCAGGAGTTAGGATTGGGTTTGGGAATTTATCATGCTCCTTGAGGCCTTCCGGTAAATTAACGCCACAAAGTACTCGCTTTCCGGATTTGTAGGTTCTCCAGGCATGGCCGGTCAAATATCCGCGAATGACAACTTCGATAGGGATAGGGTCACATTTTTTTGCAATAGTGACATTGGGATGGGGAACATCGATGATATGAGTAGCCACAATGTCCTTAACCTTATCAAACGAAAAAGCCGCGAGCTGATTCAGGATCTGCCCTTTAAAAGGAATGGCCTGCTTCATGATATAATCAAAAGCGGAAATACGATCAGTTACAACGATACCAATTTTGTTGTTACCCAGTTCATAAACTTCACGAACTTTGCCTTTGTAGGGATCCGGAAGTCCGGGAATGTCAGTTTCAGTTATACAGTTATCCAGGGCTTCCTGGTCAGAGAAATTATTGCTCACTTTGCTTTTTTATTTTCGGTTGAACCTCGTTTTACCAACACCGGATTAATGGTTGTTTGATAAAGTTCATCATTAGGTTTTTCGATGATCTCAGCCAATCTTTTGGTTGCCTGAACTCCAATGGTATACATCTTTTGGTCAATAGTAGTGAGTTCTAAGTACTTACTCAATTTGATATTATCATAACCCATGATAGCAATATCATCCGGGACCTTGAGTCCAAGTTTAGAAAGCGCATAAATTGCTCCAACGGCCTGAGTGTCGTTTGAGCAGAAAATGGCATCCGGAAACGTTCCTTGTTTTTCAAATTTGTAGATTGCCTCAAACCCGGCTTCTTCGGTGAAACCTCCGTGTTTTGTAGTATCACCGCTCATGAAAAGATCGTTATCGACTTCCATTTTATAATTCTTAAGGGCATCCTTAAAGCCTCTGATACGTTCTCTTGAAGTTTTGGAGTCAACAATACTTGTGATCATGCCTAATTTTTCAAACCCTTGTTTAACCAAATGTTCTCCGGCCAGATAACCACCTTTATAATCATTGAGCATGAAATAATTATAAGAGGGATGGGAAGAGTTAACTAAAACAGCCGGTGTTTGCGTTGCTTGTATGAGTTCATGTACAGAATCACTTACATCAATGGAGAGTAATATAACCGCATCAGCAGTTCCGCGATCAAAGAAATTCTGCACGCCTTCTTCCGGATTTTTTGAGCCGGTATTGTACATTACGATATCAAGGTCCATTTTTTGTATTTCATCCTTTACACCCTTCAAGACTTCATTGAAATAGGGTGTAGTGAAAGAAGGGACAGCAATAGCCAGCATCTGTGGTTGTTTGCTTGCTAACTTGCGGGCACTTATCTGCGGGCGGAAATTTAATTCTTTAATCGCCCCTTCAACTTTTTCTTTTGTTGTCTTAGATACATTTTGTGAACCGTTAAGTACTCGTGAAACAGTTGAAATGGCAACTTCAGCTTTTTTAGCCACCTCATAAATTGTAACTTTTTTATTCATTCTACCTGAATTATTTAGTATGATGAGTAATTAAGGTTAATAATTTTATATAATATTGCACACACAATATAGCCATTATCAAGTTTCAAGTATAAACATCTTCTTTTCAAAATGTTATAAGTGTAAAATGGAATTAACTGTTTGTTAATGGGAACTATTTTTACACAGATAAAGCTTTACAAGGGAGAAATATCAAAAAATGACAAATATACTTAGAATTCCATATCAACTGTTTCGTCCGTTGTACGAAAAAACTTCATTCCATCGATCTGTTATAGATGATCTGGAAGATGACGGGCTAAAAAATGCGTATTCGCACTGCCGGTTTATAACCAGGAAGCATGCGAAGACTTTTTATATGGCTACCCGTTTTCTGCCAAATGAAAAACAGCGGGGAATTTTTGCGATCTATGGTTTATGCCGATATCTGGATGATCTGGTAGATGAAGCTGAAGATCTGATCCATGATCGTAAAATTACCATCCATCAGGTTAATGAAAAGCTCGACTTGTTTAAGAAAAGGCTTATCGACGTGTATGATGAAAAAATAGTTAATGATCCTATACTTACTGCCTTTTCAGATACATTAAAAAAATATCAGATCTCCATTGAGCTTCCATTTTTATTATTGGAAGGCGTAAAAACAGATTTGATCAAAGATCGTTTCGAGAGCTTTGATGAAGTATATGACTACTCATATAAAGTAGCCTCAGTAGTGGGTCTCATGACCAGTGAAGTTTTTGGTTATATAGATAAAAAGGCTCTTGACTATGCCGTGGATTTGGGTATAGCTATGCAGCTGACAAATATTTTAAGGGATGTTGGAGAAGATCTTAACCGAGGTCGTATTTATATTCCTGCAGAAGACCTGCGAAAATTTAATGTCACAGAAGAAGAGCTGTTTTCCGGGACAATGAATGAAAATTTTGTTGAATTGATGAAATTTCAGATCAACAGAACAAGGGATTATTATGATAAGGCTGATCTCGGAATTCCCTTGTTATCAAGTGATAGCCGCCTGCCGGTTTACCTTGCTCGTTATAATTACAGCCGGATCCTGAATAAAATTGAAGAAAACGATTACAATGTTTTTGATAGCAGAGCCTACCTTAATTACACTGAAAAGTTATCTATTCTGCCCCGTGTGCTTCTAGACATGAAAACAGCCAGTTAAAATCTGCTATTCTTCTTGGAGAATCTTGCTGTAAAGTCCTATCATTAGCCAAAAACAAAAAAGGATTCTATGGCTGAAATAAAGAAAGTACTTATTGCTAATCGCGGAGAAATTGCCCTCAGGGTTATTCACACATGTAAAGAATTGGGAATTAAAACCGTAGCTGTTTATTCCAGACCCGATGCTCACGCTCCGCACGTACTTCATGCCGATGAATCCGTTTTTATAGGTGAGGCTGCATCTTCAGAAAGTTACCTGGTGATCGACAAGATCATTGATACCGTTAAACAAACCGGAGCTGATGCGGTCCATCCCGGATATGGTTTTTTGAGTGAAAATGCTTCTTTCGCTGAACGATGCAAAAAAGAAGGCATCATATTTATTGGCCCTGAGCCGAAAGCGATTACCCTGATGGGAGATAAGACACAGGCCCGTGAATTAGTTACCCAGGCAGGAATACCAACTCCTCCCGGATTGAAAAGTGAACTTAAAGACATTGAAGAAGCCAGAAGTGTAGCCGATGATATCGGATATCCTATTTTAGTAAAAGCAGCAGCAGGCGGCGGTGGAAAGGGCATGCGTATCGTTCACAAAAAAGAAGAGTTTGAAGCAAGTATTAAAGCAGCGAAGTCGGAAGCGAAGAATGCGTTTGGGGATGACCGAATCTATATAGAAAAATATCTGGAAGAACCCCGCCACGTGGAATTCCAGATCATCGCTGATACACACGGAAATGTATTGCATGTATTTGATCGGGAATGTTCAATTCAGCGACGACATCAAAAAGTGATCGAAGAAGCCCCCTGCGCTTTATTGACGCCGGAATTGAGAGCGAATATGGCAAAAGCAGCAATTAAAGCAGCTGAGGCATGTGATTATATAGGAGCAGGAACGATCGAGTTTTTAGTAGATAAAAATCTGGATTTCTATTTCCTTGAAATGAATACCCGACTGCAGGTGGAGCATCCTGTTACTGAAATGATCTCAGGAGTTGACCTTGTTGCGATGCAGATCCTGGTTGCGGAAGGGAAAGAACTTCCATTCAAACAAGAAGACCTGGAAATTAACGGTCATGCTATTGAATGCCGTATTTACGCCGAGGATCCGGCCGATAACTTTCTTCCAAGTACCGGATTGCTGAAGAAGCACCGGGTGCCAACCGGATCAGGAATTCGGGTTGACGCAGGTGTAGAAGAGGGGCAACAGATCACGATAAATTATGACCCCATGATATCCAAGCTAAGTGTTCACGGTCCTGATCGTGAGATCGCAAGGAAACGCATGCTGCGTGCACTTGACGAATATGAAATAGCAGGATGTAAAACGACTATTCCATTCTGTGAGTTTACACTCAATCATCCGGCTTTTATCAGTGCTAAATACGATACACATTTTGTGCCCGATCACTTTACTCCTGAAAAAATGCAACCTGAACAACCCGAAAGCGATGTTGCAGTAGCAGCTGCTTTACTGAAAGGACTTTCTGAAAACGGATCTGAACCTGTCATGGCTTCAGCTTCATCCGATAATAGCATGTGGTGGAAAAACAGAAGGGAGTAAAATTTATTTTGAAATCTAAAGCTGATAAAAAAAAGTTATTCAGCCAGCTGGAGAAGCTAAGCACGGAAGAGAGAAATCCGGCTACGATGGAGATCGATCTCGCCTCTTCTCTTGAAATTGCAAGACTCATTAATAATGAGGATCAAAAAGTAGCTCTTCAGGTCGAAAAAAAAGTAGAGATCATCGCTGAGGTTATTGAGCTTGTTAGTGATGCTTTTCAGCTTGGAGGGAGGCTGCTGTATTTTGGAGCAGGTACAAGTGGCAGGCTGGGTGTTTTGGATGCAGCTGAATGTCCGCCGACCTTTGGGGTCTCACCGGAAAAAGTACAAGGATTTATTGCCGGCGGTAAAGAAGCCATGTTTGTAGCTCAGGAAGGTGCTGAAGATTCTGAAGAGATCGGGGCAGAAGCCGTAAATGCTGCAGATATTGCTCCTCCGGATGTAGTCTGTGGCCTTGCTGCAAGTGGCCGGACTCCCTATGTTCACGGAGCGATCAAGGAAGCCGCAAAAAGGGGGTGTAAGACCATTTTGGTAACAACCGTACCTGCCGATCAAATTAAATTGGATGTTGTTGATTACTTGATTGATGTTCCGGTAGGCCCTGAAGTTATTATGGGAAGTACTCGTATGAAAAGTGGTACGGCTCAGAAAATGGTTTTGAATATGATAACCACAGGGGCTATGATCCGGCAAGGCAAGATCTACGAAAATGTGATGGTGGATCTTATGCTCTCCAATGAAAAGCTTAAAGAAAGGGCAAAACGGATCCTGATGATCTTTTCAGAAATAGATTATGAAAGAGCCGAAGAGTTATTGAGTAAAGCTGAAGGACATGTAAAACCGGCCCTGCTGATGGCATTGAGTGATTTGGATGTTGGGGAAGCAAAGGAATTACTGAAAAAGAATAACGGCTTTATCCGAAAAGCACTTTTAAGTTTATAAAAATATAAAATGAGATCTCTTTTCAGTATTTTTGTATTCACTTATTTCTCTTTTCTTTTCCTGATCTTTTTTGTGATCATTTCTTTGGTTTTTCTGCTCACCTTTCCGTTTGATAAGTACAGAAAAGCACCAAACTATACCTTATCGATTATGGCTCGTTTTATGATGAAGGCAAGTCCGGGTTGGAAAATGGAAATGGAAGGGATGGACAAGTTTGATCCTTCTGAACCCACTATTTTTATCTCAAATCACCAAAGCTTTTTAGATATGGCATTCATTTACCATTTGCCATGGAAAATGAAATGGGTATCAAAACGAAGTCTGACTTATATCCCTGTGATGGGGTGGCTGGTATGGCTTACCGGACATCTGACCATCAACAGGGCAAGCCGTTCAGCACTCAAAAAGCTCGATAATTTGGTAAAGCCTCTAAAAGATCTTGTTCCGGTCATGATATTCCCAGAAGGTACCCGCACAATGGATGGCCATTTGAAACCGTTTAAGAACGGAGCTTTCCTTTTGGCTATGGAGCACGGCTTTAAAATACAACCGATGGCAATAGATGGAGGCTTTAAAGCAATGCCTCCGGCATCAAAAAAGCTGAATCCGAATGTTACCTTCAGATTAAAAGTTTTGGAAACCATAGATCCTGCTAAGTTTGAAGACATGAAGGAATTGAAGGACCACACGTTTTCGATGATGGCTGAAGAAATAAATAAAATGAGAGATACTTGAAACAAAGGCTGGTGGAAATATACTTTGATGAGTTTGAGCATACTCAACGCTTTATGTTGTGTATGGTGGCAGCACTGCTCATTGCAATTTCTGTATTTAAATTATGGCCCGTCAGTGATAAAGAAGAAAGAATATCATATGAAAGCATCTATCAAGAAGAAGAAATACTGATCGACAATGCAATTGTAACCCGGCAAAGTTCTTTACCCCCTCCTCCTCCAAAGCCTCTGGTTCCTGTGCCTGTCCCTGACGATGAAGTGATACCTGAAGATTATGATTTCCCGGATGTGGAGGATCTTTTTGATGACAATGAACTTTATGATGATAGTGAAGAAATTCAGTTAGGTAGTAGCGAGGGGCGGTTAGTGGGAGATCCACAACAAGGCCCAAGGTTGGTCAAAATTGTTGAGCCTACAATATCAGAAACTGCCAAGAATCAAAATATTAAAGCTCAGATAATTGTGACTTTTTTGGTGGGAACCGATGGGAACATCGAGGATGTGTTTGTTTCTGAAATCCGGCTTTATGATGGAAATGATTATAAAGTGGTAGATCAAATTGGTTATGGGATCTTGGAGGCAACTTTAGAAGCCGCAACAAAGTGGAAATTTATTCCTGCAAAGGATGATGGAGAGAACGTTAAAACCTATGTTGAAAATAGTTTTAATATTGGTTTTTAATTCGTTGATATAGGGTATAAATACTTATATCTTAGGCGCCCCTTCGACGGGCTATCAATCAACTACTTAAAAAAACGGAGAGGTGCCAGAGCGGTCGAACGGGCTCGCCTGGAAAGCGAGTGTGCCCCTTACGGGGTACCGAGGGTTCGAATCCCTCCCTCTCCGCCAGTTGAACACCGAACATTCAACAAGGTACATTTAATATTGAAGTGTTCAGCTTCCTCAAATCACAATTCGTTTGAACGTTCGTTCGCACATCTGTTCTTGAATTCTATTTACTTACAGTATTCTGGTAACTTATTAATTTCCTTTCTTTTCTGCCCGAACCATTCTTTCATGGCCTCAGGTTTTTGCATAATCTCCTGCATTTCATTCATGGCTTTAATATGGGATTTATCACCCTTTTAGAACATTTCAATTCCATGTTTTTTACTCTTCTCTGCTATTTCTTCAAACGTGTTCGCATGAAATTCTTTATCACATGCGCCACCTAATTGTCTACAAGTCATTGTTTTCATGTTTGTCCGGCTATAGTGTAGGTTTTTACTTTATCAGCTTTAGATATTTTTTGGATTATTTGTTTGTCTGTCCTTATGAAAACCCTCAAATCTGTGTATGGCTTTTCGAAGTCTCGGCCGATTATAACGTTGAACACCAATTGGGTAAACATTGAGTATTATATTTAACAAAACCAGCCACAATGATTGGATGGCTCCACAATAAAACGCTACAGAAAGAACGAAGATGGCTACGATAAAAAATATAACTAAATGTCCAAATTCTGATTGCCTGGTACTATACTCCAAATGTTTTAATGCATCCAAATTCTTTTTTACTGGACTTGAAGCTTTGTTCAATTTTTCCCAACCAATCCATACTAGCACCTTTCTAAACTCATCAACCCCGAACCATTTATATATTTTTCCTTCAGCTTCCCATTCTTTGGCATTGTAATAAGTCGATTCTAATTTTGGCTTGAATGTCTTAGTGATGTATAAAACACCTAACATTAACATGAAGTTTAATACCCACGCAAATACAAAAGAATGCAGACCTTGCCAAAGAGCTACTACGACCACTGTACAAATAACAAATAATAAGACGAAACCAACTCTTAAATATGTACTCAAGCTCTTTCCCCTTTCGCTTTCTTTTATCTGGTGGTGATTCAAGGATAATTCACAACATTGGCCTTTAACCGACTCTATTAATATCAACTTTAAATTGTCGGGTCTAAAATGTAGAATTCGACCTTTATTTCAAAGCAACCTAAATCTAAGAGTAAGGGAAGATTGTTAAATTAAGCGACGTCATTCATTTATAATTTCCACCATCCCATCCGGTAATATTTGCAATACATGCTTATACTTCCTCAGATGAAAAAAATGGATACATCACATATCGAAGGTTGGCCGGAAGAGGTGGCTTTGGGCATTGCTGAAATCATAGCAAGAAGAGACAAAAGCATCCTTTCAGAAAGTGAATGTAATGAGTATGACAGTTTCACGAATCCAAATCGCAAAGCCGAGTTTTTATCAGTTCGCCATCTCTTTTATTCGCTGTTGGATGAAATGGGAATCCCATCCAAAGAAAAGAGCTTACTGAAGCATAAGGATGGGAAGCCATATGCTACGGCTGGGAAAAAACTCATCCACGTTAGTTTTTCTCATTCTCCGTCAAAAGTCTTTTGTGCGATTTCTACTGTGTATGATGTTGGCCTTGATGTAGAGCTTGTGGACAGAGTAGTGAATGATAAGGTGGTTAAAAGAATTTTAAATAAGGAAGAGAGGAAAACTTTAGGAGAAGTAGATCCTGTTTGCCTGTGGACCATTAAAGAATCCGTTGTTAAATGTATGGGAACCGGTTTGAGAACAAACTTAAACGACCTGACAATTTTAAAAGAGGAAAAAAACAGTTTTAGAGTAAGATTTAACAATGATAATTTGTTTGAAATTTGTAGTTTTAGGCAATCAGATCATCAGATAGCATTAGCTTATCAAAGCAAAAATATTTGATAGCATATTACAGAAGCTCGGAGTTACCATTTCCATTTGGTTTAGGAATGGTGTCTCAGGGCTTTTTTAGTTTTTAGTTTTAAGTTTACTATATCATCAATCAGCACTATGGAAATACAAAGCCTGACCCAAGAAGAGATAAAAGACCATATCAAAAATGCAAAGCATTTGAATACCAATTCGGATCATGTTAGGATGTTATTTGTGCCAAACGTAATTGACGAACATAATTTCGGGGAGCTTTGCACCACCTACAAAACCGTGGTAGACCAAAATTTTGATACCGTGGTAGTGATCGAGTCATACACCGGACAGCTTCAAAAAAAATTAGCGATGCCTTCAAACAAGGCCTTTGAAACTCGTTTCGGGGAAGTCTTGGTCAATGATTATTTAAGGAATGAGTTTTGTGATGAAGAAGATGACTTTTTTATTGCGGATGAAGGATACAGCAAAGAAATGAGCCTGTATACCCAATTGCCGATTCTCCAATCGTGCTTTTCAAACTTTGAAGTTGTAAGCCTTCAAATTGGAGATTACGATCCGGCTATTGTTCGGGAACTTGCTTTCACCCTCGATGAATTGCTCCTGAATAAGAATGCATTGATCGTCTATTGCTGTGATGTCCCCGCCAGCAGCCCAGTAGAGCTGGAAAAATTACGGTCTTTGGTTGTAGAAAATAAAGAATCAGGCCTCATGCACTATTTGAATAGCAATGAGAAGACGCTGAAGGGGGCACGTGCTTTTATGAGCGGAATTCTGGTTGCCCGATCGTGGGGATATGAAATAGAATTTTTGGATCATATAGAATCTGCAAAGCATATTTGTGGATACGCTAAGCGAGTCGAACCTCAAATGGTTTAAGATGAAGAAACCCCGCATTTCCATCATTGGTCTTGTACAGGTAGGAAATGCTTTGCTCAAAGCTTTAAAAAAAAATGGATATGAGGTGATCTCCGTATTTAACCGTTCGGAGATAGCAGATAGCCAAATTGAGCAATATCCTGATACAGATTTTTTCACGGGACTCCCTTCTCAGAATACTCTTATCGGGGAAATTATCATCGTTGCAGTTTCAGATGATGCTATATATAAGGTATCAAACGACCTTGCCGGACGGTTTAAATCCCTTAAAGGCAAATTTGTTGCACATTGCTCAGGTACACATTCATCGAAAGCGCTGGAGGTAATTGAGTCCATCGGGGCTAAAACAGCTTCATTTCATCCCATGAAAGCCATTACCAAGTCAACAGATTCTTTTGAAGGAACCTGGTTTGATATAGAAGGCGATGGGCTCTTCCTGAAAATGCTTGAGAAGATCGCAATAGATCTTAGTGCTAAAACTTTCAGGGTAGAACCCAAAGCAAAGCCATTTTTACATGCGTCTGCGGTCGTTGCGTCTAATTATTTAGTGGTGCTTGCCGGGTTGATATCTCAGATATCTGAACAAGGGAATGTAGACAAACAAACTCTGCTCAAAGCTTTGACACCGCTGATGGAAAACACTTTACAGAATATCAATGAATTAGGCGTTGTAAATGCTTTGACAGGACCCATTGCGAGGGGTGATATAAATACTATCCAAAAACACCTTAAGAGCTTGAAGAATGTCCCTGAAGTATGTTCTTTATATAAAACCCTGGGGATAGAAGCCGTTAAAATAGCAGAACAGAAGAACGGAGCTTCTCAAGCTTTGGTGGAAATTAAAAAGCTTTTTCGTGAAGACTGAATCAAGTAATGATTTTTATACCCGCGTATATGAGGTTGTATCTCAAATTCCTCATGGAAAGGTCACATCCTATGGCGCAATAGCCCGATATTTAGGAGTTGAATCCGGTGCAAGGATGGTTGGCTAT
>NZ_DASSWP010000017.1:0-19631 GCF_035704785.1 Gracilimonas sp. | reverse complement strand
AGAACTATAAGAGCAGCAGTAAGAAAAACTTCCGAAGCCGTAAAGGGGGAAGCTCAAGCAGACGAAGCAGTAGTAGCGGCAGTTCTCGCGGGAACCGAAGCAGTAGTTCAAATCGTTCTGGAAGCCGTGATAGTAATTATAAGCGCAAAACATACGGCAGCAGTACGTACAGCTCGAACATAAAAAATAAGAATGACGACTCTGACTCAGATTCACCTAAAAAGATTACCCCCAGATCTTCTTATGATGATTTTGACAGATTTTAATCGAAATAGTAAGTGAGTAACAATAAAAATTCTGAAGCCGTCGATACCACTCTGATTCGACGGCTTTATTTTTTTCTAAAACCATACCGAGGGTACGTATTATTAGCCATCGGCTTAACGCTGGCGGCTTCATACCTCGGTACAATTCGTCCTAAGCTTACTCAGATAGCCGTGGATGAATACATTGCTACGGATGATTTTGAAGGCTTGTGGTGGATCATAACGCTGCTGGGCGGAGCTCTGCTGGGCGAGTTTATTCTGTTGGTTTTCAATACCTACATCACCAGGTGGTTTGGCCAAAATGCGCTGTACTCTCTTAGAAATACCGTTTTCAAGAAGATACAAACACTTAATGTTCAGTTCTTTGATAAGAACCCCATTGGTCGTCTTATCACCAGAACAACCAGTGATATTGAAGCTCTAAGTGAACTGCTTTCCGATGGTGTAGTTACTATAATCGGTGATATGTTCCGGATCATCTTTATTCTTTATTTCATGTTTAGCATGAACTGGGAACTGAGCTTGGTGACTATTGCAGTATTACCGATTCTTTTCTACGCCACTTTCTGGTTCAAAGCGAAAGTCAGGGTTACTTTCTTAGAGGTTCGGGATAAGATCGCTCAGCTCAATTCTTTTGTTCAGGAGCATATTAATGGAATGGACGTTGTTCAGCTTTTTAATAGAGAGAAAAAGCAACGGGAGAAATTTGAAAAGATAAACGCAGGTCACCGGGATGCATACATAGAGACCATCTTCTACTTTGCTATTTTTTGGCCTATCGTTGAAGTAACGGCAAGTCTGGCAATGGCACTGATCGTTTGGTATGGTGGGGCAAGGGCACTTATGGATGGAGTAACCTTCGGTGTACTTTTAGCTTTTATTCAGTATGCAAGACAGTTCTTTAGGCCAATTCAAGGGTTGTCAGAGAAGTTTAATACCCTGCAATCCGCATTGGCATCTTCAGAAAGGATATTCAGTGTACTCGATACCAAAACTCAGGTTATTGAAACGGACTCACCTCAAAAAATAAAAGATCCGCAAGGGAAGATCGAGTTCGAAAATGTGTGGTTCAGGTATAATGATGATGAAGGATATGTACTCAAAGATGTATCTTTTACAGCGGAAGCGGGTGATGCTGTTGCTATTGTAGGTGCAACCGGAGCCGGAAAGACTACGATCATAAATCTGCTGATGCGTTTTTATGATATTCAAAAGGGCAGTATCAAAATAGACGGGGTGGATGTCAGGGATCTGTCACTTCATGATCTTCGTTCTCATTTTGGCTTGGTTTTACAGGATAATGCACTTTTCTCAGGCTCGATCTTTGACAATATCACACTTGGGCATCCCGATATAACCAGAGAGCAAGTAATAGAAGCTGCTCATAAAGTTGAGGCTCATCGGTTTATCGAAAAACTTCCGGGCGCTTATGACTATGTTCTGCAAGAAAGAGGCACTTCACTTTCAATGGGGCAACGACAGCTAATTTGCTTTGTTCGGGCATTGGTGTATGATCCAGAGATTTTGATCCTGGATGAAGCCACATCAAGTGTGGATTCAGAAACGGAGGCTTTGGTAACAGAATCCAGTAGGCTAATGATGGAAGGAAGAACTTCAATTGTTGTTGCGCACAGACTTTCAACCATTCAACATGCGGAAACCATTTTGGTAATGCATAAGGGAGAAATTCGGGAATCGGGAAGTCATCAAGAGCTGATTTTGCAGGAAAATGGAATCTATAAAAAACTGTATGAACTACAATATAAAGATCAGCTGATACCCGAATAAAAAAAAGGCCTGGAAATCAATCCAGACCTTTTTAGGGGTTATGTTTGGATAAAATTGACCTTAATTCAGGCTCAACTCAATACTACCAAGATCATTGGTTTCACCAACAGTTACTGCTACACCGGTAGTGTCTTTAGAAGTGTAATTTTCATTCGTTGGATCGAAAGATACAGTATAGCTTCCTTCTTCAAGGCCTATTAATCTGAATGTGCCGTTTTCAGCATCAGCATAAGTTGAAGAAAGTGTGTCACCATTTGCAATGGCATAAACAACCGGTTCGGCTTCAGCAGGAGATATGGTACCTTCAATATTTCCGCTAATAGCTTGGTTTGTTGCTTTTATCACAGGTTGCAGCAGATAGTTTTGGTTTCCGGTAACTACTACTGATCTGCTGGCATCAAAATCGAGAAGCAATACATAGTCAATATCGGCTTCAATTTCTGCATTTACGTTTAACTTGATACCTGTTTGGGCTCCGCTTGGAATGAACATATCATGCGATTGACCATCAACTACCACACTGTGTCCGTCTTGACTTAAAATAAGGCGTACTTGTTCGTAAGTTCCGACTTCAAGTTCTATTTCGCCAAGAGGTTGCAATACACCGTTAGTTAGTTCTAACAGGTCAAATACTTGTTGCGGTGAACCTACGGTTATCCATCCTTCTTCGTCAGAGCTTTTATTTACCTCTACGCTTTCAATAAACACGTTTACTTCATCATAGCTTGCAGGCGCATCATGAAGCAATACTTGAAAACTTCCGGTACGGCTATCCGATTGGGTTCCGCATCCTATGATCATAAATGAGGATACTACAGCGGCGGTTAATAATTTTAAAAATTTAGAGTAGTACATAATTATATTTTTTAGTTTGTTGTTAGTGGGTTTATTTATGCGACGACTAACTTTCGATTTGGTTACTGAAATAATTAGTGTTTTTTAATCTTGGGTGAGAGCACATCAAATAAGTGCCATATCAACGTTATCTTTGATCAAAAGAAACAAATTGTTAGAGGTGATATAGAATCAACCGTTTCCGCTACCGTCAATAGGATTACCGGGTCTGCCAGGGACACCTGCAGGAGGGCCTCCAATTTTGCCATCAAACAAGCCCTGAAGAATATTTGTAGCAGGTGCTCCTATTTCTAATTGCTGAAATATTCCATTTACAATATTACCCACAGGGAGTTGACCTCTGCTTTGTGCCATCTGCATAGCTGAAGGTAATTTTTGGAGGTCTGCTGATTTGAACCCGCCTTTAATCGACTGGATAATAAGTTTGCCGGATAACTCAGGATTGTCTGAACTTGTAGGCAGATCTGGGAGAATAGTAAGTGAAGTTACAATTTCATTAGCGTTAATTTTGGATAAAATTTCATCATTGTTGAGTTCATTCATGAAATCTGTCACACTTTGTTCAGTAAGGCCTTGGTTTAAAGCGCGACCGGTACTTTTCAGCAAATTATTTCTAAATTGTTGGACGGATTCTTCTGACTCCGTTCGTTCAAGCATGTTCTGTACTCCGGATTTTTGCATCCAGGGGTCCACAATGTTCACAGATTGTTGGGTAGCTTCTTGCAATCCCTGTAGTACGTTTAATAAAACATGGCTGGGAACTTTTTTTGCCAAACCTTCAGATGTTTTTTCAAGGATCATATCAAACGGCAGGTCCCCTTCTGCTAGTGTAACGGCAGGCTCTAATATTTCAGCCAGTTGATCTCCACTTATCCCGTTTGCCTTAGCTCGTTCCTGAAGCCGGGTTATGTGTGATTCATCAATACCTAACTCAGAAGCCTTTTGAGTTAAAATAGATAATGAAGTTTGCTGTGCAGAAATTGAAGCAGGAAATATTAGCAGAAAACTAAACAGAGTAAGCTTCATTAATGTCCTTACCGGTGATATATTCGTTGTTTTTCTCATGTGATTATCAATTACTTATTCTATAATTTTTAAAGCATTTGTTCCGCCGAAACCATCTTTAACGGTAGAGGTATTGTTAGAAAATTCCAGCCACTTTTCATCAGAACCGTTAATGACCAATATCCTGTATTCATAAAGTCCCGGTTCCATCTTTAAGACGGTTTTATAGGTGTTTTTAGATTCTTCTCTAAGTGGTATTCCAGGCATTTCCCAGTCATTAAAATCTCCCACTAAGAATAAATTACCACTCCCTCTATATTTTATACGTAAAGTGTATTGATCGGTATCCTCTGTCCAAATTGGTTCGATTGTTCGTTTTCCGGAGGTAAACAAATTTGGAGTCAATGAAAAACGTACTCCCCCTGAAATTTGAAAATCTCCGATACCATCATTTATGGATGAAGATTCATACAACGAGCGTTCAGCAGATATAAAAGCAGAAGTATTATTTGAAACGGGATAACTGCCCTCCAATTTAATTCGCCAGATTTGATCATTTATAGACTGGGTTTCAGTAGTACCTCCCGGAGGACCAAAAGGGCCACCCGGTCCGCCACCTTCATCAACAGTGGTGGTAAATTCTGAACTATAGTTTATAAATTGTAATTCAGAAGTTATTCTACTTCCATTAACAAATAAGTGTCTAAGTGAAAATGAAGTTGAAATCCCATTTTGGATAGCAGGTAAATTTTCAAAATTTCCATAAATTCCTCCTTTTAATTGCCACCTGAACCCGATCCAGGACTCCATTTCCAACGCATAAGAGTCTAAACGATTATTGATATTAAGACTATCCTGAAAACCTACGTACTCCCTAAAATTGGATCCGGCTTTAAAGTGCAAGGAAGTAAAAGATGATGGAAACCAGGTTATATATGGTTGTACCCAATGGAGGTTTCTGTCAAAATCAGATTGAAAACCACTGGTGCCGATATTAAAACCGGCATGTAATTTTGAGCTGATTTGACCTATATACCGGGCATATGCAAGATGTCCATGCCAGGTAGATTGTCCAGTAAAAAATGGTTCAAATACATAGCCGCCATTTAGTTCAAACTTATGTCGGTTTTTGTCCCAAAAAAGTTGCCCAAAAGTCGCAGCTAGGCCATACCCTGAGTTATAGGTACGGTCCCATTCAGAGAAAAAAGGATTAAGGTAGGTATTTGAAGAATACCCCACCCTGAATTCAGAGGTAACTGAAGTCTGCAAGTCTTGAGACAGTGCAGGAAAAGGGAGTAAATAAGCTATAAATAACATGGTTAAAACCTTTGATTTCATAGATATATAATGGCATTTTTATTCCCAAAACCGTCATCTTGATACATATTGGCAAGAGGGTCTGTTACCCATTTTTCGCCATTTACTACAAACATGTATTTATGTTCTCCTCTTGGCATAGAGAAAAACCCTGTCCAAACATTTTGTCCGTTAACCTGTTGTTTAGTTAATGAATCAGGAGCCCAGCTGTTAAAGTCTCCGGCTATGGCAATGCTTTCCGCGTTGTCATCCACATAAATAAAGCGCACCCAAACCATCTCCTCAGTGTCAGCTACTGTTTGGGTCTCAAATTCATTGCCGTTTTGAGAAATTTCTCCGGACTCATTTTGCAGGAAGTAATAGGGCAGTACAGGGGTGAGAAGTATCAAAGCAAATATAGCAAAAGCGAAGGCAGGCTTCAGCTGAAAAGACCTGGGAGTGAACAAAGTTTCAATCCATCTTGTAATTTTGTCTTTTAATTGAGACTGGAGAGATTCAGTAGCATTCATTCTTTCTTTTTGTTCTATCTCTGACATTACTTTACCGGAAAAATATTCAGGTACCTCAAAAGTCTCCTTCGAAAACTCATGGCTGGAGAATGTTTGACGAAGAAACAAATCGAAACGCAAGGCAGATCGCAATTCTTCGTCATCAGCGATCAGATGAAGTACTTCTCGTTCCTCTGCAGGAGTTAATTCTTCGTCAAGGTATTTTCTAAGTAATTCTTGCTTATCCATAATCATCCATTTTTGTGTTCATGAATTCCCTTAACTCTTCCTTTGCCCGGTATACACGTTGTTTAAGGGCATTTACGGTTACATTTAGTTGCTCCGATATTTCCTTATAAGAAAGTCCATCACGGTATTTCATTAAAAAGGCTTCGGCATAATCAGGAGTGATAGAAACCAATCCTTCATAAAGAATGAGGTTTGTCTCTTTATTCTCCATTTCATGGTCCGGAGTAATCGCGTGTCCTAAGGTATCCCGGAGTTCATGACTTTCCATTTCACTAAAATTTTTATTTTTCCTTCTAATATTTTTAACATAATCACGGCAATGATTCATACTGATAACATAAAGCCAAGATGAAAATTTTGATTTACCATCAAATGTCTCAAGCCGTTCATAGGTCTTTACAAAAATTTGCTGAGCCAACTCTTCCACTTCATCTTCCGATTTTATGAATCTGCGGACTATATGAAAAACCATGGGAGCATGTTTATTGACAAGCTGGGAGTAGACCTTTCGGTTACCCGCTAAGACTTCATCTATGCATTGTTTATCTGAAAGCTCAAAATCATCCATTCAACTTCAGTAACTGGTGATAACTCATCGGATAACATACTCAAAAAAATAATCGATTTGTTGATATGACGACTATATTGCCACTTGGTTACTGAGGTTTTTTAAATTCTAAAAATGATAATGGCTTAAGCTTTTAAGATGGAACAATTGAGTAGGGTAGAAGTGTTAAATTTATAAGTAAATGAATCAAAAATTTAACCAATGAATTTGTATTTTTAGGTAACTAAAACAGGAGAAATCATGGCTGCTAAAAAAAAGAATGGCAAATCAAAAAAAGATATAGAAGAAACGATCTATGATACTACCGAAGCTTTACAAGATAAAGCCGAGGAGACCTACGATGCCCTGCTTGACCGTTTAAAATATGAGCGGGACGGATTAGAGCGTGAGCTAAGGCACGAATATCGGAATGCAAGACGCTATGTACGTGCTCACCCTGAACAAGGACTGGGAATAGCTTTTGTTGCAGGGTTGGTACTTGGCGCGTTTTTGACAAGAAAATAATAGAGTTTAAAATCTACAGATGGCAATAAATACAGATCACCTACAGGAACTCTATGAGCGCATTGATGCGCTCAGGAGGTACCTTTGACTACGACAAACGCAAAGTCCGAATAATAGAACTTACCGAACAGACCCAAGATCCTAATTTTTGGAATGATCCTGCTAAAGCTCAATCTATAATGAAGGAGCTGGATCATGAGAAAAGTTTGGTGCAAGGCTGGGATAAACTCAATGAACTTCGTGAAAGCATTAATGTATTTCTTGAATTTCAGGAGATGGGTGAAGATGTTGGCTCTGAATTGGAAGCTGAGTTTAAAAAGCTTAAAAAAGCTTTGGAGGAAATGGAGCTTCGTAATATGCTCAGCGGGCCTGATGATCATCGGGATGCCATTGTTAACTTTAACCCGGGAGCGGGTGGAACCGAAAGTCAGGATTGGGCTGAAATGCTTTATCGCATGTATACCCGTTGGGCAGAAAAAGCCGGTTTTAAAGTTTCAGTGGTAGATTACCAACAAGGTGATGTAGCAGGATTGAAAAGTGCTACGATCGAGGTTCAAGGTGATAATGCCTATGGTTTTCTCAAAGCCGAAAGTGGTGTTCATCGTTTGGTTCGTGTTTCTCCTTTTGACAGCAATGCCCGCAGGCATACCTCATTTTGCTCCGTATTTGTGGCACCTCTTATTGATGATACCATTGAAGTGAATATCAATGAAAGTGAGGTTGAGCTTCAGCGTTTTCATTCCAGTGGGGCCGGTGGGCAGAATGTAAATAAGGTAGAGACTGCGGTGCGTTTGATTTGGGAAGGAGAGCTTTCTGATGGCAGAAAGGAACGCGTTGTTGCTGAGTGCCAGCAGGAACGCTCACAGCTCCAAAACCGCGAAAAGGCGATGATACTGTTGAAGTCAAGGATCTATGAGCTGGAAAAAGAAATTCAGGAAGCTGAAAAGGCTAAACTTGAAGGCTCAAAAGGTAAGAATGAGTGGGGATCACAAATTCGCAGTTATGTATTCGATGATCAGAGAGTAAAGGATCACCGCACTAATTATGAAACCAGTGATGTAAGTGGAGTAATGGATGGAGATTTGGACGAATTCATAAAAGCCTATCTCTTGCAGGATGCCAAAGTATAGACCAAAATAGATCACTAAAATAATGGCTGTTATTAAATTATGATCAAAGTCGGCATAACAGGGGGAATCGGTTCCGGTAAAACAACTTTCTGCAAAGAATGGGAAGATTTGGGTGCTTTTGTTCTATATGCCGATGACTTCGCTAAACAGTTGATGAATGAAGATGAAAAGCTCAAAAAGAATATAAGATCTGTTTTTGGAGATGAGTCATATGATGACCGGGGAAGACTGAATAGAGAATTTTTAGCAGAAGAAGCTTTTCAAAAAGGAAGAGTTGAGCAATTGAATGAACTTGTTCATCCTGTTCTATGGGAAAAAACTAAAGAACTGGCTGCTCAAAAAGAAAAAGAAGGGGTTGAAGTTTTTGCTAAAGAAGCAGCTATCCTTCTTAATAACGGTCGCCCCGAGGGAATCGATTTTGTGGTAATTATACTGGCCGATGAATTACATAGAATTGACAGAACTGTAAAAAGAGATAGCAGCTCAGAAAAATTAATCACCGAACGAATAGCAAAACAACCTGATTTTAATAAACTGGTTCATTTAGCTGATTTTGTTGTTACGAATAATGGCAGTTTAAAAGACCTAAAAAATAAGGCGGCGGAAATCTTCAAACAGATCAATGAGGGTAATTGAATAATTCTAAAAGGTGGAGATTTTGTTCGAGAAACATTTTTATATTGTAGAAAAGCGCTTCCATAAAATAATCCAAACGTAGTGAGTACAAAAAATTCAAGGCTGGAAACTTTAGAAGAATATATTATTCAGAACCAAAATAGGTTTCCAGGAGCTACTGGTGAGCTATCGCAGTTACTCAGAGATATTGGATTAGCTGCTAAGATCATTTCGAGAGAAGTTAACAAAGCGGGAATTACAAATATTTTAGGGCTCGACGGCTCTACTAATATTCATGGTGAAGCTGTTAAAAAATTAGATCTTTTTGCTGATCAGCAGCTTATTTCGGCATTGGATCGATCGTTGATCACCTGTATGGTTATCTCTGAGGAAAATGACGGGATCGTAAAACTAAGCAGTAAAGGCGGTAAATATATTGTTTACTTAGATCCCTTGGACGGCTCTTCAAATATAGATGTAAATGTATCCATAGGGAGTATCTTCTCAGTGTATATGAGGGAAGCTCGTTTTGACTCCACGCTTAGAGAATCAGATGCTCTGCAGCCGGGTGTACGACAGGTTGCGGCAGGGTATGTATTGTATGGTTCGAGTACTATTTTGGCTTATACAACCGGATTAGGAGTTTCATTATTCACCTTAGATCCAAGCATAGGTGAGTTCATACTGAGTGATAAAAGAATCAAGATCCCGGATCACGGAAGTATTTACAGCATCAATGAAGGAAGCTATAATTCTTGGGACCTGGGTTTAAAAAAGTATATCAAATACTGTCAGGAGGAAGATGCTGAAAGCGGTAGGCCGTATTCAGCCAGATATATTGGATCTATGGTTGCTGACATACACCGAACATTAATCAAAGGTGGAATTTTTATTTATCCACACAGCAACAGATATCCTAATGGTAAATTGAGGCTTATGTACGAATGCAATCCTCTAAGTTTTATTATAGAACAGTGCGGTGGACTTGCTACAAATGGCGAGAATCGGATTATGGAAATAGAGCCAAAAGCTATACATGAGCAAACTCCGATCTATATGGGTTCTAAAGAGAATGTCAAAAAAGTAATGGAATACTTGAAAGAGTACGCTACAGTAGAGCAGTAAAGGTTTTCTGAATCTTATTAGAAACGAATTCTCATCCCTTCCTGAATGTCGTTAGCCACCGCATATCCTGCATTTGTCTCTACGACAAATTTAGCCGGCTTACCGGAAGGAAGTTGTTCGCTATTGAACGGAGTGGTACTGTGATGGATGCGTACAATGATGCTGTCTGCGTTAACGAACATAATATCCAGTGATAAGGGAGTATTGGCCATATAAAAACTAAGTTCACTTTCTTCAGGAAAAATGAATAGCATTCCTGCATCTGACGACATTTCATTAACATCCATTAATCCTTGGTTTCTTTCCTCTTGCTCATCAGCTACAGCAACTTTTAAAGTAGAGACTGTATCAGAACTGCTGTTCAGGAAAGTTACTTCCTGAGTTAACTCAAGCTGCCTGCCGCGATCCGACTCTTGTTCTTCTTTAGAATCTTTATTCTGGCAGGAGGTAAGCGTTCCAAGAATCAGTAGAACGGTAATTATGGGAGTAATTTGAAATTTCATATTGTTCTTGATGTTAGAATTTTTGTAGTTGAGTTCTCAATAAGAAAGTTTAGAAGATTCCCAAATTAACCCAAATCTTTTTAACCAAAAAATGAATCTGTCTACAATCTGTTAGATTCATTGAAATTTAGGCGAAATAGAGCTACCTTTAAAACACAGTGAGCGTCGGAAGGCACTCGCTTTTTTTTGTTTCAGAATTTGGTGAAAATGCAGATAGATATAGCACAAAATATTAAAGACTTAGCGGAACCTCTTGCAGAAGAGCACGATCTTTTTGTTGTAGATGTTGAGCTGAAAACAGGAGGAGGTCAGAACGAAGTCTGGCTTTTGCTTGATAGTGAAAGTGGTGGAGTGAACATCGATCATTGCTCAAAGATCAGCAAAGAACTTGGGTTTTTAATTGAAGCTCATGAGTTGTTTGATAAAAAATATCGTCTGAATGTCTCTTCGCCGGGATTAAGTCGTCCTTTGAGTGATAAAAGGCAATACAAAAAAAATGAAGGTCGTGTTGCAACCATCAAATTTAAGAATACAAACGGTGAGTATAAAAAATTGGAAGGTGTGATCACCGGCATCCTGGAAGATACCGTTGCTTTAACGGATGAAGAGGAAGTAGAAACTCAGATTCCCTTTGAAGCAATCGTAGAAACCAAAATAATTCCCGTAATTTAATTAAGCTAAACTGATGCAGAACGAATTATCAAAACAGATTATCTCCTCATTTGCAGAGATTGCTCATGAGAAAGGCATAGATCGCGATATGCTTCTTTCCATTTTGGAAGATGTTTTTCGCACCATGATCCGCAAAAAATATGAGTCCGACGAAGCTTTTGAGGTAATCTTAAATGCTGACCGGGGAGAAATACAGATATTACATGTACAAGAAGTTGTACCTGCCGATGAGCTTACTGACAGTGTAGCTGAAATATCTTTAGAGGATGCTCAAAAAGTAGATCCTGATATTGAACTTTATGATGAGTTGGCACAGGAAATTCAGATCACCGATTTTGGCCGACGTGCAGTAACCATGGCTCGTCAGCAGCTTGCCCAGCGAATTCGGGAGATCGAAAAAGATAATATTTACGAAGACTATACAGACCGCGTTGGAGAGATCATTCTTGGTGATGTATATCAGGTTCGCCAAAACAAAGATATTCTGGTAAATCACAATGGCGTGGAATTGTTGCTTCCAAAAAGCGATCAAATTTATAAAGATCGTTATCGAAAAGGAGATACCATTCGTGCGGTTGTAACCGGAGTGCATATGCGAAACGGCAATCCAACGGTAATTATCTCAAGAACTTCAGAGTTATTCCTGGAACGACTATTTGAAAATGAGATCCCTGAAGTATTTGATGGTATCATCGAGTTGGTGCGTATTGCACGTGCCCCCGGTGATCGATCAAAAGTAGCGGTTCTTTCGCATGATGAACGTGTGGATCCGGTAGGTGCCTGTGTTGGTATGAAAGGAATCAGGATTCATGCGATAGTTCGTGAACTCCAGAATGAGAATATTGATGTGATCAATTTCACTCCTGATAAGCATGAGTTTATTAAACGTGCTCTCCAGCCTGCAGAAGTATTAAAGGTAGAATTGGATGAAGAGAGCAAACATGCCAATGTATTGGTTCCTGCTGATGAAGTTTCAAAGGCTATTGGTAAAGGAGGAGTGAATATTCGTCTTGCATCCAAACTTGCTGAGGTAGAAATTGATGTATACCGCGAAGTGGAAGAGGAAGACGATATAGATATTGATGAGTTTGAAGTTGATTTCGGCCCAGAAGTGATTAAAATGCTTCATGACATCGGTTGTGATACCGCCCGTGCCGTGCTTGAACTCAACGCAGAAGAATTAGTTAGCAGAACGAACGAAGAAATAGACCCCGAGCTGGCAGAGAAGATTATGAGTGTAATTGCTTACGAATTTGAGGACGAGGCTTAAATCGGCAATTCCACTTAAAAATTCTTAGTTTAACCAGCTCACATTCAAAAACCATTTATGACGTCTAAAAGACCCAAACCATTATTTAAAGTTGCAGCTGAATTTAATGTCGCTACACAATCTATTGTAGATACATTAAGTGAAAATGGATTTGATGCAGCAAATCGCCCAAATTTCAAAATTACGCCGGAAATGTATTCGGCTTTGGATGAAGTATATGGTGAGGATAAAGCTAAGAGTGCGGATCACGAAAAGGCCAGGGAGGAGTATGAGAGTCGTCGAAGCCAAATGATGAATCAGCGCAACGACAGCGTTACTCTCGAAAATGTGCTTGAGCCTATCGAAGAAACCGTTGGTTTGGAACCGGAAGATGAAACATCAGGTTTGGAACCTCAGGAAGAAGATGCATTAGACCCTCTTGAGCCGGAAGAGCAGGCTTCTGAAAAAAAAGAATCAGAAGCTAAGAAGGAAGAAGCGGAAAAGAAAAAAGCTGAGGAAGAGAAGAAGAAGGAAGAAAAAGCGAAGGAGAAAGAGAAAGAAGCTGCTGCTAAAGCCAAAGAAGAAGCTGCTGAAGAAGAGAAAGCAAAAGAACTAGAAGCTAAGAAAGAAAAAGAGAAGGCTGAGAAGGAGAAAAAAGAAAAAGAAGCTAAGAAGAAGGAAGAGGCTAAAGCTGAGAAAGAAGAAGAGCCTGAGGAAGAGAAGAAAACTAAAAAATCGGCTGACGATAAGGATGAGAAAGATGAAGATGAAGAAAACATTATTCGAGGCTCAGCCGGCAAGCTTAAAGGAACTAAAGTATTAGGAAAGGCTTCTTTTACCAGCGATCTAGCCGAGAAGAAAAAACGTAAGACGAGAAAGCGTCGTAAGGATCGTAAAGACGATACCGGTTCTTCTAAGAAAGATGATAGCAGTTCTAAAAACAAAAAATCTTCCAAGAAGAAGAGAAAGAAAAAGGCTGAGATCGATGAGACGGATGTAGATAAAATGATGCGCGAAACCATGAAGAAGATGCAATCTTCTAAAACCGTGGGTAGTAAGCGTGCCAAACGTCGTCGTGAACGTAAAGAAGAGCGTGAGGAAGAGCTGCAAAAGCAGGCGGAAATGGAAGAACTCGAGTCTGATATTGTAGAGACTACCGAGTTTATTACTGCAAATGAACTTGCCGACCTGCTCGATGTTGGAGTAAACGATATTATTTCGGTCTGTATGTCCATTGGATTGATGATCACCATCAATCAGCGCCTGGATGCCGGTACCATTGAGTTGGTTGCAGAGGAATTTGGCAAGGAAGTTGAATTTATAGACGCCGAGGAATTAGACGAAGAACTTACCATTCCTGAAGATGCGGAAGAAGATCTTAAGCCAAGGGCTCCCATCATTACGGTAATGGGTCACGTAGATCATGGTAAAACATCGTTACTTGATTATATACGTGAAGAGAAAGTAGCAGCGGGTGAAGCAGGTGGTATTACCCAACACGTTGGGGCATATCAGGTGGTGCATAACGATAATGAAATTACTTTTCTTGATACCCCTGGTCACGAAGCCTTTACTGCTATGCGTTCTCGTGGAGCTCAGGCAACTGATATCGTAATTCTTGTAGTTGCTGCTGATGATTCTGTGATGCCACAGACCATTGAGGCTATAAATCACGCTAAAGCAGCTGGCGTACCAATGGTGGTGGCCATTAACAAGATGGATCTGGAAGGCGTAAATCCTGACCGAATTAAACAACAGCTTTCTGAGCATGATGTAATTGTAGAGGAGTATGGCGGACAAGTACAGTATGCTGAGGTTTCAGCCCATACCGGTAACGGTATTGAAGATCTCCTTGAAAAGGTATTGATAGAAGCCGAACTGCTTGAATTGAGTGCGAACCCTAACCGCCGTGCAGATGGTGTGGTGTTAGAAGCACGTCTTGATAAAGGAAAAGGAATTGTTGCCAACATTCTTGTTCAGGGTGGTACGCTGAAAGTGGGTGATGCATTTGTAGCAGGTCCATGTTTTGGTCGTGTTAGAGCCATGGAAGATGACCACGGTAAACGAATTAAAGAAGCAGGGCCTTCAACGCCGGTTCAACTTACCGGTTTTGATGACATGCCTCAGGCCGGTGATAAACTTATTGTTGCTGAAGATGAGAAAACAGCTAAAGAAGTGGCGAGCGAAAGAATGCAGATCCGCCGTGAACAGGCTATGCGTTCAACCAAGCATATGACGCTTGATGATATCTCACGCCGACTTGCTCTTGGTGAAGTTTCCGAATTGAATATTATCATCAAAGCTGATGTGGATGGGTCTATAGAAGCATTGTCCGGCTCACTCCAGAAGCTGGGTACGGAAGAAGTTTCAGTGAATATTATTCATACAGGGGCAGGAGCTATTTCTGAATCGGATGTACTTTTAGCTTCGGCTTCAGATGCTATTATTATTGGATTCCAGGTCAGGCCTACGACACAAGCCCGTAAACTGGCTGAAGAAGAAGAAATAGATATTCGTCTCTTCAGTGTTATCTATGATGCTGTTGATGAGGTTAGAGATGCACTTGAAGGTTTGCTTTCTCCTGAATTGAAAGAGCAAATGTTGGGTGTTGTTGATGTTCGTGAGATCTTTAAAGTATCGAAGGTCGGTACCATCGCAGGTTGTTATGTAACAGAAGGCAAGATTGAAAGAAACAATCCTATTCGATTGGTTCGGGATGGTGTTGTGATCTATGATGGCGAAATTGATGCTCTCAAGCGTTTTAAAGATGATGTGAAAGAAGTTGCATCAGGTTATGAGTGCGGTATCAGTATCAAAGGATACAATGATATTAAAGTTGGTGACCAGATAGAGAGCTATAAGATCACTGAAGAGAAACGAACGCTGGAAGACTCAGCAGGATAAAAAAGAAGCCGTGATCGAAAAATTGCGGCTTATCCATCCTCGTTTAGAAATATAGATTTAAATTAATTCTTACCTAATATTATGGGTTTCAGACCTGAAAGATTAGCTGCCGTTATTAAACGTGATCTTGGTGAAATTATCCAAAAATCATATCAGCCAAGCGGCACTTTTGTAACTGTAACGAATGTGGTGATGACGGATGATCTATCCATTGCTAAAGTTTATCTAAGCGTATTTTCACCTGAAAGAGATGATAAACCGGTATACGAGTTTATTGATGATCACATTAATGAGATTCGATATGAACTGGCTTCAAAAATAAAGAACCAGGTTCGTAAAATTCCTGAATTGCATTTCTACGAAGATGATACAGCAGAGTATGTGAATAAGATGGAGCAGCTTTTGAAGAAAGTTGACATCCCTGATGAAGACCCTGATTCACCCAGCGAAGATTAAATAAATGGCCATTGCTATCCCTTTGGATGAGATCCCCGTTTATGGCAAAAGTAACATGCCATCAAAGGATACTGATCTCAAAAAAGGCGCCATCTTTCTGATCAACAAGCCTATAGAATGGTCTAGTTTTGATGTGGTAAAATTTCTTCGCAAAAGGATCAGGGTTAAGAAAACAGGACATGCAGGTACCCTTGACCCCCTTGCAACAGGCATGCTCATTCTTTGCTGCGGAAAGGCTACAAAATCAATTTCATTTATACAGGACCTGCCCAAGGTTTATACTGCTGAGATCACATTCGGTAAGTCTACTACCACTTATGATGCTGAAGGTGAAGTAACCGAAGAAGCAGACTGGGATCATATCACAAAGGAAAAAATTGAGGCAATCCTGGCAGAAGAATTCACAGGAACGGTAGAACAAATCCCACCTATGTATTCTGCGCTTAAATATGGAGGAAAAAAATTATACGAACTTGCTAGAAAAGGGGAAGAAGTAGTCCGCCTGCCCAGGCAAATTACATTTCATGATCACAAGATAGTTGAATTTGATCCCCCTAAGTTAACCTTAAAAACCACCTGCAGTAAGGGAACTTACATTCGGTCACTTGCCAGAGATCTGGGAGAAGCCTTACATTCTAAAGCATATTTAAGTGCACTAGAACGTACAGCGATTGGGCACTTTTTAATTGAAGACGCATTAACTCCACACGAAATGGGAGATCAGTTAAAGGAAATATGGGAAAGCTAATTGAGCTAAAAAATATTACTCATCAACCTAATACGGTAGTGACTGTAGGTACTTTTGATGGAGTGCATAAGGGGCACAGAAAATTAATTAATACCGTAGTTGATAAGGCAAGGTCAAGGGATGCCAGGAGTGTAGTTGTTACTTTTGATCCTCATCCAAGAGAGATCATAAATCCCGGCAAAGGAGGGATTAAGCTATTGACCACTCTTAAAGAACGCTGTGAAATTCTTGAAGACCTGGGAATAGATGTTTTACTGGTAATTCCTTTTGACCGCGATTTTTCCTTGCTCACCTCTGAAGATTTTGTACGGGATATTATTCATGAGAAAGTAGGAGTAAGTGAATTTGTGATTGGCTATGATCATCATTTTGGCAGGGATCGGGAAGGAACCATTGAAACAATTGAAAAACTCGGAAAAGAATTAGGCTTTGATGCCAATGTGGTTTCAAAGGAGGAAATGGGAGAGGTGACTATCAGCAGTACAGTTATCAGAAAGACACTTGCTGAAGAAGGAAATGTTAAAAAAGCTGCTGGCTATCTGAACCGCAACTACCTGCTCAATGGAATTGTGATGCATGGAGATGAGCGGGGGCGAACCATCGGCTATCCGACGGCAAACCTTAAACCTGAACATGAAAATAAGGTGATACCCAAAAATGGTGTATATGCCGTGAAAGTTCGGGTTTCAGGAGAATGGTATGGAGGGATGATGAACATTGGTGTTCGCCCTACTTTTGGGGAAGATGAAAAAACACTGGAAGTACATATCTTTGATTTTGAAAAGGAGATCTACGGAGAAACAATACAGGTTCGTTTTTTTGATCGCATTAGGGACGAGAAAAAATTCAACGGGATAGAGGAATTAAAAGGTCAATTGGATTCAGACAAGCAGAAAAGTTTAGAGTTATTGAAGTAGAATACTTCAGATAAGCAGTTACTCCCAATGTTTCGCCTGTTGTTTTAAGTGCATTTCTCCGGAATCGATCATTTTTTGTAATCGCTCATTACGGTTAGGCGAATTACTGGTAAGATGCCAGTCCCCGCAATATTCACACTGATACACATTTTGGGGACCCTGATCCGCAGGGAAGTTTCGGTTAATATGAATCTCAATTAGTGCCGTTTCCGCTAAGAATTTGGTGGGATATTGGTTTTTCCCTGTGGAACAATTCATGCTGCCGTTGAAGCTGGGTTTTAGTTTTTCATTTGTAGTTCTTCCAAATGTTTGTAGAGTGTAAATATAGGATCTTAATTAAAATTTAGCAGTCTTAACAATTTCAAACCCTTAGAGAACCACGAAATCCTCTGACACCGTAATAAGATTCTGCGCCATTGTGATATATAAAGACGCGTCCAAAACGGTAGTCACCAAAAATGGCGCCACCAAGATCTCGCACATCAGCAGGAGTCTTTAGCCAGCTTGAGGTTTTGGTATCGAATTCTGCAAGCTTTTGCAGTTCCTGGTATTCTTTCTCAGTTAAAAGCTCAACACCCATTTCAGCTGCCATATCGGCCGCGCTATCTTTTGGTTTGTATTTCTTTCTTGATTCCAAGGCCTCACGGTCATAACAGAGGCTTCTGCGTCCATCCGGACTTTCTGCAGAACAATCAAAGAAAACAAATTCGTCTGATTCATTATCGTACCCCACCACATCCGGTTCACCGCCGGTTTGTTCCATTTGATGAAGTGACCATAGTTTATCAGGATTGTCTTCAAGCCTTGCTTGTATCTTTTTCCAGTCAAGGCCTTGATGTCGGCTCATGTTTTCTGAAAAGCGGGTTTCCAATGTGCTGATCAGTGATTCGCGTTGTTCCGGTAATAGCTTCTTATTACTTCCCATTTTTATACTGTGTTATTTTTCGAAGAGTCGTCTTCGTATAGGTGGATTTTTTAGTTGTTTACTCTTAAAGCCAAACTGCAATACATATGCCATATAAATTATTCGGTTTTCGTTTTACTATGATTCAGGTATTGGTAAATCATGCAAACGGAGAAATGATAATTTATCCCAATATCCTCTCTGGAATTTAATTTTTCCATCGGTTATATGGAAAAAACCACACCCTCTTAATCCCAAAGGGTCTTTCCATTCTAAAATAGCCCATTCTCCATCCTCAAATATGTTTTCGGGAATACAGGTCATGTCAGCTGTATTGAATTCAGCCTTAAACATTTCTTTAATAGCGTCGATTCCTTCTACCGGGTCGTTGGCTACCTGATGATTAATTGCATCGGGATGATAAAATGCTGAGATCTTCTCTGCATTTCCCTCGTTAAATGCTTCGACCCATTTTTCTACTACTTCTTTAGGTTTCATTACTTTAGGAACTTAATATTTAGCCATTCATATTACGATCGTGCAATGTCAGAAACTGATCCTTTCTATTCAACCCATAATGGTGTCCCTTCTTCCCATTTGTTATGTGTAAGACGGAAACGTTCTTTTGTACTGACATTATAGGCCACAATTTCACCATACATTTGAGGTGAGAAAATAATAGGCTGTATAAGTGCCTGTTCATCGTTTATACCATATCCTTCAGTTGTATAGACCACCCAATTCCCATCAGGGGAAAAGTGGGCGTGGGCATTTTGCCCTTCACCTACTGAAATTTTTTCAGGATCAGTCCAGCTATTATCCGGATTTAATTTCATTATGAAAATATCCATCGTTTTATACTCATCCTCGCTTCTCAATCTGTCGGAGGCAAATACAATTTTATCTCCCTGTTTAGATATGGCAGGAAAGTTATCCCGATGAATATCCTGAGTCAGATTTATTAATTCATCTTTTGTTTTTAAATAGATATCAAAATGTCCACTTCTTCCGCTTCGAAAAACCATTTTACCATCTTCGCTTAAGTCACCAAATCCATCATTATAGGGTGATTCAGATAGTTTAATCACATTTTTGGTATCGAAGTCATATTTCCAGATATCTCCCTGGGTTTGTGCATTAGCCCTGAAACTTCCGGTGGTAAAAATAAATGATCTTCCATCAGTTGTTACCTTACTGTCTAAAACAGAAAAGTTGGCCGGATTAATATTGGGTTCCTTTTCAAATGAAAACACTGGCCTCTTTTCTCCTGTCACATAATCTACCTGATAAAATTGTAAGGTTGTGTTTACAAAATGATTGATAAAAGTAGCGCATAGGAATGCAAATAAAGCCAAACCGAAAAAAAGC
>NZ_DASSWP010000195.1:0-2992 GCF_035704785.1 Gracilimonas sp. | reverse complement strand
TTTCTTTGGTAAGCTGAATGATATATGCCATCTTTGCTTCCATCTCATCCTCTTCAAATTGACGTAAATAGCTTACATATCCGTCAACATGATCAATGGTAATTTGACCTGATTCTATGGCATGGATCACTCCGACATCTTCCGGTACGTGCCCGCCAAAGGTAATGCCAGCCTCTTGAGCCGTCTCAGCCATAGCATTATATTCCTCAAGCGATAAGCCGGGGTGAACTTTAAGCAGATCCCAGCCCTCTTTTTTATGTTCTCGAACCCTTTCAGCTGCCTGTTCCGGGGATGCGATGGTATTTCCGTTGAAACTTGGTCCGGCCAGGTACAGATTTGGCCCAACCAATTCTCCGGAATTAACGCGTTCTTTAAGTTCCAGCTGATTTTCATAACCCAACATACCCCGGACAGTTGTAATCCCGGCTGATATGTATAGAAATAAGGTGCTTTCCACATATTTATCGTCAAAGTAATCAGGAGCATTTGGCCCGGGATCAGTGGGAGGGACGTGCCCATGCATCTCAGCCAGTCCGGGCATCAGATACTTCCCGGTACCATCAATTATAGTTGCATTAGAAGAGACACTTACCTCAGAGGAAGGACCAACTTCCACAATGCGGTCTCCTTCAACAATAACAGTATGATCTTCCAAAACCTGATCGCTATCCATGGGAATAACATTAACGTTTGTGAACACTGTTTGAGGCTGTGCAGGAGCACAAGAGATCATTAGCAATGACAATGAAAGGAGAAATGCGGGTAGGATTTTCATGGGAGATAGATTTAGGTGTTATGATTTAGGCGACGTGAATCTATATTAATCTATATCCACCGATCGTCTTTTCAAATTGTTTTTTAGGCCGGCAAGAGCATCTTTCACGGCGTCTTTAAAGCTGCCCTTGTTTTCTTTGATATCTTCAGGTTTCAGTACCTCCAGTTTTCGTGCTCCCCGATAAAAGCAGTACATGCTGATGGCCATAACGGTATGTGCAACGTCAAGGTGATTAAACCAGGTGTGAATGCCAATTTCGCTGGTATAGAAAAAAGCAGCGAGTGTGGCAAAAAGTACGGTAAGGAAAAAGATGCGACTGCCTTCATTCCGGGTGCGCCAATACACCAAAAAATGCAACGGAAGCACAACAAGCCCCAGTCCGTATGCTGAGTGTATTTGTATGAAAAAGAAGTTAAGGGTGGTGAAGGTTATGACGGCGAAGGTGAGTAACTCAACAACATTGGCTACTTCAAGAAACCTGCCAAACTTATCATTGATAACAGGCTGAGCGTGCATAATGGAGGCACGCTCTATCGCCATAACAGCAAGCATACTAATGAGCCACCCGGGGAGTTTCCATTCAAGCCCAACCGCGTATTGAAAAGCATGTCCCAGTACTCCTCCCAAAAAAGTAGCGAGCGCCATGATCCCAAAATACCACCGCATATACTGATGGACTTTCCCTTTTTTGTTCAGTTTTATAAGCTTAAAAAGGGCAAATAAACAAACAGCAGTGATCCAAAGATCGGTAAAGGTGACCATCGGCTCCATGATGGGGATGTCGAAGAACTCTATCGTTGGCTGGCCTGAATCTGACTGAAAGCGCTCGTTATCCATAAACTCCATTGATTTAAGAATTCATGGAAAATAACAGAAATGAGGAGATTCTCGAAGGACGATCTTACTGTAAATTCAATATTGAATATTCATCTGTTCAATATTCTTTAGCTCAGTTTATTCACATAATCCAGCTTCTCCCATGGAAATTCCTCTCTTCCAAAGTGGCCGTATGCCGCTGTTTGGCGATAAATAGGAGACTTCAGGTTGAACCGCTTGATGATTCCCTGAGGCGTGCAATCAAAAGTATTAGCAATTTTATCAGCCAGCTCCACATCACTCATCTTTCCAGTTCCATAGGTATTCACGTTAATGGAAACCGGATCGGCTACACCAATGGCATAAGCAAGCTGTACGAGGCATTCATCGGCAAGTTCAGCAGCCAGGATATTCTTTGCGATGTGGCGGGAAGCATAAGCCGCACTGCGGTCTACTTTGGAAGGATCTTTCCCTGAAAAAGCACCGCCACCGTGGGCTCCAAATCCACCGTAGGTATCTACAATGATCTTACGTCCGGTAAGGCCGGTGTCGCCATGGGGACCGCCGATCACAAATTTCCCGGTTGGGTTTACGTGATAAATAGTCTCATTATCCAGAAATTCAGCAGGAAGCACATTAGAAACCAAATGCTTTTTGACATCTTGTTTGATCTGATTCTGATCAACACCCTCATCATGTTGAGTTGAAAGTACGATGGTGTGAATGCGTTTTGGGCTGCCATCATCATTATACTCAATGGTAACCTGACTTTTACTATCCGGCGCAAGATAAGGCATCAGATCTGTTTCCTTACGAATACGGGACAGCTCACGCAGCAGATTGTGAGAATACTGAAGTGGCATCGGCATAAACTCCGGCGTTTGGCGGGTGGCATAACCGAACATCATTCCCTGGTCTCCGGCGCCGTCACGGTCAACTCCCATGGCTATGTCAGGACTTTGGGTGTGGATGGTAGTCAGTACACCGCAGCTTTCAGAATCAAAGCGGTAGGAAGGTTTGGTATAACCGATCTCACGGATCACCTGGCGAACGATTTCCTGAACATCCACATAAGCATCGGTAGTCACTTCCCCGGAAACCACGGCAAGTCCGGTGGTTACAAGGGTTTCTACGGCTACACGGGAATCTGGGTCGTCAGTGAGGAGAGCGTCTAAGATGGCATCTGAGATCTGGTCGGCTACTTTATCCGGATGTCCTTCGGATACTGATTCTGAAGTAAAGAGATTTTTCATGTGAATAATATTCTGAGTAATAAGGTGCTTTCGGTTAGGAAAATGGATGCGCAAATATAAAGCGGATCATAAAGGTCGCAAAGTTAAAAATATTTGAGGAGAAAAAAGCTATGAACTAAATAAATCCCCATCCTTTTTGCCGGGCTCG